>JAISMX010000058.1 GCA_031276515.1 Eubacteriales Family XIII. Incertae Sedis bacterium | reverse complement strand
ACACAAAATGGGGATCGCGGCCCGGAAAAATCAGTAAGGAACTGTTCCTAAAGGTTCTTGCGAGCGTAATCCTTGCCGAAGAGGAGGTATTCCGTCTCCTCCGGCGTGATATCCTTGTATTTGAGCCTCGCGGCGATGAAGAAGACCACGCCGAGAATCACCCAGCCGAGAACCAGCGCCCACTCGACGGGCAGCAGGGCGCCGGGGCCGACCGGCAGGTACAGGTAGAGGAAGAAGCCCGCGACGAATATCGCGATCACGCCGATCGCGACGCCGCCCTTGACCTTGTACGGGCGATGCAGGCCGGGCTCCTTTTTGCGCAGCATGAGGAAGGACAGCGCGACCATAAAATAGGCCACGACCGTTCCGAAGGCGCTCGCGTCGACGAACCACACCAGCGCGGACTTGCCCATCAGCGGCGAAACGCAGGTGATCAGCCCGACGAGGATGATGGCCGCCGTGGGAGATTCGTACTTGGGATGCACCTTGCCGAAGGCGGCGGGGAGCATCTTCGCCCTTCCCATGGAAAAGAGGACGCGCGTGGCGCCCACGATGAAGCCGTTCCAACTCGTCAGGATGCCGCACATGGCCGCTATGATCATGAGCTTGCCGAATACCGGATTGCCCATCGCAAAGGCGAAGGAATCCGCGACGGGTATGCCGCTCTGGTCGCCGCGCACCTCCGCGGGCGCCGCCAGCGCGATGCTGATGATCATGAGAATGTACCAAGCCGCCGCAAGGCATATGGAAAATATAAGAATTTTTGCAATTTTGTTGAGCGGAATGTTCATCTCCTCCGCAGCCTGCGGAATGACGTCAAAACCGACGAACATGGCGGGCACCATGAGTATGACGGCCACGAGCCCCTGCGGCGTCGTGAAGGCGGGCAGCATGTTCGAGACCGCGCCGTTCGCCACGCTGCCGAGGAAGAACACGATGCCGCCGACGCCGAGGGCGAGGGTGGCGAAGGTCTGGAAGATGGCCGCGGACTTGATGCCCCGATAATTCAGAATGGCGAGAACGAGGCCGCCAACCGCGCCGACCAGCACCCATGATATGTAAACTTCAAAGCCGGCGATGGTCCACAGATAGCCGAACCTCGGAATGGGCAGAATGTAGTCGATGGCGGTGACGAATGCCGGCCCCTCCCACGCGGCCACCCCCACGTAAGCGAAGGTGATCATCCAGCCCGTGATCCACGACGGCACGTAGCCGAGGCCGCGATACGAAAACACGAGCTCGCCGCCGGCCAGCGGCAGCGCGGGCGTCAGCTCCGCGTAGGTCAGGCCGACGAAGACGCAGAGGGCGGCGCCGACCAAGAACGCCACAATCGCGCCCGCGATGCCGGCCAAAGCCACCCATTGACCGGCCAACATGATCCAACCCCAGCCGATCATCGTGCCGAAGGCCAAAGCCAACACATCCTTGTTGCTCATGGCCCTCTTCAATTCCTGTCTTTCAAGTACGGGTTTTTTTGCAATTTCCATTTTAACCAATTCCCCTTTCTTGTGTGTAATACTATATAAAAGCAATCCCCATTTTGTGTTCTGTGTAAGGTTACTACTCACCCACCACGCCATTTTTACCCATCTCGGAACCTGCCGCCCCATATTGGCTTCCTCACGTACGTCTGTGTACGCTCCGGGAGCCAAATGGGTCGGCAGAACCCGATCTGAACAAAACTGACGCGGCGTGTGAGTAGTTCTGATTTGAATAACTGAGCAATAACTCAGCGTTCGTTTCGCGCCTATCGATTCTGTTGTCACCACGCACCCACCGCGGAGCGTGAGTGGTTTTGATTTGAATTCTGCGCCCGTTTGCCGCCGCGCGAATCCGCCTTCGCCTATCGATTTTTCAGCGTGCAGATCGTCACGCCGTCGCCGCCTTCGTTGTAATCGCCCCGGCGAAAGCCGCTCACATGGGGATGCGTTTTCAGCATTCCCCTTATGCCGTCCCGCAATATGCCCGCCCCGCGGCCGTGTATGATGCTCACCTCGCGCAGACCCGCGATAAAGGCGTCGTCGAGGTACTTGTCCACATCCGTCAGCGCGCTGTCGAGGTTCATGAAATGCACGTTGACGCTCGGCGACACGGATTTGACCTTGACGTTGTAGAGCGCGCCGTAGTCCGTTCCGCGCGAAACGCTCTTCGCAGGACGCTTTCCGCCGCCGTCGAGCGGCATCAGCCTGTCCGCCGCGATGCTGATCTTCATGCGCCCGAGCTGCACCTGCACCTCTCCCCGCTCGTCCGGCGGCCCGATTACCTCGCCGTTTTGCGCGAGGGGCAGCACCTTGACGCGGTCGCCCGCGCGGAGCGAGCGCGGATCGACGGGCGTCGGGTTCACGAGGGGCGCGGCCGCGCGGCCGCGATGCCTGTTCTCGAGCTCGCGCAGACGCTTTCTGCCCGACTCGAGCCTGCGGTTTCGTTCCTTCTCGTCCGCCACGCGGGGCAGCTCGCGCAGCTCCCTTTGGAGTTCCTCCGCCAGCGCCTTCGCCTCGCTGAGGATGCCGCGCGCCTCCTCGCGCGCCGCGTTCAGTATCCCGTCTTTTTTGTCGGCGAGCTTTTGCGTCTCGCGTTCGATCGCACGCTCGCGCTCCGCGAGCCGGCATTTCAGCTCCGTCGCTTCGTCGAGCTCGCGTTCCGCCGCCTTGCGATCTTCCTCGATCGAGCGTATGACCGATTCGAAGCGCAGCTCGTCGCCCGAGAGAAGCCCCGCGGCCCGCTCCGTGATCTCCGCCGGAAGCCCGAGCTTCTTCGATATTTCAAAGGCGTTGGAACGCCCGGGCGCGCCCGTCCTGAGTTTGTAGGTCGGACGCAGCGTCTCGACGTCGAACTCCATGGAAGCGTTCTCCACGCCCTCCGTCGCGACGGCGAATTTCTTCAGCTCCGAATAGTGCGTGGTGGCGACGGTCAGGACGCCGCGCGCCTTGAGGCGTTCCAGCACGGCGATTGCGAGCGCCGCGCCCTCGGCGGGATCCGTACCCGCGCCGAGCTCGTCCAGCAGGGCGAGCGTGCTTCCGTCGCCGAGGCGCGCGATTTCGACGATGTTCTTCATGTGCGACGAAAATGTGGAAAGGCTCTGCTCGATGCTCTGTTCGTCGCCTATGTCCGCGAACACGCGCTCCAACAAAGGCATTTCCGTCCCCTCGTCGGCCGGAACGTGCAGACCCGCTTCCGTCATCAAAAGAAACAGGCCCACCGTCTTGAGCGTAACCGTCTTTCCTCCCGTGTTCGGTCCCGTGATGATCAGCGTCCGCAGGTTCCCGCCCATGCGCAGACTGATCGGAACGACCGCGCCCTGCGGTATCAGCGGATGTCTGCCGTTCTTGATGCGCAGAACGCCATTGGCGTTGACGCGCGCCTCCGTCGCCTTCATGTCCGCCGACAGCTTGCCCTTCGCGAATATGAGGTCGAGCGCGACGAGCAATGCCTGATTGTTTATGATGTCGCGGGCCACCGCGCCCACCTCCGCCGACAGCTCCGCGAGAATGCGCTCGATTTCGCGCTCCTCGAGGATGGCGAGCTCGCGCAGCTCGTTGTTCATGTTCACGACGGCCTGCGGCTCGATGAACAGCGTCGCGCCCGTGGAGGACCGGTCGTGTACGATGCCCGGAAAGCTCGCCCTGTGCTCCTGCTTCACGGGAACCACGTAGCGCCCGCCGCGCAGGGTCACGATGCCGTCCTGCAAGAGTTCCCTGCTTCCCGGTCGCGTGACGATTTGGTTGAGCTTCGCGCGTATGGCTTCGTTTTGACGCGCGATGTCCCTGCGTATGCGCCTGAGCGCGGGATCGGCGGCGTCCGACATCTCGCATTCCGAAACGATGGCGTTTTCGATGCGCTCCTCGAGCGCCCTGTGCGCCGCGATCGCGTCGGAGAGTCCCGCGAGTATGGGGATGTCCTCCGCGTCGCTCATCAGAAAGCGCGCGGCCTTCCGCGCGATGCCGAGACAGAGCGCGATTTCCAGCAGCTGCCCCATGCCGAGCGCGCCGCCTTTTTCGGCGTGTGTCGCGCCGGCCCTGACGTCGGGGAAATTGCCGAGCGGCAGTCCGCCCTTTCGCAGGATCACGCGGACGGCCTCCGTTGTTTCGGCGAGCCGTCGTTCGACGACGCGCGGCGAAGCCGAGGGCAGGAGCGCCGCGATTTCGCGCCGCGTCAAGTCCGACGAAGCCGCCGCGGCCAGCAGACTCAATATTTTATCGTATTCGAGTATGCGATGCGTTCTGTTGGTTTCGTCCATACCCAATTCAATTGAAACCGCTCAAACGCCGCAATGCTTTGATTGAGCGGTCGCCTTTCATTCGACCATACGCCTGTAACGATCCAATTCGCCTTTTAATTGAATATTTTCCATTTGAAGGTCAAAGAAGCCGCTCTCGATTTCTCTGCTCTTGGCCTCCAATTCGCGCAGCTGCTCGGAAAGCCCGTCGCGTTCGATCTCGCGCGTCCGCGACGCGTCGAGCAAACCGTCTTTTTCGCTTTCGAGAGCCTTCACCCTCTCCTCGAGCGCGTACGTGAGACTCGACAGCCTTTCCGCTTCGGCTCGCGCCGCCTCGAAACGATTCTGCAGCTCTTCCTTCTCGTTGCGCAGGGTTTGCGACTCTTCCTTGTAGAGCAGGAAACTTTTTTTTGCCTCCTCCCACAGGGATATGTAGTGCTGCGTGTCGTTCTCCAGCTGCTCGTTCCGATTCTTGATCTCGTCCGCGCTGTTTTCGTTGGCGAACAGCTCGTCGGCGATGTTCACCGCCGCCAGGGACGCAAGCTCCGATATGGAGCCGTTCGGAAGAACGCCCGAAAGCTGCTTCATCTTTTCATCGACATACGCGGCCACGCGAGCCATGTAGGGCTGCGGCCTATCGCCCGTGATCGTGTACTCCTGTCCGTAAATCTTGACGCTTAGCTTCTCCATATCCGTCCTCCCGCAACAGATCATACCGCCGGCGCGGCCCGTCCGCGACGCGTTCAAAACCCGATGCTACGCATCTCTCAAAACGGCGCCGATTTCCTTTTCGAGCGCGGTGAGCAGCTTGTCCCGCGCGGCGGCCACTTCCTCGTCCGTCAGGGTGCGCTCCTGCGAACGATAGATTAGATTGAAAGCCGCGCTTTTCATGCCCTCCGCCACCTGAGGCCCCTTGTATACGTCGAAAAGCCGTACGCTTTCGAGCAATTTTCCGCCCGCGGCGCGTATGGCGTCCTCGATGCGCTTTACCGTAACGTCTTCCTTGACAAGCAACGCGATGTCGCGCTCCGCGGCCGGATATCGCGGCAAGGGAACGTACGCGCGCTCGACGTTCGCCTTTTCGATGAGTTCGGCCATATCGAACTCCGCGACATAGCATCGCGTTCCCACGCCGCAGCGCGCGGCCGCGTCGGGATGCAGCTCGCCGAACGCGCCGATGCGCGCTGCGCCCGCGAACACGCGCGCGCAGCGTCCGGGATGCCATAGCGCGGCGTCGCGCTCCGCCTCGTAAACGACGCGCACGCCGAGTTTCTTGAACAGGAGCTCCAGCGCGCCCTTCATGCGAAAGAAATCCATGTCGCCGCCGTAAGCGCCCATCGAAAGCGAAATGCGCTCCTCGGGCAGAGAAGCGTCGCCGCGGTCGAAAAACGTATTCCCGATTTCAAAGGCCGCGACGCGCGCGTTGTTTCTGGAATAATTCAGAGCGAGGGTTTCGAGCATCGCGGGCAGCAGCGTCGTGCGCATGACGCTGTTCTCCTCGCCCAAGGGATTGAGCAGCCTGACGAAGCGCCGCTCCTTCGCGGACACGGGCGCGCCTATGTCGTCCACGCCGCGCGGACCGGTGAAGGAATAGGTCTGTATTTCGCCGTAGCCGGCCGCGACGAGCGTATCGCGCGCCAGATCGCGCAGGTTGGCGGCGCGGGACACGGTCGCCGGACCTGCGCCCGCGGGCAGCGTCGAGGCGAGCCTGTCGTAGCCGTGCATGCGCGCGACTTCCTCTATGAGATCCTCTTCCTCATTCAGGTCGAGACGGACGTGCGGAGGCAAAACTTCCAGCTTGCCCGGCGTCTCGCGGACGTCCATTTCGAGCCGGCGCAGGTAAGAGACCATCTCCGCATCCTCTATGCTCGCGCCCAGCACCTTGTTGGCGCGCGCGACGCGCAGCTCGATGCGCGCGCGCGAAAGGCCGCCGCCGGCCTTGGGCGGCGCGGAGACCGCCGCCCCATCCGAAAGGCGCGCGTCCCGCTTGGGATAGACGTCCGCGGCGCCCTCCGTGACGTAACCCGCGCCGAGCCGCTCGACGAGGGCGCAGACGCGCTCGGCGGCCTCGCCCGCGAGCTCGGGCGAGATGCCCTGTGCGTAGCGCGCGGAGGCTTCGGTGCGCAGACCGAGCTTGCGCGAGGTCAGCCTGATGGCGTCGGCGTTGAAGGCCGCGCATTCTATCAGTATGGTCTTTGTGTCGTCCGCCACCTCGGAATTGAGACCGCCCATGACGCCGGCCACGCCGACGGATTTCTCCGCGTCCTTGATCATCAACATATCGGCCGACAGGGTTCGCGAAACGCCGTCCAGCGTCGTGAAGGACTCTCCCTCCGAGGCCGTGTCGACGATGATCCTGCCCCCCTCTATCGTCCTGATGTCGAAAGCGTGCAGGGGCTGTCCGTATTCGAGCATGACGTAGTTCGTGATGTCGACGATGTTGTTGATCGGGCGCATCCCGGCAAGCATCAGCCTTTTCTGCATCCACCACGGCGACGGCGCGATCTTCACGTCGGTTATGACGCGCGCGATATAGCGCGTGCAAAGGTCGGGCCGCCGCACCTCGACGGAGATGAAATCCTCGGCCTTGTTCGCGTGTCTGCCCGCCGTCCGCGCGTTCGGAACGATGCGTTTGCAATCGAACACCGCCGCGGCTTCGCGGGCCATCCCGACGACGGACAGGCAGTCCGGCCTGTTCGGCGTGATCTCGAAATCGACGACAAGGGTTCGCAGCCCGGCGGCCTCGACAAAATCCGCGCCGATCTCGTATTCCTTCTCCAGTATCCATATGCCGTCCTTGTGCGCCGCGGGAATCACCTTGTCGTCGAAGCCCAGTTCGGAGGCGGAACACAGCATGCCTTCGGATTCGACGCCGCGCAGCTTGCTCTTCTTGATCTTGAAGCCGCCCGGCAGTACGCCGCCCACGAGCGCGACGGGAACCAAATCTCCCTCGGACACATTGGAAGCGCCCGTCACGATCCGCAGCGGCGCAGCGCCGCCCGCGTCCACGCGCGTCACGACGAGATGATCCGAATTTTCGTGTTTTTCCACGGACAGTATCTTCCCGACGACGACCTTTTCGACGCCCTCGCCGTACCGGCGCACGCCCTCTATGTTCGATCCCGTCAGGATCATGCGCTCGCAAAAAGCATCGACGTCCGCGTCAAAATTCACGTATTCTTTCAGCCATTCCAAGGGTATCAGCATGCCCGTTTCTCCTATTTTTATGCCGCGAAAGCCATCAGCCGAACTGCTCGATAAAGCGCATGTCGTTCTCGTAGAAAAGGCGTATGTCGTCTATGCCGTGCCGCAGCATCGCGAGGCGCTCGACGCCCATTCCGAAGGCGAAGCCCGTGTAGCGCTCCGTGTCGACGCCGCCGACGCGCAGCACGTTCGGATGGACCATGCCGCAGCCCAGCACCTCTATCCAACCGCCGCCCTTGCAGACGCGGCAGCCTCTGCCGCCGCATTTGAAGCAGGACATGTCCATCTCCGCGCTGGGCTCCGTGAATGGGAAGAAGTGCGGGCGGAACCTCGTCTTGACATCCGATCCGAACATCTGTTTCGCGAAGGCGTCCAGCGTACCCTTGAGGTCGGCCATGGAAACGCCCTCGTCCACGAGCAGACCTTCCACCTGGTGAAACATGGGCGAATGCGTCGCGTCCGCCGTATCGACGCGGAAGCAGCGGCCCGGCGATATGACCTTGATGGGCGGCGCCTGCGAGAGCAGCGTCCGCACCTGCACGGGCGAGGTCTGCGTGCGAAGCAGCGTGTCCTTCGTGACGTAGAAGGTGTCCGTAAACTCCCGCGAGGGGTGATTCGGCGCGGCGTTCAGCGCGTCGAAGTTGTTGAACACGGTTTCGACCTCAGGGCCTTCCGTGACGCTGTAGCCCATGCGCATGAATATGCGGGATATGTCTTCGATGGTGCGCGTGATGGGGTGCTTCGCGCCAAGGCGAATCTCCGCGCCGGGTTCCGTGACGTCAAGGGTCTCCGCGCTGAAGCGCAGCGCGTGTTCGGCCGCCTTGACCTCCTCGAATTTTCGCGCCAGCATGGCTTCGATCTCGGCTCTGGCGTCGTTCGCGCGTTTGCCGAGCGCCTTTCTTTCGTCGGGGCCGAGCGCGCCCATGGAGCGCAATATCTCCGTCAGTTTTCCTTTTTTTCCAAGAAATTTGATGCGCGCCTCGTCCGTTTCGGATCGGCTCGCGGCCTTCGCGATCAGATCCTTGGCTTCGCTCAAGATCTCCCGCAATTGTGTGTTCTGCATGCAAATCTCCTTACGCCGGGCCGCTTGGGTCGGCCCTGTGTGATAACGCGCTCATCCGCGCGCGCAGCGCTGCCGCACCGATTCGAACAGCAGCACGGCCGCCGCCGCGGCCGCGTTCAGGGATTCCGCTCCGCCGGGCATGGGTATGCGCACGACGAGGGAGGCTGCCTCCGCGAAGGCGCGCGAGGGGCCTTTGCCCTCGTTGCCTATGACGAAGGCGACGTCGCGCGCGAGATCGGCCTCGTAGCAACTCACGGCGCCGCGCGCGTCCGCAACGACCACGCGCTTGCCCGCCTCCGCGAGCAGGGCGACGGCCGCGTCGGCGTCGCGGACAAGGAGCACGGACGCGCGAAACAGCGCGCCGGCCGCCGCGCGCACCGCCTTGGGCGCGTAGGGGTCGCCCGTTCCCGCGACCGCGATCACGCCGCCGAAGCCCGCCGCGTCCGCGATGCGGATGAGCGAGCCGACGTTCGCCGGATCCTGTACGCGGTCGAGCACCGGCACAACCGCTCCGGGCCGCGAAAAAAAAGCCGCCGCGTCTCGGACGGGCTTCCTCACCGCGGCCAGAACGCCCTGCGGCGTCTCCGTGTCCGCAATGCGGCGAAACACCTTCTCCGTCGTCAAAAGCGCCTCGGCGCCGGCCTTCGCCGCGCGTTCGGCCAAAGCCTCGTGCCGCGAAAAACCTCCCGCGACCGCATCGCAAAAAAAAGCGAACGGAACCTCCGCGTCGTGGTCGAGCGCCTCGGCCAAGAGCTTGGGACCTTCGATCAAATAAAGTCCCGAGCGATCCCTGCCCTTTTTCGTCAAAAGCCGCTTCGCGAGCTTTACCGTCCCGTTGTCCTCGGAAGTGATCCTCTTGTACATTCCTGCCTGAAATCGCGGCCCGGCGAAGGATCGAAGGGCGCGCCGGCCGCTTACTGCGGCGGTCTCAGAAACGAAGGGATGTCGTCGTCTCGCAGACCGCGGCTCGGATGCTGCGGAACCTCCTCCGCTCCGTCGTCGTTCGGCTGCGGCGCGCGTTCGTCCAAATCGGCTTCGGATGCGGCGTCGAGAGATTCGCCCTCCTTCTCCGGTTCCGAAATCGGCGGCGATTGTTCGTCGCGCGAACGCTCTTCAAAGCCTGTGGCTATGACGGTGACGATGATCTCGTTTTGAAGTTCCTCGTTGATCGTGGTGCCGAGGATTACGATGGCGTCGCGATCGGCTTCCTGCTCTATGCGGTTGGCGGCTTCGCTCACTTCGAGCATGCTGAGGTCATACCCTCCCGCGATGTTCAGGAGAATGGCGCGCGCGCCTTTTATCGTGGTTTCGAGCAAGGGGCTGTCCACGGCCGCGTCCACGGCGTTCTTGACGCGCGATTCGCCGCTGCCTCTGCCGACGCCCATGTGCGCCACGCCGCGATCCATCATGACGGTCTTCACGTCGGCGAAGTCCACGTTGATGACGCCGGGCATCGTAATCAAATCCGTGATGCCCTGCACGCCTTGGCGCAGGATTTCATCGGCGAGATACAGCGCTTCCGTAAACGTGGTGTTCGGCTCGGCCATTTCGAGCAGCCTGTCGTTCGGCACGATGACGAGCGAATCGACGTATTTTTTCAGGAACATGATGCCGAGCTCCGCGTGATCCATGCGCTTCCTTCCCTCAAAGCTGAAAGGTTTCGTGACGACGCCCACGGTCAGTATGCCCATGTCCTTTGAGGCTTTCGCTATGATGGGCGCCGCGCCCGTACCCGTGCCGCCGCCCATGCCGCCGGTGATGAACACCATGTCCGCTCCCGCCAAGAAACGCGTTATGTCGTCCAGATTCTCCTCCGCGGCCTTCTGTCCCACCTCGGGGTTCCCGCCCGCGCCGAGACCCTTCGTGAGTTTCTCGCCGATCTGCAGCTTGTTTTCGGCTTTTGAATTGGAAAGCGCCTGTTTGTCGGTATTCACGGCCAGAAAATTGACGCCCTGTACGCCGGCGTCTATCATCCTGTTGATGGCGTTGCCGCCTCCGCCGCCGATCCCTATTACCCTTATTTGTGCCGTAATTTCATCGCTTCGTTCAAATTGCAACATTGTTCAGCGTCCTCCCGCCAGGCTCGATTGCGAACGTCCCAGACCGTGCAAACAGCGATACATCGGTTTATTATATCACGCGCGACACCGATTTGCACTATATTATTCATCATGGCCTTCAGATTTTTTCCTGATGTACTTGTCTATGATGACGCGCCGCATGACGGCGAGATTGTTAAACAGTCTGCCGCCGAACACGAGGATGGCCGCGTAGTAAAGCGGTACGCCCAAAAGATCGCCCAAATACGTCAGCGCGCCCGCGAGCACGGCGTTCATGAGGAAACCGCTTATGAATATCAGATTGTTGTACTTGCCCTCCAAATGGCTTCTCGCCGCGCCGAACAGCGAGTCGAGCGCCGCAAGGAGCCCCATCGTGATATAAAAGGCGTATTCGGTGGGAAAGGAGAAGTTGAACGCGAACCCGAACGCGACGCCCAACGCGAGGCCCATCAGTATGGCTATGATCATTTTTGCTCCAATTCGCGGCATGCGCGCCGGTATAGCGACTCGTTCCTCACTTGTTTTTTTCTCACTTCGTTTCCGCGTGCTGCGCGTAGCGGAAGACAATGCTCTTGTCCGGCCGCGCCGGCAGCGTCACATCCGGCTCAACCTGCACGAGAAACACCAAGCCGTAGTATTCTCTGAGCAGCACCCCGTAGCTGTTCGGCCCGATCATGGCCGCCGACAGTCTCGCGGGGTCGCCTATGGCTTCGATGACGAAGGGTCTGGCCTCAGGCACGTCGTTGACGCGCACGGTGTAACCGTTGCAATAGATCGTGGAATCGCTGTATATCCTGTGTCCGTTGATCGCTATCGCCTCCGCGCCGCCCTTGCTCAAATCGCTGACGATCCGCAGGATGTCCGTGTCGTGTACGATAAAGGCGTTTATGTCCGCCCACGGAGGGATGTCCTCGGCGGAGTCGCTGAGGACGACGCGCACGCCGGGACCTCTGAGCGCCGTGGACGCGGTCAGCGCCTTGTATACGGACAACTCCGACAGCAGACTCTCCTGCAAACCCGCGTCCGCGTCGGCCATGATGCGCTCGTATTCGTTCAGCTTAAACGCGGCTTCCTCCGTGCGCTTGCGAATGTTGTCGATTTCGGCCCCTTCGTTCGCGATCGAAAGCTCGAGATCCGAAAGCGTCTTGCGCGACACGAACAGATTCATGCCGTCCGTGCTCTTGGCTTGGGCGATGATCGAAAAGCCTATGCATATGCCGATCGCAAAAAAAGCGATTATCCTGACGCGCATCGCCTCATCCTTTCGGCCCGCCTGCGCGGGCGCTCGTTCGCGTTCGCACCCGTCACTGCGCGCCGGACGCCGCTTCCACGGGAACGGCATAGCGGAAATTCGTGACGCTGCCGTTGTAGCGGGCGACCAAGATCTCCTGCGATTTTTCTATCGAAACGCGCAGGTTGTACATATCCCGCATCGTGCTCACGATGCCGAATTTGATCGTTATGGCGGATTCCATCGTGTTGGGATCTCCTATGGCCAAAATGGTGTACGGCGAGGCCGTCGGATTGGAATTGATGTTTACGTTGTCGCCGGCCAACACCATCTCGGTGAGGTTCACAAGCCGGTTGCCGTTGATGGAGATGGCTTCGGCGCCGGCCTCTTTCAGCCGGTTCACGAGGCTGAGCATCAGGTCGAAATGCGTCATGATGTCGCCGTAGGCATCGATCTCGGCTCCTTCGACGGGAGGCGGATCCTCCACGGTGATGATCAAGCCCGGCCCCTTGACGTCCAAGACGCCGGCGGCCATCTTGTAGCGGTCGAGATCGGCGACGAGTCCGGCGACCAACGTGTCGCCCTCCGCGTTCTCCTTCTCTATGAGCGCCAAACGCTCCTCGATCACGCGCAGTTCCTCTATGGCCCGATCTTTTTCGAGCTGCATCTTTTCCAGTTCGGCCTGATAGGGCATGACTTTTAGGATCGGCACCAAACCGCCCTGGTCGGCATTTTGTCCAAGCGATATCTGCATGGATATGGCAAAACCCACGCAGACGGCCAAAACGCCCACCACGAACATGCCTCCGTACTTCCTTTTCATTGAAATATTACCCTTGTCGCCCTGTTTTATTCGGAAACCGGCTGCCACGCGATATACCTGTCGCCGCCCACCTTCACGGTTCCTCTTTCGATGCCCTGTTCCTTGAGGTCGAGCAATCTGTTTTTCAATTCGTCCAGATTGTCCGAAATGTTCGCGGGCGTTCCTTCGCAAACAAGCCGGTCGAATATATACGCTCTGATTATTATATTAGATATATCGACTTTTTTAAAGTACAATTCTGCATTTTTTACTTTTTTCAATAAATTCAGCGTGTCGGTGAGGGCGGCGTTCTCTTCGGCGACGAGCGGTCGGCCCGGTTCGGCTTCCACGAGCTTCAGATTGCCGAGTTCCGTGAGCAAAGGCGCGCTGTTGGTCCTGCGCAGCACCAGCCCGTTTTCGTCGATGATGACGCATTCGCCGCCGTCTCTTGCGAAAGCCGCTTCCTCGCGCTCCGCGACGTGAAGAACGAGCGCACCGGGCAACCTGCGTTTCATCTTGACCGATAGAATGTACGGATCGGACAGCAAGGCGTTCCTGACGCCGCGCATCGAAACGCGGAAAATGTTTTCGCCGAGACCGACGCCCGACATGGCGATGATCTGCTCCGAGGTATAATACGCGTTGTTTTCGACGACGATGCTCTGTATGTCGAAAATCGAAGAGCTCAGCAGCTTGTAGGCGCCGAATGCCGCGAGCAGAACGATGCAGAGTTTGAGCAGGTATCGCTTCTTCCTTCTTTTTTTTCTTTTTCTTGCCCGGCGCACCGGCTTGAATTTCATTTTCTTCCATATTTCAACTCTTGTTCCGCCCGGGATTCCGCGGGCGCGCCGCAAGGCGTTTCATACTTCGCGCTCCCGCAGACCGGCCGAGATGTGCTCGTAAATGACGTCCGCCGCATCGAGACGTCCGAGGCTCTCGCTCGCCGCGCTCATCCGGTTCAGCAAAACCTTGTCGTTTTTCAGGCGCAAAACGGCGTCCAACAGGCGCGCGGGGCTAAGCTCGGACTCATTCATCAGCAGAGCGGCTCCGCGATCCGCGGCGAATTTGGCGTTGAAAAACTGATGGTTGCCCGTGACGTTCGGCGAGGGAATCAGGATCGAAGCGCGGCCGCAGGCCGTGATTTCCGAGACGGTGAGCGCCCCGGCGCGGCCGATCACAAGATCGGCCGCGCACATGTAGGCGTGCATCTCGTCCGTGTACGCCATGACGCGGAATCGCCCGTCCGCGGGTACGCCCCGCGCCGCGAAGGCCGCGCGCGCCTCTTCGTAATGACGCGCGCCCGACACGAAAAACAAGCGCAAATCCTCCTCGGCGCAAAGCTCCCCCAAAATCGAGAACAGCGATTCGTTCAGAACGCGCGCGCCCTGGCTGCCTCCAAAGATCAGCAGCGCAAACTCGCGCGGCGCCACACCGAGCTTTTCGCGATAGTCGACGAGACCGCGCGCCGCAAATTCGCGCCGCACGGGATTGCCCGTCACCACGAGCTTTTCTTTGGATTTGAAATGACGCCCGCTTTCCTCAAAGGCGACGAACACCTTTTTGACATAGCGTTCGGCCAGCCTGTTGGCCATGCCGGGGAAGGCGTTCTGCTCGTGTATGTAGGCGGGTATGCCGGCCTTTCCCGCCTCGCGCAGCACGGGACCCGAAGCATAGCCTCCCGTACCCACCACGAGATCGGGCGCGAAGCTCCGCAGTATGCCGCGCGCCTCGCCGCAAGCCCGCAGGAGGGCGAGAAGCGCGCCCGCATTTCTGTGGAGACGCTTGCGGTCGAAGCCGCGCACGTCGATGCAGCGCAGTTCGTAACCGCGCGACGGCACGATGTCCTTCTCCATGCCGCGCCGCGCGCCTATGAACAGGATTTCGCAGTCCGGCCGCCGCCGCCTGAGCTTGTCCGCGATGGCTATGGCCGGATAGATGTGTCCGCCCGTTCCCCCTCCGGCCATGACGACCCTCATGCGGCCTTCACCTCCTTTGTGTAGCGCGATATGTTCAGCACAAGTCCCGCGAGAAACATGTAGAGCAAGAGCGCGTTGCCGCCGTAGCTCACGAAGGGAAGCGCCACGCCCGTGTTCGGCATGATGGAGGTCACGACCGCGACGTTCATGATCACCTGCATCGCGAACAGGATCGTAACGCCCGCCGCGATCAGCATGGAAAAACGATCCGGCGCGTGGATCGCGATGCGCGCGCCCCTGTAGATCAAAAGCAGGTAGACGACCAGCAGGACGAGGCAGCCGAACAGCCCCAGCTCTTCGCCGATCACGGCCAGTATGAAGTCGTTGTGTCCCTCGGGGAGATACATGGCCTTCTGTATGCTCTTTCCGAGACCGTTGCCAAAAACGCCGCCCGCTCCGAAGGCCAGCAGGGACTGCACGGCCTGCCAGCCGGCGCCGTCAAGGTACTTGAACGGATCCACGAAAGAGGTGATGCGCCGCATTTGATAGCCGTCGGGGTCCGTCTCCCGCAGGTAGAGGAAGAGGGAGGCGAAGGCGGCGCCCGCGCCCGCGAGCAAAATCGCAAAATGGCCCCATTTGATGCCCGCGACGAAGATCATCGCGGCGATGAGACCGAAGACGATGATGGCGGTCGAGAGATTCGGCTGCTTCACGATCATAAAAAAGCAGAGCGCGCCGACGGCCAGCAGCGGAAGCGGCCCTCGCAGGAAGCTGCGTATGCGATCCGGCTTCGCGCTGAGATACCACGCGACGAACAGGATGACGGCCACCTTCGCGATTTCTCCGGGCATAACGGTAAACTCGCCCACGCCGAGCCAGCGGGCCGCGTCGTTTCGGATCACGGCCAAGGGCGTGAAGAGCAGGCCGAGCAGAAGCACGCTTCCGAGCATGATCGGCGGCGACAAATAAAAATAGAAGCGATACGGAATGAAGAGCGCGACGAGCATCGCGACCAGCCCGGCGCCGGCCCACATGCCGGAGCGCTTCAAATAATAATAAGGGTCGCCATATTCAACCATCGCCATATAGCTGCCGGCGCTGAACACCATGACGACGCCGAACACCACAAGCGCCAGCACGAGTATGGCGAACAGGAAATCTCCGGTATTTGTCGGTTTGCATTTTTCAGGCATGTCCGTTTATACCTCTCACGCACCGTTTAAAATGCTCGCCGCGATCCTCAAAGCAAGCGTACATGTCCCAACTGGCGCAGGCGGGAGACAGAAGCACCGTGTCGCCGGGCCGCGCCGATCGGAAGGCGGCCTCCACGCAGGCTTCCATATCCGCGCACAGCTCCGCGTCGCGAAAGCCGCGCGCGGCCGCGGCCGCCATGAGCTTCTCGGCCGTCGCGCCCATGAGCAGCAGCCGCTTCACCTTGCCGCCGAAGGAGGCGACGAAGGAATCGAAATCCGCATGCTTGTCATAGCCGCCCGCTATGAGCAGAATGCCCGGCGCCGTGGCTTCCACGGCCTTTATGGACGAATCGGGGTTCGTACCCTTGGAGTCGTTGACGAAGCGGACGCCGCCGATTGTCGCCACAAGCTCCAGTCTGTGCTCCACGCCCTTGAAGTCGCGCAGCGCGCGGGCGACGGCGGCGGCGGGAAGCCCCGCGCAAAGGCCGGCGGCCGCGGCCGCCAGCGCGTTCTCCTGATTGTGCGCGCCCGGTATCCCGAGCTCGTCCGTCCCGCACAAATCGAGCGGTTCTCCCGAGACGCCGCGCGCGCAGATCCGCCCGCCCTTGACAAAGGCGTCCGCGCCGGGCGCCCCGCGCCGGCTGAACGGAACGACCGTCGCCTCGCAAGTCTTCGCCAAGGCGAAGGCCGCCGCGTCGTCGCGGTTCACCACGAAAAAATCGCCCGCGCGCTGGTTCATGAATATGCGCGCCTTGGCGGCGGCGTAGCGCTCCATGGTTCCGTGCCGGTCCATGTGATCCGGCGTGACGTTCAGCAGCACGGACACCGCCGGCCGAAAATCGCGTATCGTTTC
>JAISMX010000030.1 GCA_031276515.1 Eubacteriales Family XIII. Incertae Sedis bacterium | reverse complement strand
CCGATAGAATACCTGCATCATCACAAGATGAGCGTGGTCACGCAGCGCGAGATCGAAACCGACACGGAGAGCTACGCGTCCGCGCTCCGCTCCGCGCTCCGCCAAGCGCCCGACGTCATACTGCTCGGCGAAATGCGGGATTACGAGGCGATCAAGGCGGCCGTCACGGCGGCGGAAACGGGACACCTCGTCATCTCCACCCTGCACACGACGGGCGCGGTCAACACGGTGGACCGCATCATAGACTCCTTCCCGCCCGCGCAGCAGCAGCAGATTCGCATCCAGCTTTCGATGGTGCTGCAGGGCATCGTGTCGCAGCAGCTCGTGCCTCGCACGGACGGCGGCGAGGCGCCGGCCTTCGAGGTCGTCGTCTGCAACAACGCGATTCGCAACATGATACGCGAATCGAACATACACCAGATGGAAAGCATCATCTACTCTTCCTCGTCGGAGGGTATGATCACGATGGATACGAGCCTTCTGAATCTCGTGAAGGAAAACGTCGTCTCGCCCGAAGCGGCGGTTCGGGTCGCCATGAATAAGGAGCAGATGCAGAAGCGTTTGGGCGTGACCGCGGCAGTGTAAGCGCATCGGCGGAGCAAAGGAATTTCCATGAAATCCCAATTGCGTTTGAATTACAACAGCGCGAAATTGCGCGTTTGCGTGGACCGCGTGGATGGCGGCGCCATCGGCGGCAGGGTGTTTGGTCTGCGCTTGAAGGACGTTCTTTTCTTCACGGATTTGAACGGTCTCGCGCTCAGTCTCGACCGGCTCATGGACGAGCAGAATTACCCGCAGGCATTCCAGCGCAAGCGGACTTTCAAGACGGCTTCTCCGTCGAAAAAGAAGCGCGATCGCGATGAGAACGCGGCGGAAGATCGGGAGGATCGCCCCTACATGGACGAGGAGACCGTGGAGAGCGCCTTTGGCGAGAGGATGACCTTCGTGTTGCACGTGTTGAGCAGACAAAACACGAACTGGCAGGGCTACGTCGAGTTTCCGGACGGCGCCGGCAAGCGGGAATTCGAGAGCGAGCTCGGCTTTTTGGCGCTCGTGAACGAAGCCCTTTCGAATTGAAGATGTTGTCGGTTGTGTGGATCGCGCTGCGCAATTTGCCCTTTGTCGTCTGGCTCTTCGCGGAGCTGCGGCGTCTGCGCGGCTTTCGCCGCAATATCGCAAAATACCGCGCGTCCGGCGAGGAGGAACTCGAACGGCGCGAAATATTGAAGGCCACGTCCCTGTGGGGGGACGACCTCGCCCGAAAGCTGCGCGTGGATCTGCGCGTGGAGGGTGAGACGCGGCTGCCCGCCGGCCCCGTGGTGTTCGTTTCCAACCACGAAAGCTACGCGGACATTCCGCTGTTCTGCGCCGTGATCAGGGAGAAGCAGTTCGGCTTCATCGCCAAGCGGGAGCTGTCGCGTCTGCCCGTGTTCGGGAAATGGATCGCCGACATTCGCAGCGTGTTCATCAAGCGCGGCGACGCGCGCGCTTCGCTCGCGGCCATAGAGGAGGGCGTCGAGCTCCTGCGGCGGGGTTTTTCGCTCGTCGTGTTTCCGGAGGGGACGCGCGGCAAGGGCGGTCCGATGCGCGCCTTCAAGAAGGGCAGTCTGCGCCTTGCCACGAAGCCGGGCGTCGCCGTCGTACCCGTGACGCATACGGGATGTTACGGCATCTTTGAAGAAAGCGGCGTGATTCGTCCCGGCGTGCGCGTCCGGTTTTGCATCCATCCGGCCATTGAAACGGCCGGCATGTCCAAGCGGGAAGCCGCCGCGCTGACGGAGGTCGCGGAAGACGTGATTCGCGCCAAGCTAACGGAATGGGAGACGGAGAATCGCGCGTAGGCGCGGGCGGCGCCGATCCGGGATTGAAGCGCGAAGCGCCGCGTCCGGGAAATCACTCGGATTCCGTTTCGAACCGGCCAACCCAAAGCACGGCGCCGAGACCCGCGAGAAACGCCGCGGCGCAGATGGCCGCGGCCGCGCCCGAAGGCAGACCGGGAAAAGAAGGCAGACCCGGGAAAACCTGCGCCACCGAGCCGAGCATAAAGCCTATGATGAGCATGTAGATGAACTGCGGGTGCTTCCGCATCAGCCGGTCGAGCAGGCCGGCCGTCGAAAACACGCCGACGAGTCCGCCGGCCGCCAGCGGCAGCAGATAGGGCAGGTTGACGTCGCGGATGGCCGTCAGCGTCAGGTCGTACATCCCGAACATCAGCAGCACGTATGAACCGCTGATGCCCGGCAGAATCAGCGCCACGGCGATCACGAATCCCGCGGCGCACAGCAGCGCGCAGGCGACGAAATCGAAGCCACCGCCCGGCGCCGGGGCGAACAGCCCGCTCGGCAGGTATTCCGTCGCGACGGCGACGGCCGCGCCGACCGCCGCGACCAATATATTTCGCGGTTTTATCCGCGCGACGCGCACCTTGCGGTACATCGGCGGGATGCCCGCGAGGATGGCGCCCGTGAAGAAATACATGACGGGCTTGGGCCAGAGCGTCAAGGCCGTCAGCACGGGCTGCGACAGGAGGAGAATGCCCACGCCCGCGCCCGCGAGAAATTGCAGAAGCAGCAGGGAGTTTTGCGCGAAGCGCGCGCGGATGTGGCTCAGCGCGGAGATCATTTCGTCATAGACGCCGAGCAAAATGGCCATCGTGCCGCCGCTGACGCCCGGGATCAGCATGGATGAGCCTATCGCGAAGCCCTTCGCGACGCGAACGATGCAGGTGCGTATTGCCGTTGTCGTTTTCAATCGATGCCTTTCCGCCGTTGCCGCTCAAATCAGTGGAATCCGCTTCGGATTTGCGTTACAATAGTAAAGAGTATATCATAAAACGGTTTCGGCGTAAATGTATATTGCTTATCGTCCATAGACGATAGAGAGGGGCGGCATGCGGCTCAGAAAAGAATCCGACGAATTGAAAGAAGAAGACATCCTGCTCATCGCAAAGGTTTCCGACGCGTTGGCCCACCCCGCCCGCGTCAGGATATTCCGCCATATACTGCAGTGCAACGCGGAGCGCGCGTCCGTGTGCAACAAGGACATCGTGGCGCGCTTCGACTATTCGCAATCCACGATATCGCAGCACATACAAAAGCTCGTAAGCGCCGACCTGGTGCGGGTGAAGCGCCAAAACGCGTTTTCCATGTATTTTGCCAATATCGGCATACTGAAAAAATACGTGGACGCGACGCAAAAATTCAGGTAGCAGGGGGGAGGGCCGGCTTTGCGCGGGCGAAGAACGGCGGAAGCCCGTTGGCGGCGGAGGCGACGGCATGGCGATTCATTTGATCTGCGTGGGAGGCTTGAAGGAGCGATATTGGCGGGAGGCGGCGGACGAATACCGCAAACGTCTCGAGAGATATTGCTCGGTGACGATAGACGAAGTCAAAGAGGAGCGCGCGCCGGAAAAACCCTCCGCCGCCGAGGAAAACGCGGTCAAGGAGGCGGAGGGCCGCGCCCTCCTGCGCCGCGTCAAGAGCGGAAGCCGAATCGTCGCGCTCGACGCGCGCGGCGTTTCGCTTTCCTCCGAGGCTTTTGCCGAAAGGCTCGCCGCCCTGCCGCACGCGGGCGTTGACCGCGCGGTCTTCCTCGTGGGCGGCCCGCTCGGCCTCGCGGACTCCGTGTTCGCGCGCGCCGACCTGCGGCTCTCGCTTTCGGAGATGACCTTCCCGCACCGCATGGCGCGCGTCATACTGCTGGAACAGCTGTATCGCGCGTTCAAGATCCTGCGCGGGGAGGCGTATCATAAATAAAGCCTAAATATTCTCGATCTGCCAATCGATCGGCCGGACGCCGTTTTCCTCTAAGAAGGCGTTGGCCTTGCCGAAATGTCCGCATCCGAAGAAGCCGCGATGCGCCGACAGCGGGCTGGGGTGCGGCGCTTCCAGCACCAGATGGCGCGGGTTGTTCAGCATGCGGCGCTTCGCCTGCGCGGGCCGGCCCCACAGGAAGTGTACGATCGGCCTGTCCTGCGCGTTCACCGCGCGGATCACCGCGTCCGTGAACTCCTCCCAGCCCTTGTCCCGGTGCGAGTTCGCCAGATGCGCGCGCACGGTGAGCACGCTGTTGAGCAGCAGCACGCCTTGGTCGGCCCACTTCTTGAGATAGCCGTTGTTCGGTATGCG
>JAISMX010000106.1 GCA_031276515.1 Eubacteriales Family XIII. Incertae Sedis bacterium | reverse complement strand
CGGATCCGAACTACATACTGGTGATCGCCGAGCCCGAGGACGAGAAGCTCGGCTTGGGCTCCGACCGGGAATACCGTTTCGAAATATCGCCGGAGCTCCAAGCGGCGGACGGCTCCATGCTGGAAACGCAGAAGGTCATCACCTTCCGCACGCGCAACACGTCCATGGACATGACCGTCAATATGGTGCTCATGGGCGTTATGTTCGTCTGCATGTTGGTGTTTTCGACGCTCGCGATGCGCAGACAGATGAAAAAATCCTCCGCTTCCGACGAAAAGCAAAAGGTGAATCCATACAAGGTCGCGAAGGAGACGGGCAAGAGCGTGACGGAGATCGTCGCGAAAGAGGAACAAAAGAGACGCAGGGCCGCGAAGAAAATCCGGACGGGCGCTTCGTCCGCCGATAAAGGCGGCGCCGATGCCGAGGCCGAGACGGAAAAAGCGCCGGAAGCGGACGAACGCCGCGTGAAGCGCGTCAAAGCTCCGCGTCCGATAGCGGCCGCCGGCAGCTCCTACAAGACGGGGCGGAAGGCCGCCGCCGAAAAAAAGGCCCGCGAGGAGGCCGCGCGGCGGGCGAAAGGCACGACGCGGCCAAAAGCCCGGCCCGCGCGAAGCAAGAAAAAGAAATGACCGCGCACAGTGCCGAAACGCGTCCCCGCGCCGATTCGACGATCACCGTGAAATCCTACGCGAAGATCAACCTTTCCCTCGACGTTCTGAGCCGGCTGCCGAACGGATACCACAGCATACGCACCGTGATGCAGCAGGTCGATCTGTTCGACACGGTGTCGGTTTCGGTGCGGAACGCCGGGGCGCCGGCGGCGAAGTCCGACGGCGCGGGCGCGCGAATCGCGCTTTTGGCGGAGTCCGACGGCATTGACATCGCGGAGCTTCCGACGGACGAGCGAAATACGGCGCTGCGGGCGGCGCGGGCATTCCTCGCGGAATTCGCCCCGCGCTTCTCGGGTTGCATCGATATCCGGCTGCAAAAGCGCGTACCGCTCGCTGCGGGCCTGGCCGGCGGCAGCGGAAACGCGGCGGCGGTGATTCTGGCGCTGGCGCGCCTATTGGCGCCGACGGACGCGGCTCCCGCGCATACGGAAGCGGCGCGGCTGATGGAACTCGGTTCCCGCATAGGCGCCGATGTTCCGTTTTGCATCATGGGACAGGCGGCCCTGAATCGCGAACTCGGCTTCGCGGGCAACCGGACGGCAACCTGCGCCCTCGCGGAAGGCGTGGGAGAAAAGCTGACGCCTCTCCCCTCCCCGGGCGGCGCCGTGATCATAGTCAAACCCGCGGTATCCGTGTCGACCGCCGCCGTTTACGCCGGCTTGAACCTTTCGGCCATATCGAAGCGGCCCGACACCGACGCGCTCGTGGCGGGCATAAAGGCGGACGACTGTGGAAAAATCAGAAAAAACATGATCAATGTACTTGAAATCGCTGTCCTAAAAGAGTATCCTGAGATTGCGGCCGCAAAAGAAAGATTGGCGGCGGACAAAAATGCCGAATGCGCGCTGATGAGCGGCAGCGGTTCGTCGGTGTTCGCTTGGTACAGGGATATTTCCGTCTGCGAGACCGCGCTCGGCGCTTTACGGCGCGAAGGCATCGACGTTCGCATGGCGAAGTTGCAGTGAGTGGCACAGTGAATGCCTCGGTTCAACGCATCGATCGAACCCCCCATAGGTTGGCTAAAATCTGTGAAGAAAATTCTTGTAATAGACGACAGTCCTTTTTTTAGAGGACAATTGCGCATGGTTCTGTCCTCGGAGTACGAGGTGGTGGAAGCGGGCGACGGCGAAGAAGGTCTCGAGATGGTCAATCGCGAGAAACCGGATCTCGTCCTTCTTGACGGCGTTTTGCGCGGAATGAGCGGCTTCGAGGTCTGCCGCGCGCTGCGGGAGCGGGATAGCAACAACCTGATGCCCATCGTAATGATCACCTCATCCGACAAGCAAGAGGATATATTGCTCGGTCTCGAACTCGGCGCCGACGATTACATAACGAAGCCCTTCGACAGCCGTGAGCTGCTCAGCCGCATCAAGAATCTGCTGCGCAGGATAGACAGGAATCGAAACGCGAATCCCCTGACGGGACTCCCCGGAAACATCGAGATACAGCGGGAGATCGTGAGCCGCATCAGCAAAAACGTCAAATTCGCGGTGGCTTATGTGGATTTGGACAATTTCAAGGCCTACAACGACGCGTACAGCTTTTCGAGAGGAGACACCGTCATCGTGCTGACGGCTGACATACTGAGAGATCAGATTCGACTCTGGGGCAACGCGGACGATTTCGTCGGACATATAGGCGGCGACGATTTCATATTCGTTTCGACCCCGGACAAAATCGCCAAGATCTGCGAGGAGATCATAGCGATCTTCGATGAAAAAATAAAGGAATTCTACAACGATGAGGATATACAAGCCCTCTGCGTAAAGACCATAAACCGCAAGGGAGAAGTGGAAATATTTCCCATAGTAAGCATTTCCATAGCCGTGGCGACGAATCAATATCGCGATTTGGACAGTTATCTCGTCATCAGCGACATAGCGTCCGAGCTCAAAAATAAGTTGAAGCGCATGAAGGGAAGCAATTACTGCATGGATCGCAGAATGAGCGCGTCCGAGGCGGTTTTCGCCGAGGAAAGGCAGGTTTGAAACGATGAAACCCGAAATCACCGAAAAATGCAAGCTTTGGCTCGGCCGGCCGGATCTCGCGGAGGCGCTTCGCGAGGAACTCGTCTCTCTCGAGCGAGATGCGGAAAAAGACGCGGCCGGCGCGGCCGCGGAGGCGCTGAACGACAGATTCTATCGCGATCTCGAATTCGGAACCGCGGGCATGAGAGGTCTGCTCGGCGCGGGAAGCAACCGCATGAACGTATACACGGTGCGGCGCATCACGCAGGGTCTCGCGAATTACATCAACGAAAGGAATCGCGGTGCGGAGACGCGGAAGCGGCCGGCCGTCGCAATCGGTTACGACAACCGCATCCGGTCGGACGAATTCGCCTTTGAAACGGCCTGCGTGCTGCTCGCGAACGGGATAGACGCGCACATCTATCCCGCCTTGGCGCCGACGCCGGCGCTCTCCTTCGCCGTGCGGCGCCTCGACTGCGACGCGGGCGTGATGATCACGGCGAGCCACAACACGAAAGAATACAATGGGTATAAGGTATACGACGCGGCCGGAGAGCAGAGCTTGCCCGATGAGGCGGATGCGATCGCGGCCCATATCGAGAAGGTGGATCTGTTCGGCGACGTCAAGACCGTCGCGCAGAGCTTTGCGGGTTCGTTCGCGGAGAAGCTCACGGTCGCGGCCACGCGCTTTTCGGACGCCGGCGGCGCGCGTCTCTCGATCATTCCCGAAAGCGTCTTGGACGATTTTATCGACGCCGTGCTGGCGCTTTCGATGGGAAAGCGGAACTTCTCGGGCTTTTCCGCCGTCTATACGCCGTTGAACGGAACGGGAAACATCCCCGTCAGGCGCGCCCTCGCCGCCATCGGCCTGACGGAACTGCACATCGTGCGGGAACAGGAGGCGCCCGACGGCGAATTTCCCACCTGTCCCTATCCGAATCCCGAGAAGAAGGAGGCCCTGGCGCTCGGTCTCGCGCTCTGCGAGCGTCTGCGCGCGGAGGGACGGCCGCCGGACATCCTGATGGCCACCGACCCGGACTGCGACAGGGTGGGCGTCGCCGCGCTGCACGAGGGCGCGTACAAACTCCTGACCGGAAACGAGGTCGGCGTGCTCCTCTTGGACTTCATATGCAGGTCGCGGGAAGCGGCGGGAACGATGCCGAAAAATCCCGTCGCCGTGAAGACCATCGTGTCGACGCCCTTGGCGACGGCCATCGCCAAGCGGCACGGCGTTGAGACGATCAACGTCCTGACGGGCTTCAAGTTCATCGGCGAGCAAATCACGCGGCTCGAGGAAAAGGGCGAGGCGGAGCGCTACATATTCGGCTTCGAGGAAAGCTGCGGCTACATGTCCGGCGCGCACGTGCGCGACAAGGACGCCGTCAACGCCTGTGTTCTGATCGCGGAACTGGCGGCCGCTTGCAAGGAGGACGGCATTACGATCATCGACCGCTTGGAGGCCATCTACCGCGAGTACGGCTTCTGCGACAATTCCCTGCTCGAGTTCGCGGCGGCCGGCGAGAGCGGCATGCGCCGCATAGGGCGCATCATGCGCGCGCTTCGGGAAAGGCCGCCCGGTGAGCTCTTTCGCGCGCCCGTCGCGGAGACTCTGGACTACCTCGTCTCGCGCAGGCTCGCGGCGGACGGAAGCGAGAGCGGCATAGACCTGCCCAAGGCCGACGCGCTGGAGTTTGTGTTCGAGGACGGAAGCAGCGTCATCGCGCGCCCCTCGGGCACGGAACCAAAACTGAAGATATATCCGTCCGTTTCCGGCGCGACGCGGGAAGCGGCGGCTTCGGCGGCGCGGGCGCTCAGGAACGAGCTTTCCGCGCTGATCGACGGCATAGCATAGGAGTTTTGGATGATCAAGCTGGGCATCATATTCGGCGGCAAATCGGAGGAACACGAGGTGTCCATCCTGTCGGCGGCTTCGGTCGTCGAAGCGATAGCCGGGACAAAATACGAACCCGTGCCGATAGGCATCAACCGCGAAGGCCGCTGGTTCTCAATCGACGAAAGCATGGCCGGCCTCGAAACGCTGGACGATTCCCGCGTCAAGACGCTGATTCCGCGCGGAGACGGCGATTCGCGGCGGGCGCGCGATCCCGGAAGTCTGCTTGCGCCGCTGGACTTCGCATTTCCCGTGCTGCACGGTCCCTACGGGGAGGACGGAAAGATACAGGGTCTCTTCGAAATGCTGAATCTGCCGTACGCCGGCTGCGGGGTCACCGCGTCGGCCGTCGCAATGGACAAGATTTTCACGCGAGAACTGTGGCTGCGCGCGGGTCTGCCCGTGTGCCGGCACACGACGCTGCGAAGGCGAGTCCATGACGCCAATCCCTCGGGCGAACGCGGGCGCGTGGAACGTGAGCTCGGCTACCCCGTCTTCGTGAAACCCGCCAATCTCGGCTCCAGCGTCGGAATCGGCAAGGCTTGGAACGCGAAAGAGATGGAGACCGCGATAGAAGAAGCATTTTTGTACGACGACAGACTGATCCTCGAAGAATGCGTGGATTGCAGGGAACTTGAGATCGGCGTTCTCGGCAACGAAGATTCCGACGTGTCCGCCGTCGGCGAAATCGTTCCCAAAGCGGAGTTTTACGACTACGATTCAAAATATCGCGGCGGAGCGAAGCTCCTGATTCCGGCGGACATTTCCTCCGAAACGGCCGCAAAGATCGCGGCGCTCGCGCGAAGAGCCTACGCGGCGCTGAACGCCGAAGGCTTTGCGCGCGTCGATTTTCTTCTGGATCGGCGGAGCGGCGCGGTCTTGCTGAACGAACTCAATACGATACCCGGTTTCACCGCTTACAGCATGTTCCCCTTGCTGTGGCGCGAAGCGGGCGTGCCGTATGAGGTTTTGATCGAAAGGATTATCGGGCTGGGCTATGAAAGACATCATGCTAAAAATAATAGGGAGTCAAATAACGCGCAACGACGACGATGAAAGCGTGGAGTTCATCACCGAAGGAAAGTATGCCGAAGAAGACGGCGCCGTGCTGCTCTCGTATGACGAGAGCGAACTCTCCGGCATGGAGGGTTGCACGACGAGTTTGCGCATAACGGGCGACAAAATCAAGATGGAACGCTACGGCGGTCTCATAGGCGTGGACACAGCCATCGAATTCGAGCAGGGACGAAGGTTCAAGGGATATTACGACACGCCCTTCGGCTCGGTCGAGATGGAGGTGCTGACGAATTTCGTCGTGAACAACATCGAGCGCAAGAACGCGTCGGGCTATCTTGACATAGACTACAACGTCAGCCTGAAAGGACTCGTGGAAAGCCGCAGTCGCCTGAAGATCGAAATCATATCGGAATATTTATGAGTTGGAGGGAAATATGAATCCACGAAAGACAAAGCTCGTCGCGCGGATCATCGCGATCGTCACCATTGCCGCGATGGTCATCACCTCGGTGACGTTTCTGGGATCGATGTATTGGAGTTACGGCGCGTCGGAGGGCGTCTCGGACGAAGCCTATCTCGACGAACGGCTCGAAATATTGAAATTGTACATCCAATCCGTGGAGGAAAAATACAAGGACGACGTGGATTACGAAACGCTGCTCGACGGCGCCTACGCGGGCGTCGTGGATGTCTTGGGCGATCCGTACAGCAGCTATTACGTCAGCCGCGACGACGGCGAGAATTTCGCTTCGGATGTGCTGGGGACATTTTCCGGAGTGGGATTGAGCCTCGAGGAATACGACGGCGATATCCGCGTCGTGGCGGCGATACCGGAAACTCCGGCCGGCAGGGCCGGCGTCATGACCGGCGATGTCGTCGAGAGCGTGAACGGCGTTTCGGTGCGCGGAAAAGCCATGTCCGAAGTGATTCCGCTGATTCGCGGCGAAGAAGGCTCGCGCGTCGTCATCGTGTTCGACAGAGCGGGACGCAAAATTTCCATCACCCTCGTCCGCGAACAAATACACCTGTCGTCGGTGGACGGCGAATTGCTCGACGGCGGCATTGGCTATATCAGGATACTCAGCTTTGACGACGATTCGGACGCGGAATTCGGCAAAATAAAGAAAGAACTCGTCGCGGCGGGCGCGACCTCGCTGATCATCGATGTGCGCAACAATCCCGGCGGTCTGGTCGAGACGGTTGTGAACGTGGCGGAACAGCTCATGCCGGCGGGGCCGGTCACGTATTTCAGGCACAAAGGCAACTTGGTCTCCGTTCAAAAGGCTTCGGGCAAGAATTACACGAAAATTCCCATCGTGCTGCTGATCAACGGCGGTTCGGCCAGCGCGTCGGAGATACTCGCCGGCGCCTTGCGGGACAGCGGAACCGCGAAGCTGGTCGGCACGAACACCTATGGCAAAGGCGTCGGGCAGACCATGCTCGAAGTTCCCGAGGGCGGCGTCGTCAAGCTTTCCACCTTTTATTTTGAGACGCCGGACAAACATCCCGTGGACAAGGTCGGAATCAGCCCCGATTATCACGTCCCCATGTCTCTGTCCGCGGAGGCTTCAGAGAAATTTTTGGAGCGCTACGCTTCGTTCGCGCCCATGATCGAAAAGACGAAACCGGGCCTTGGCGACACGGGCTTGAACGTGTTCGGCGCGCAGCAGAGGCTGTCGCTTCTCGGCTATGCCGTCACCGTCAGCGGTACGATGGACGAGGCCACGACGGTGGCCGTAAAGCGCTTTCAAAGCGCCGCCGGGCTTCATCCTTACGGCGTACTGGACTACGGCACCATGGCGCGCCTTGACGAGACCTGCGCAAACTACGCGGCGGGCATCGATTCCGCGGAGGATCCGCAGCTCGCGAAGGCCATCGAGCTTCTGCGAGGCCCGCAATAATTGGATTGTTTTTCCATGTGCGAATTTCGGTCAACGCCTTGACAGACGGCAAAAATATGGTACAATAACCCGTGAGACTTGAGATGCGGAGAAGTACTCAAGCAGGTTGAAGAGGACGGTTTGCTAAACCGTTAGATCGGGTTACCGGTGCATGGGTTCGAATCCCATCTTCTCCGCCAAACCGAGACATTCCTGTCGATCCAATGCCAAACGTGCCAAAAAGCTCGGTGCCGCTGAGCTTTTTGGCGTTTTATGGGGAAAACCGCCACCGTTTTGCCGGCGCTTGGACGCGATCGCCACAAAGCTTGAGGATGCTCCGAAACCCGCCATTAATTGATTCAAAAAGACATGGAATCGAAGGAAGGATGAACTCCGATGAAACGCGAGACGAAAATTCGGGACGCCTACAAGGCGTCAAGAAATGTCTACGACGATGTGCTGACGCAGAAAAAACCTTGGACCAAGTTCTACATTCGATTTTTCTGGGGCATAGACGATATCGAAGTTTCGCGGCTCGTCCTCGACGCCATCCCCTCCGATTTCTCGGGGAAGCTTTTGGACGTGCCGGTGGGAACGGGCGTGTTTACGTGCGAAACCTACAAACGTCTGCCGCACGCGCGGATCACAGCGCTCGATTATTCCGAGGACATGCTCGCGCGGGCCAAGGCGCGTTTCGCGGAAAACGGCCTTGCCAACGTGTCGTGCGAGCAAGGCGACGTAGGCGCATTGTCCCACGGCGACGCGGCCTTTGACATCGTGCTGTCCATGAACGGTCTGCATGCCTTCCCCGACAAGGACGCGGCGTTTTCGGAAATCGAGCGGGTACTCGCGCCGGGCGGACTTTTCATCGGCTGCACATATATCCGAGGAGAACGCGGCCGTACGGATTTTGCGGTGAAACGCATCCTAAAACCGCGCGGCTGGTTCACGCCGCCCTTTCACACGAAGCGCGAATTGACCGAGATTCTGAAACACCGGTACGCCGAGGTTGACGTGCGGAACCTGCAGGCGATCGCGTACTTCCGTTGCGTAAAATGACAAATATTACTTTCATTTCCATATGAGGATCACGCGTATCCTGCCGCCGCCGTCGGGCGTGTCGTCGTAGTAAAAATCGAGGGCGTTTCCGTCCGCGAAAGCCTCCGTCGCGTCGTCGAGCGTCGCGTGGACGTAGCCGGTCGAGTTCTGCGATTTGACGTAGACCTCGGCGTTCTCCGCGACATCCCAATTCTCAATCGCGCCCGCCGCCGTGAGCGTCGCGCCGTCGAAGCTTTTCACCTTGCCCGAAAGTCCGCGCAGATTGCGCATGAACGCGAGCTTTTCGCCGGAAAACACGAATCGCGCGGGACCGGCCGCCACGCCGAAGCCGCCCGATACGCTGTGGGAAACGCCCTCCGTGACATACGCGTACGTCTTCTGCTCCACAGTGAGCGATTTCGAGGCTTCGCCTTCTTGATTCGACGCGGACGAGGCCGATGTGACCGATGTGACGACGCCGTAGGTTCCGCAGTCGCCCGTGGCGTCCTTGAGGATGAGCGCCGTCACCGCGCCGCCCGACGCCTCGTGATAGAGAACCTCGTCGGCGGAAATCGTCGCGCCGCCAAGCCGCTGCACGGACACGGAAACAAAGGCGCCCTCATAGGTGTCGAGAATCCGGATATCCTCCGACAGGCGCAGTTTGTCCATCGTATAGAGATCCGCGTCCACCGCGCCGGAAACGCCGCCGCCGAAAAGCTTCGTGACGTTCATGGCGCCGTCCGCGAATCGCAGCTTCACGACGTCGCCCACCTTGATCCATGTCTCCTTCACGGGATATTCCAAGGCTTCGCCGCCCGGCGTAACGCCGCCGACGTAGCCCGAGACGTATTCCCGCCCGTTCGCGTTCTCATAGGTCTTGCTTCCCGTTTCCGTCACGTACAGGACGGTGTCGACCTTGACCGCCGTGCTCGCGACCGCGTCCGCCACCCTGCCGTCCCGGCCCATGAGCAGCGTGACCGTCGTGCCGAGGCGCAGCGGGCCGCCCGACGAGAGCGCGGAGAAGGCCGCCGCCGATTCCGGCTCGTATTCCCTGCCCGACACGGTGATTGAGGCGGGGTCGTTTTGGCTCGGCGTGGCCTTGTCGTAGACGCCCGTGATCTTCTTGTCGTAGACCCAGGCCACCGTCTTTGAGGGATTGAAATACGCGATGTCGTAGCGCTTCACGTCCGAAGGCGCGGCGGTTTTTCCGTTCTTGTACACGGTGAGGCCGTCGCCTTCGACGCCGAGCTCGGCCATCAGGGAGGAAAAGCTCCGCACCGTGAACGGCCCGTCCATGCTTTCGCCCAAGGCGGCCGCGTAATCCGGTTCGCCGCTCGCGTTCAGCTTAAAACCGATCGTCTCCGCGTATTTTTGCTCGCCGTCCTTCACGCGCGCGTTCAGCAGATTGTAGAGGATCTGCGCGGCGTCGCCCTTCGTCACCGAGGCGCCCACGCCGCCGCCCACGCCCGCCGACAGGCCGTTCGCGCGGAAAGCGCGCATCTGGGCCTCGGGGAATCCGCCGCGAAAATCCGCCGCCGTATAGCCGAGCAGCTTGAGGGCGACGTTGGCCGCCTGCTCGAGCGTGAGGGCGCTTTCCGGCCGGAAGGCGCCGTCGCTGTAGCCCGACATCAGCCCGTTTGAAACCGCCGTCTTGATGTAAGATGCGTACGCGTGCGAGGCGGACACGTCCTTGAACACCGACGAGCCGGCCGAAACGGAATCCCTGTATGGCGATGCCATCACAGCCATGCGCGCGAATTCGGCGCGCGTGACGGGCGCGGTCGCGTCGAAAGCCCCGCCCTCCCCGAGAGCGACGACGCCGATGGCGGACAAAAGCTTGACCACGCCGTCGCTCACGGCGAAGCTTTGCGCCGCGCCGCCGCAGAAAATCAAGCCTGCCGCGAGCAGCGCGCAAATGCGTTTCTTCGGATTCATACTTCTTCCTCATCTTTCAATAAAAACAATATCACTCGTGGCGCAGGGCGTCGATCGGATGCAGCTTCGCGGCCTTCCCCGCCGGAAAATACCCGAAGAGCACGCCGATGGCGACGGAAACGCCGAAGGCGAGCAGCACGGCGCCCATGGAGGGCGCGACGCTCATGTCGAGCAGCTTTCCCGCGACAAAGGACAGGGCGACGCCGAGCAGAATGCCGATCACGCCGCCCGCCGCGCTCGTCGTCGCGGCCTCTATGAGAAACTGGCTCATGATCGCGGCGCGGCGCGCGCCGAGCGCCTTGCGGATGCCGATCTCCCGCGTCCGCTCGGTAACGGAAACGAGCATGATGTTCATGATGCCGATGCCTCCCACGACGAGCGAAATGCCCGCGATGCCGACGAGGACGGCGGCCATGGTTCCCGTGATCTCGTTCATCATATCGATCATCTGCGACATGCTGGTCACGCGATAGGCGTTCTCGTTCCCAAAGGCGTCGTACAGCTCGCCTTTGATCAAATTCATCGTAACGTCGATGTCCGTCACATCCCGAACCGTCAGGATGTAATTGCTCACGTTCGCGTTCCCCGCGAGCCGCAACGCCGCGGTGTACGGGATGTAGATGACGTCGTCGCCGCTGTCCTCCGCCGAATCCGCCGTTTCTTCGAGCACGCCGACCACCGTGTATGTGGAGCCGTTGATCTTCACGGTGGAATCCGCGTAAACATTGCCGCCGAACAGTTCCTCCGCGATATATGTGCCGACGACGCACACCTTTTGCCGCCGCTCCACATCGACAAACCGAATGAAGCGGCCCTCGGCCATACCCACGTCCCGCATTTCGGCGTAGAACTCGTTTGTGCCCGTAACGGAGGTGTCCACGGAATCCGTGCCGTTCTTGGCGGTCGCCTGCGCGCTGACCACGGGGCTGTACGCCTTGAAGCGATCCTCATTTTCTTCGATGAAGCGCTCCATGTCGTCGGCGGTGAAGCTCTTGTTGCTGCCCCGGCCCATGACGTTGACCGAAACCGTGTTCGTCCCGGCCGCCTCGAGGCCGGAGGTGATCTCGTTCGACAGGCCGTTGACGAGACTGACGAGGATGATCACGGAAGTGACGCCTATGATGATGCCGAGCATCGTCAGGAAGGACCGCATCTTGCTCGTCCGCAGACTCTTCAGAGCCATCTTGAAGGATTGTTCTATGTTCAATGTTCTCTCCCCACCGCTTGCGCTCCGGAGGCGCCGGCTCGGCGACCGGTCAGCCCGCCGCTCTGTCCTCCGTGATCCGCCCGTCGGACAAGCTCACGATCCGCCTCGCCATCTCCGCGACGCGCATATCGTGCGTGATCAGGACGACCGTGTTGCCCTCGTCGTTCAGCCGGCGCATGAACTCCAGCACCTCCCTGCCCGTCCGCGAATCCAGCGCGCCCGTCGGCTCGTCCGCCAGGATGACCGACGGATTGCCCACCAAGGCCCGCGCGATCGACACGCGCTGCTGCTGGCCGCCGGACAGCTGCGACGGCAGATTCTTCCG
>JAISMX010000074.1 GCA_031276515.1 Eubacteriales Family XIII. Incertae Sedis bacterium | reverse complement strand
CCCAAGACGGATGAGTAACGACGCGACCATGGAGAAAATCGTGGCGCTTGCCAAGAGCAGGGGCTTTCTGTATCCGGGTTCCGAAATATACGGCGGACTCGCGAACGCTTGGGATTACGGCCCCATCGGCGTCGAGCTCAAGAACAACGTCAAAAGGGCGTGGTGGAAGAAGTTCGTGCGGGAATCCGCGTACAACGTGGGCATCGATTCGGCCATTCTCATGAATCCCAAAACCTGGGTGGCGTCCGGACACGTGGGCGGTTTCTCCGACCCGCTCGTCGATTGCAGAAAGTGCAAGGCGCGGTTCAGGGCCGACAAGCTGATCGCCGACCACCTGTGCGCCGCGGGCGAAACGGACGCCGCCGCGGACGGTTGGCCAAACGAGAAAATGGAGGCCTTCATCGCCGAAAACGCGGTCAAATGCCCGCTGTGCGAGGCTTCGGATTTCACGGGCATACGCCGCTTCAACCTCATGTTCAAGACCTTCCAGGGCGTGACCGAGGACTCCAAGGCCGAGCTTTTTCTGCGCCCCGAGACGGCGCAGGGCATCTTCGTGAATTTCAAAAACGTGCAGCGCACCGCGCGCAAGAAGCTTCCGTTCGGCATCGCGCAGATCGGAAAATCCTTTCGCAACGAGATCACGCCGGGGAATTTCATATTCCGGACGAGGGAGTTCGAGCAGATGGAATTGGAGTTTTTCTGCAAGCCGGGGACGGATCTCGAATGGTTCGCGTATTGGAAGGATTATTGCGTGACCTTTCTCAAATCCCTCGGCATAAGGGACGAGAGTCTGCGTCTGCGCGACCACGACGCGGAGGAGCTGTCGCATTACAGCAACGCCACGACGGACATCGAATTCCTGTTCCCATTCGGCTGGGGTGAGCTTTGGGGCATCGCCGACAGGACGGATTTCGATTTGAAGCAACACATGGAGCATTCCGGGGAGGATCTTTCGTATCGCGATCCGGAAACGAACGAGAAGTACGTACCCTACTGCATAGAACCGTCGCTCGGCGCCGACCGCGTGACCTTGGCCTTCCTGCTCGACGCCTACCGCGAGGAGGCCCTGACCGACGAAAAGAGCACGGACGACGCGCGAACGGTGCTGCGCTTCCACCCGGCACTGGCGCCTTACAAAGCGGCCGTGCTGCCGCTGACGAAGAAGCAGGCCGAACGGGCGGAAAAAATTCACAGGGAGCTTGCGTCTCGTTTCTTCGTGGATTACGACGTGTCGGGCAACATCGGCAAGCGCTATCGCCGGCAGGACGAAATCGGCACGCCCTTCTGCGTGACCGTCGATTTCGACACGGAAGCGGACGACACGGTGACCCTGCGCGACCGCGACAGCATGGGGCAGATCAGGCTGCCGATAGGCGGACTCGGGGAATACATAGAGGAGAAAATGCGTTTTTAGGAAGTGCGCATACCATGACACGCCGGCGCCGCAAGCGACAATGCCCGCTTCGGCGCTTTGCTTTGCGCGAAATGTGAAAGGACGGCTCGCGAAATGCTCCTGACCATAACGTACGCGTCCGCGTCCGGCGAGGCGCACGAACTCGGCTATCCGCTTTACAAGAATCCGCACACCGAAGCCTATCTACGCTACTGTTGGGACGTTCGCGGCATTGAAGATTATCGCGTCGCTCCGTTTCACATCCGCGCGAATTAAAAAGAATATTGGGATGCTTCTTTCGGGAAATCGCCGCGCAGGTGAGCGGGCGGTTTCCCTTTTTATTCCTTATATTCATATAAGTTGCTGGGGGGGGGGTGACATTAAAAAAAGTATTGAACATTTTTGGGTTTTTTGATACAATAAAAACAGAACAACTTCACAATTCGATATAAACGCGAGGAGATGATTTGGATATGGAACCGCAAAAAAAAACGACGAGAATAAATTAAAATCTTCATTATAATTTTAGAAAAAGACAATATGTGTCTATCCCGGGGTGGTATTATTGTATACGGAAAACTTGCGGAAAATTTGGAAACCATGAGGACGGCATTAAGATCGAAAGAGTCAGAATATCGAATATCAACGGGTATTTTACGACGCAATTGAGCAATTGACATAAAATGGAGGTACCGCAGAGCGAAAATGAGCGAAACAATACAACAGTTGGATGCGGTTCAAGAAAAAATAGGAGATATAAAGATCAGGTGCTTTGTGACATCTCAAAGCTTATCAAATCACCCGATGCTGAAAGCAAAATCAAAAATACGAACGAATTACTGCGCAGTTTTTGAATTCTTTGCAAGAGCTTGCGCAACAAATGTCGAGTATGTCGATGCACGACTCGTGCAATATCGAAAAGCTTTTGAGGTGGGCCAGAATGCCGCGCTTCTTACTGATTCCACTCGCGATGCCGTCATACGGAGCGTAGTCAACGATGCGATAAGACCGTGGAGAAGGAAATATAGATATTGCTTGCTTTGTGATCTCGCACTTGTCCTTTTGGATGAGCAACTGATAGCTGAAGCGCAAAAACAGATCTGCGGTTATCTAAGCAAGAGACAAATACGTCTAATCGAAAGTTTGGGTCAAATTATTATGTGTGATGAATCGCCCACGTCTATCCCTTCAATCTATGCCTTTGTCGCAGATTTAATATCTCAGTATCACATAAACCGAGAATTCGTCTCATTGTCTGAAAAACGCTTTATGGTTACGGCGAATGTGAGCGCAGGTAAATCCACATTGATCAATGCGCTTATTGGAAAGCCGGTGACTCGAACCTCGCAAGAGATATGTACAGCCAACCTTTGCTATCTTTACAATAAGCCATTCGAAGATGGCGCGATTCACTTGCTCGCTTCGCCGCTGAATCTAAGTGCGAGTCGCGAGGATCTTTTTCAGATTAACAAAACCGCCGTTGGTTATATAGCGTTATTTTTTCAAGCGTTGGCAGAAATTCGTGAACGTATTTGCATAATTGACACACCCGGAGTCAACTCGGCTATTAACCGCAGTCATGGAAAAATGGCGCGACATACGTTAATTGAGGAGAGTTATGACAAATTAATATATGTTTTCAACGCAAATCACCTTGGTACGGAGGAAGAATATCGACATTTGAGATTTGTCGCGGAGAATGTGCCAAAAAATAAAGTTATTTTTGTGCTAAATAAACTCGATGACTTCAAAAAAGAAGAGGATTCAATTGACGCCAGTATCGAAGGCGTTCGAAACGATCTATTGAGGCTTGGGTACGAGAACCCAACAATCTGCCCTTTATCCGCCTACTTCGCGCTGCTCATTAAGATGAGAAAGAATGGAGAAGTTTTGACAGAGGATGAAATGGATGAATATGAGTTCTGCGCCAAAAAGTTTATGAAACCGGAATATGATCTGTCGCGCTACTATGATCATTTTGGACGTTCGCATTCGAATTCAGATGATTTTACGGTGTTAGCCATCAAATCCGGGCTATATGGGTTTGAAAGCATTCTTTACGGAGGAATGTCAGAAAATGAAAAAAATATTCATAAAGTATAATCCCTACAAACTCGAAACGCATATTGAAGTCGATGGGAAAAATTTAGCGCAAAACAGTGAACTCGGCGAACGAACCGCTGATGGCTTTCGATTGCAAGAATGGGTTGAGGAATTGCCGCAATTACTCGTAAACGAATATAACGACACCGAATTCGAGGTTGAATTTCACGGCACTCTGCTTGATTATGAAGATTTGATCGCCGTACTTACCGATGCGCGTGACAGAGGCATTATAACCGGCGGCAGCATCAATCGAAAGCCGGCAAAGGAAACTTCCGACAAAGAAGTCCTTATTGATGATGTCTTTGCCGAAATTCAACAAGGTCCGTTCGACGAACTACGCGACAAAGAGATTATAGGCGCTTTCAAACACGCCAAAAGCAGTGATTTTGAGGTTTGCGTTGTTGCGACTATGAGTGCCGGGAAATCCACGCTGATCAACGCCATGCTTGGAACGAAACTCATGCCGTCGAAGCAGGAGGCTTGTACGGCAATCATTACGCGCATTAAAGACGTTTCACAAGACGATGTGCCGTTCAGAGCAGAGGTGTACGACAAAGATGACAGGCTTGCGGAAACGCATGAACGCTTGACTTACCCAATTATGGAGCGTCTCAACTCTGATGAAAGCGTTTCCGAAATAGAGGTTTCAGGGAACATTCCGTTTGTGTCGTCGGGTGACGTTTCGCTTGTTCTTATAGACACACCGGGTCCCAACAACTCACGTGATCCGCGCCACAGGAAAGTGCAAAGCGAGTTGCTCGGCAAATCCTCAAAAGCGCTTGTCCTTTATATTATGACGGGTGAATTTGGCACGGATGACGACAATGCCTTGCTGAAGCGTGTGGCCGAAAGCATGGCCGTCGGCGGCAAGCAGTCCAAAGACAGGTTTATCTTCGTGGTCAACAAGTTGGATGATCGTAAGGAAGAGGATGGTGATACAAACCAGACTTTGGAACGTGTTCGCTCGTATTTAAAAACACATGGAATAGCCAATCCTAATTTATTTCCCGCCTCCGCTCTTCCGGCACTCAATTTGCGATTGATTAAGAGTGGCGTGGATGTGAACGAAGATACCGTTGATGAAACCGAAGTCAAAGTAAAAAAGCTGAACCGTAATGAAACTCTGCATTTTGAGACCTACGCTGCCTTGCCGCCGAGTCTTCGCGGAGAGATAAAAGGGCAAATTGAGACCACACGCTCCGAATGGAAATCGTCGGGAAAACCCGCCAACGAGAATCCCGAAGAGGCGTTAATACACACGGGAGTTGTGTCGATTGAAGCGGCAATTCGTCAATATGTGCGAAAATATGCAAAAACAGCCAAAATCAAGAACATTGTCGATACCTTCATGCACAAACTGGATGAGGTTGGATGCTTTGAAGAAACCAAACGCGAGCTTGCCGCCAATCAAGAGGAGAGCGAACGCATCGTTAAGTTGATCGCGTCTATACAAAAAAAGATTGACGATGCGCAAGACGCTCAAAAATTCAAGGATGCCGTCGATGATACAGTGGCGAAAGTTAACGATGATTCCCAAAATGTCGTTGAGAGTATTATTCAGAAATTCCAAGCACGCATAAGAAAACGGATAGACGAATTGCGCGGTTCGGAACTTAGTACAGACGATGCCGAGGACGAGGTTGAGCGTCTGATCAGATTTTCCAAAAAGTTGGAACCCGATTTCGAGGTTGAACTGGATGAACTTATTCAAGACAAAATTGTCGGCACAGCCACGGCACTCCTTGCGGAGTATAAAAAGAAGCTCGCATCCTTGAGCGAGGAAATAGAAATAGAAATTGATCGGCAAGGCATTGTAATCGACCCATTAAAGCTTATGAGCGGCAGCGTCGGTTCCGACGAGTTTTCTATGAGGAAGTTTATTAAGGAAAAAAAGGTCGAAGATGGTGAAGAATACGTAAAAAACACCAGTAAAAAATGGTATAAACCGTGGACTTGGTTTCAGGAAAGTGGTTATTATCGCACAAAGTATAAAACAATACATTATGTTGATGGGAGTACGTTGGCGCAAGAGTTCTTTGCGCCTATTCAACAAGTTTTGTCGGATAACGGAGATGCCGCTTGCATATATGCCCGGGAACAGTCAAAGAAGATAGCGGAGCGTTTCAACTCCGAATTCAAACGTCTGGATAATATTCTCAAATCAAAGCTCACAGAACTTAAAAGTTATGCGACTGACAAAAAACGGGCAGAGGAACGCATCAAAGAGTCGGAACGCAAATTAAAATGGCTTGAGCAGATAAAAGCGAAAGTCGAATCCATTCTCGAAATATAAAGGAGGTTATATCCATGGCTATTACCAACTCATTTAGAGAAGCCGTGTCAAACGGTAATGTCAAAGGTATACGAATTATGATGACGGACAGTTTGCTCGTCGATCCCTCGTTCGAGGAATTCAATGAAATGAGCCGCTTTGCGTCAGCGGTTGGCGATCTTTACGACGTACACGACGGACGCGAACTCATTGGCGACAAGTCGGCTTGGGACGACAATTATATGGATAAACTGATGGTTCAAGTTGTAAACAATTTCTCTCGCCAAAGAATTGATCACCTTAAAAAAGTGATTCGCCAATTGCGCCCGGTTGCCGCTCGTAGGCAGTCACAAATTTCAACTTCACATTCGAACGAATCGCAAAGGCAGCAGCAATCTCAGCCTCCGCAAAGCAGTTATCAAGAGAAGAAACGCCAAGACCAGCACAGTGGTTCATATCGCGGAACGAAAATTGCGGGAGGCGCGATAGTCGGAGCGGTAGTCGGTGGAACCGTGGCGGCGGTCGCAAATGTGACCGTAATCGGTGGCGCGGTCATTGGCGCGGTGGCCGGTGGCGCCATAGTTGCGGTCGTGACAAATGGTGAACAGTAATATGAGCGATTATGTAGACCTTTCGGAAAACAAACTGGCCGAGACGGATGATCCTGCGAATAATACGATTGAGGTAGTTGCGCCAAAAAGCAATGTTCCGAGTTATGATACGTTAAAGGATCAGATTGCAGAAGCAAGTTTGCTTGTCGATGACATCGTGTTGAAAAACTATCTTGCGCGTTTGACAGAATTTGAGGTCATGCCGCTCGACGATAGCATGAAGCGGATTAGCGACATTCGTCTATTCAAAATAGAAGAGATGGTTTATCAGAACGACGAATATTCAACATATAAGTTCGCTTCGGTTTTTAATTCGGTGCAGAGCCTCAACTGCGGCGTGTTTATCATAGCCGACAGCGATGGCAATAAAACAGACTTTTATATGGGCGTACGTTCGCTTGACGAAAAACGAACAACGAAATCTCTTAAGGAAACTTTGCGAAACGCGCTTAACGGGCAATTCCCGGGCGTAAAAACCGTAGATTTGCTTGATCCTGCCGCCGAAAATTTCCTCGCAAACATACAGTCGAAGAGCATAGCGGCTGTTTCTTGCGTCGCTCAAAACAAAGACGAGGAATTCAACGACAATGACCGCTTCATTCAAGGACTTGAAAAACTCGCTCTCGCTATGCAAGGGCAACGCTATACCGCCGTTGTCTTGGCAAAAAGTACGCCTGTCGAGCAACTTACCGAAACACGTCGCGCTTATGAAACCATCTACACACAGCTTTCGCCGTTTGCCAATATACAGTTGAGTTACGGCACAAATATGGCTCTGAATATATCCGATGCGTTTTCGAGCGGAACAACCACGGGGATGTCGCATTCGACGAGCCGTTCAACACAGATGGGTATAAGCAATTCCAAAGGCGTAAGCATAAATGAATCCGAAACCAAAACCGACACAAAAACCATGCTTGCCAAAGGAATCGGATCGGCATTGCTTGGTGTGGCGGGTATTGTTGCCGCACCGTTGACCGGCGGCGCAAGCCTTGTGGCGGCAGGAGGCATTATGGCCGCGCAGGTTGGATTAAGCGCGATAAACCCCAAAACCGTGACAAAAGGAATGGCTGTAAGCGAAAACCATGCGAAAAGCGTTTCCGAAACTTCGGGCGAAGCGGATTCCACCAATGAGAGTACAAGCGAAAACCGCACCAAAACCAGAGGCCTGTCTTCCGGCACGTCCGATAATATGCAGCTCACTATGCAAAACAAAGCCCTTATTAATACGCTTGAACGCATAGACTCGCAACTTAAACGCATCGACGAGTGTGAGAGTCTCGGTATGTGGGAGTGCGCGGCATACTTTTTGTCCGACAGCCAAGAAACTGCGGAAATGGCGGCCGGAACGTATAGATCCCTCATGAAAGGTGAGAAATCGGGTGTTGAAACGTCCGCAATTAACTTTTGGGGACGTATGAATTCAAAACAACTGCCTTTGCTTCGCGATTACATCACAAATTTCATTCACCCGGTTTTTGAGTATCGCTCTGCCTCGGCGCTCGTGCCTGTCACGGCATCGTCGCTTGTCAGCGGGAACGAACTCGCAATACAGATGGGTTTGCCGAGGAAATCCGTATGTGGTTTTCCTGTAATCGAACACGCCGATTTCGGCAAAGAGGTTGTAAATTACAACCGAAGGAGCAACGCAAACGACTTTATTCTCGGCAAAGTGTTCAGTATGGGAAGTGAGAGGGACACCGAGGTTAAACTTGACCGTGATTCGCTGACTATGCATACATTCGTAACCGGTTCCACAGGCTCCGGTAAAAGCAACACCGTCTATACAATATTAGATCGGTTGCGAACTAAGTACGGCATTCCTTTCTTGGTGGTTGAACCGGCCAAAGGCGAGTACAAGAACGTGTTTGGACAATTTCCCAATGTTGCGGTATATGGGACAAATCCCAAAAAATCGAGATTGCTACGGATTAACCCGTTTCGTTTCCCGTCGGACATTCATGTTCTTGAGCATCTGGACAGGCTTGTGGAGCTATTCAACGTTTGCTGGCCGATGTATGCCGCCATGCCCGCCATATTGAAAGAAGGAATGGAAAAAGCGTATATTGCGGCGGGTTGGGATATTGGCGTTTCCGAAAACACGAAAGGGGAAACATTTCCCAATTTCTTGGATTTGTTGGAGCAAATTGAAAATGTCATAAATGAGTCAAAATATTCCGCTGACAGTAAAGGCGATTATTCCGGAGCCCTTTGTACTCGCGTTCGTTCACTTACCAACGGTCTGAACGGTCTGATTTTTTGCAACAATGATTTGACAGATGAGGAGCTGTTTGATAATAATGTAATTGTTGATTTGAGCCGTGTCGGCTCTACCGAAACCAAGTCATTGATAATGGGATTGCTCGTTATGAAATTGAACGAATACCGCATGACTTCCGGCAAGATTAACAATCCACTCACACATATCACTGTAATTGAGGAAGCGCACAATCTCCTCAAACGTACATCGACCGAGCAATCATCCGAATTCTCAAACTTACTTGGTAAGTCGGTGGAATTGCTGTCAAATTCCATTGCCGAAATGCGTACCTACGGCGAAGGCTTCATAATTGTAGATCAGTCTCCCGGTTTGCTCGACATGTCGGTTATACGCAATACAAACACGAAAATAATACTTCGTTTGCCTGAACAAAGCGATCGGGAACTCGTCGGATTTGCCGCAAGCCTTAACGAAGATCAAATAGCAGAACTTTCCAAACTGGAGCGCGGAGTTGCGGCAATTCACCAGAACGACTGGGTTGAACCCGTGTTGGTTAAAGTTGGCAAGTGCGATATTGATGAAAAACAGTATAACATTGCGCGGGATTTTGCCGCGAGCGACATTCAAAATATAAAACAACAGCTTCTTTTCTTGCTGTTACAAGGAAGAGTTGGAGAGCATTTGGATTTCGACGTTGACGAAATTGAGCGAAGCTTAAAATCGCTCGCACTGTCCGTCCGCCACCGTGAATTTATTGAAGAACAGATTGCCGAATATCGAGCGCATGGCAAACTATCGTTATGGAATGAAGATAACTTTAAAAAGCTGTCGCGCCGCCTGTCTGACTTGTTGGGTGTTCGTGGGGTTGTGGAGAACGCTGTGACGACCGCCGCCGACAACGATGAATTGACCGAAAAATTATCGGCGGCGGTGAAATCCTTCGTGCCGGATGCCTCGAAACAATTCGCGTTTTCACTGAGTCAATGTTTTATGAAAGACTTAAGCTTGGGCAGAGACGAAACGGAAAAGCGTGAACAAATATACAAACAATGGTTTGATGCGGTCAAGGATGGGAGCGCAAAAATATGAATAGGAGTCTCACCTTTATAGAGGTTGCGGAAGAAACCGCTACTCGCTTTGCCGATAGTCCGCTCGGCAAGCAAACCGAAAATAAATCTTTCGATAAACCGATAGAGGCGTACGACAAACCGTTGGGTTTTATTCAAATCGTCGAAAACAAGCGTGACGGAATTAAACGCGAAGAAGATGTCGGTACTGAATTAAAAAAGGAATACCCCGAAAGTGAGAATTACCAAATTGTCCGCGAGGCATACTTGCGCGATAAAAATGGGCAAATAGTAAAAGACCCGGAAACGGGAGAAGCTCGCCGCATTGACTTTGTTGTCGTTAAAGACGGAAGGGTAATTGATTCTGTCGAAGTGACTTCGCAGACCGCTCCCAAAGATGCGCAATGCGCCAAAGAAGCTCGAATTCGGGAACACGGCGGAAATTTCATAAAACTTCCCGACGGCAGCATGGCTGAATTTTCTTCAAATACAACCACGAAAATTGAAAGGAGAGACTAATTATGAGAATATATGATAAAGCGGAATGGCAAATTGACGGCGGAATCGATAAATCTTCCGTTTCCGAACATTTTAAATTGCTGTTTGAGTGGTTGAATGAGAACGGACTTTTAAATGACGACGGGAAAGAGATCTGTGAACTTGGTTCTTTCTCCGAGGTTTCGTTGCATAGCGAGTTACTTACTGATTTAGGCCGTTCATTCATTGAAAACCACTATGATGATGTGGCAAGCAAGCATCGTTACGACAACAGTGATTTTATTGATGCTTTGGCGAAAATGTTTATTGGCAATTCAGACAACAACGGATAATCATTTTGGGATTTTCCCACAACTTCCGCGAGCGTCCATTCGTTCGCAACCTGTACGGCGTGAATGCGGGAAAGATGATCAAGGACGTCGGCAAGCGACCAGTCTTTGCACATGGTCGTGTTCTTTTATGACAGCGAGCACACGACACGCCATCGGTTTCGCTCGTTTCTCCGCGCAATTCTCGTCAGCCCTTCAAAATATCGGCAAGGGTATAAAGCGAGAGGTTTTGCCGCTTGCCGGCCTCCTCCGTCAATTCCCGCGAAAACCCTGATTTGGAAAACAGCGCGTACTGGATTGTTGCTTTATCCGGCGCGTATTTCCCGGCCAATTTTTCGAGATCGCTCCGCGTAACCTCGGAATTGCGGAATTTGCATTCGCCGAGCAAAATATTCTTCGCGCCTTTGTCCGTTGCCATCACATCGATCTCGGTTTCGTAGGAAACTCGCTGAGGTTCGCCCGTTGCCGCCGTTTCGATTCGATTTGATTTTCCCCACCAACGTCCGACCCGCGCGGCGCGAAACGGCAATCTTCCCTCGCGGTTCAGTTTTGCCGTAAATTCCCGGCAAATGCGTTCGAACACGGGCGCGGCGAACTCGTTCAGCTGCGGAGACACGAAATGCCTGTACACGCCGGCGGAATCCCCGGACTCCAAATCCGACAAGTTCGTAAACACAAACCCGAACCAAAATCGGAAAAAATTATCCGTGACGCCGTACAGTCCGCGCGCGGAAGAAGCCTTTTCTTTGTCGCCGGCCAACACGGAAAACTCACGCCGGACGATTCCAAGATCCATCAGATTTTTCAGGTATACGCTGATTTTGGATTTGTCGATCCGCGTCTTGGTGTGGATGTCGTTCAGCCGCGTGTTTCCCAAGGCAATCGCTTCGATAATGGTGTTGTAGAGCGCCACCTCGCGCAGTTCCTGCCGCAAAAGAAATTCCACCTCGCTGTACAGCGCACATCCCTTTGTCAGCACGTTCTCGACGATGTTTTCGTCGAGCGACAGCTTTTCGTCAAACCGGCGCAGGTAATGCGGAATGCCTCCGAGGACGGCATATGCCAAAACCTTGTCCTCGTCGGAATAATTCGGGAAGAATTCGATTGCGTCATGGAAGGGCATTTCGTTCATTTTGTAGATTCCCGTGGCGCGTCCGTAGAGCGGTCTTTTTTCTGACAACAAATCCTTTTCGATAAAGCGCATTGCGCTGCCGCACAGGATGAGCATCACGTTTTGGTCTTTCAGCGTCTCATCCCACAGGTTTTGCAGAATCGAAGGTATGGACGGATTTCCCTTGCGCATATAGGGAAACTCGTCGATCACCAACAGCCTTTTTCTGCCGTTTGACGGCAATTCGGCGACGGAGCGGAACGCGGCGTCCCAATCGGGAAACGCGCTGACATACTTTGCCGCCGGGATGCCGACGGACAAGACCCTCTCGGAAAAAGCTTTGATTTGCTCCGCGTCCGTCGCTTCGCGACAGGAATAAAACACATGGGGTTTGTCCTCGCAAAACTTGCGAAGCAGCTCGGTTTTGCCGATCCTGCGACGTCCGTAAAGCACAAGCAGCTGCCCGCCGCTCGCGCTGTATTTGTCCTCAAAAAACCGCAGCTCTTGCTCGCGCCCGATAAACACGCAATGCGCCTCCTTTTTCACAAATCGTGATTTTACAAATCGTGATTTGATAATAATATAAGCAATTCCGAGACGCTCGTCAAGGCCTTTGTGAAAATTTTCATTTTATATTCTCCCCGCGGTGTTGAATGCGGCGCGCGGCCGGTGTATAATAAACGCAAGAAGCAGGTGTGCGGCGCGCAAATGTTTCGTCAAGAGAATCCGTATCGGGTCTCGCGGGGTTTTTGCGCGCGCAAAGGACAGCCGAAAGGTAGGTGATTCGCAATGGTTAAATTGATTGTCGGTCCCAAAGGCACGGGTAAGACGAAAAAAATGATCGCTCTTGCCAACGACCGCGTCGAGAAAAGCGACGGCAGCGTCATATTCATCAATAAAAATCAAAGACTGATGTACGATTTGAAGTATACGATCCGCGTGGTCTGCATGGAGGATTACGAGGAGATCACAAACAGCGATGAGTACATCGGTTTTATTTTTGGGATAATCAGTTCGGATCACGACATCGAGGCCATCTTCATCGACAGCATATTGAAACACGCGGACGTCAGCAAAGAGGACATACCCGAATTCCTCGACAGGCTCGCGCAGATATCCGAGAAATACAAAATAGAGATCACCGTCAGCCTGAGCGCGCAGCCCGACGAACTCGGCGACGCCATCAGGAGCTTCACGGTGCTGAACGAAAAGGATCTCGCCGCGGGTTGACGCGGTTTTGGGGATGCTTGTCTTTTGGGATGTCGACGGTACGCTCATGTCCTGCGGAAGCGACGGAACCCGCGCGCTGAACGAGACCTTTTTCGAGATGTACGGGGTGGAGGGCGCCTTTCTCGGCGCGGGCATCGGCGGCGCGCAGGACTCCGCGATTCTGCGCCGCATAGCCGCCGAACGCGGTGCGGAGGGTTTCGACGCGGACGCGTTTGCGTCCGCGTACGTCTCCAAGCTGAAACGCATCTTGGACGAAAACCAAAACAAACGCGTCCTGCCCGGCGTCGCGCGGCTCCTCGAATGCGTGCGCGAGCGCTTGGGCCGGAGGAATTTGCTCCTGACGAGCAATATGCGGGCCGGCGCGGAAGCCAAGCTGCGCTCCGTCGGTCTGTGGCCGCATTTCGCGGATTCGCCCTGCGGCGGCTTCGGCGACGCGCCGGGCGAAAAATGGGACGCCGCAAGGGCGGTGCTCGCCGAGGTCTCGGCGCTTTTGGGCCGCGTCGTTTCGCCGCGCGATTGCGTCGTCATAGGAGACGGGGTCTACGACGTCCGCTGCGCGAAGCGCATCGGCGCGCGGAGCATCGCCGTCGCGACGGGATGGACGTCCGCGGAAGTCTTGGCCGCGGAGACGCCGGCCCACCTGTTCGCGGATCTGACCGACACGGCGCGCGTCGCCTTGGCCATACGCGGCGCCGAAAGCGAGAACGGAAGCATGAGATGAAAGCCGTAAGCTTGCGGGATTTTCAAAAGGCCTTCGCGGGCAGAAAGCCCGAACCCCTCGACAGATACAGATATTATTCCGTGCTCGTGCCGCTTGTGGAGCGAAACGGCGAATTGCATCTGCTCTATCAGCTGCGCTCCGAAACCCTGCGGCGGCAGCCGGGCGAGGTCGGCTTCCCGGGCGGCAAGGTGGAGGACGGAGAAAGCCCCCTCGCGTGCGCGATGCGCGAAACGGTGGAGGAGCTTTGCGTTCCGCGCGAGAGCATGGATGTCATAGGCGAGCTCGATTACATTCACGGCTACGGCGATTTTACGATGTACGCCTTTCTCGCTTCGCTGGCCGACGCGGATTTTTCGCGCGGCTTCAACCGTTCGGAGGTGCAAGAGGTGTTCCTTGTGCCGGTTTCCTTTTTTATGGAAAACGAACCCGAAATATACAATTATGAAATCGCGCCCAGAGTCGGAGGCGATTTTCCTTACGACAGGATACAGCCCAAGGGCTTTTACAGCTGGCGCACGGTTCCGGCGACCGTACCCATCTACAATTACGAAGGCCGCGCGATATGGGGTCTCACGGGCCGCATCACGCTGCGACTCATAAATATATTAAAAAATTCCATGAAGTAATTGTAACCCGCATTATAAGGTGATACAATAAACTCCGTACGGAAGGGAATGAGGACAAGCCCGTGCGATGCGTCAAAGCCATAGCGCCCGATGTTTTGTCGTGCAAAAAACATCATTGAAAGGGAAAATATGACTTTGATCAGGGAAATGCCCGAACTCGAGCGCCCCAGGGAGAAGATGACGCTCCTCGGCGCCGACAAACTTTCCAACGCCGAGCTTCTCGCCGTGCTGCTCGGAACGGGAACGCGGTCGCAATCCGCGACCGCCTTGGCGGACAGAATACTGTCCATGACGCCCGACGGCATCGGCTATCTGTCGGACTGCACGCCCGAAGAGTTGGCGCGCGTGTCCGGCGTCGGCATCGCGAAATCCTGCCGCATCGCGGCGGCGGTGGAACTGGGCAAACGGCTTGCGACGCGTCCCAAGAACAAGCGCGTCCGCATCGTCTCGCCGGAGGCCGCGGCCGCTCTCTTTGTGGAGAGCATGCGGCATTTGAAGCAGGAATGCTTCAGGGCGGTGTTGCTGAACGTCAAGAACGAGATCATGGCGATAGAAGAAATATCCGTCGGCAACATCAATTCTTCGAACGCCGATCCGCGCGAGGTTTTCAGACCCGCGATCAGGCGAGGCGCCGCGTCGCTGATTCTCGCGCACAACCACCCGAGCGGAAACGCGAAACCGAGCGAATCCGACGTCGACGTGACGAAGCGACTGGTCGACGCGGGGGAACTCTTGGGGATACGCGTGATCGACCACATCGTTGTGGGAGACGGAACCTTTGTCAGCATGCGGCAAGACAAATTGCTGTGACTTTTGCGCCGCGCCGCGGGCAAAAATCGTGAAGCGTTTGACCATAGTTACAGAAGGAGAATGAAGACGGAGAATGCTGTTCAACAAAGACATAGGAATAGATCTCGGAACCGCCAACACGCTGATTTACATAAAGGGCAAGGGCATCGTGGTCAATCAGCCCTCGGTGATCGCCGTCGATACGGGCATGCGCAGGATATTGGCGGTGGGGCGCGAGGCGAAGGACATGATCGGAAAGACGCCCGAGCACATCAGGGTCGTGCGTCCCTTGCAGGACGGCGTCATATCCGACTTCGAGATGACGGCAAACATGCTGCGCGTGTTTCTGAAAGGAATTTTGGACGGCGCGGGGATTCTGACGCGCATACGCATCGTCGTCGGCGTGCCGTCCGGCGTCACGGAGGTTGAGAAGCGCGCCGTCGAGGAAGTGATCAGGCAGATGGGCGCGCGCGACGTGTTCATACTCGACGAACCCATGGCGGCCGCCATAGGCTGCGGTCTGCCGGTGGACGATCCCATGGGCTGCATGATAGCCGATATAGGCGGCGGAACCTCCGACATCGCCGTGATCGCCCTCGGCGGCATCGTCACCAGCACCTCCCTGCGCCACGCGGGCGACAAGCTGAACGAAGCCATCATCGCGTATATGCGGCGCTCCTACGACCTGCTCATAGGCGACAGAACCGCGGAGGAATTGAAGATCGCGATAGGTTGCGCATACATCGACGACGGCGCGGACGACGCCGAAAAGCTGCTTTACCTCGACGCCAAGGGGCGCGACATCATCACGGGGCTTCCAAAGATCATCAAGGTTTCGTCCAAGGAGATACACGAGGCTTTGGAAGAACCCATAGGCGTGATCATAGACGGCGTCAAAAACACCTTGGAGCACACGCCGCCCGAGCTCGCGGCCGACATCGTAAGCCACGGCATGGTGCTCTCCGGCGGAGGCGGCTTGATTCGCGGGCTCGACAAGCTGATCACGCGGCATACGGGCTTGCAGGTCTTCATAGCCGAAAACGCGCTCGAAGCCGTCGCCGAGGGTACGGGCAAGAGTTTGAAAAACATTGAAAAATTAGAACGATATTCCAGTAAAAAATTGGTGAAATAGCGGGTTCGCACCTCTGCGGCGGCTCCGTCCGAAAGCGCTCGCAGCGGCTGCGGGTTTCCGGAGAACATAGACGCAACCATGAAATGGATACGTAAACACACCAAAGCGAGCACGATCATCGCGGTTTTTGTCACCCTGCTCATTTTCGTTTTGGTATCATATCGGACCTTCGGCGAGAGCAATGTTTTGGGCAGATCGGCCGGCCGCGCGATCGCTTTGGTGCAGGCGCCGTTTGCGAAGGCGGCGCGATTTTTGGACGAACGCATGTCCGTTTATCTGCTTTCGGACGAGCTCGCGCGGGAGAACGAGAGGCTCAGGACGCGCGTTGAGGAACTTGAGCGCGAACTGAACGAATCGCGGCTTTCGGGCGCGGATTTGGACGACCTCGAGAAGCTCTCCGAGGCGCTGAATTACGCCGACCTCGGCGATGACTACGAGCTCGTCACCGCAGACGTGATCGGTCTCGATAAGTCGAGCGGCTTCAATATTTTCACGATCAACGTCGGATCCGAGGACGGCGTTTCGAACGATTCGGTGGTGATCGACGGCGACGGTCTGATCGGGCGCGTCATGGCGGTCAGCGAGAACGCGGCCAAGGTGATTTCCATCATAGACGAAACCAACAAGGTGGGCTTTCAGGTGTTTCGGAATCTCGAATGGCTGGGCATGCTGAACGGCGACGGCGAAGGCAAGCTCACGGGTTACATGCTGGACGAAACCGCCGCGGTGCGCGAAGGCGACCGCCTGATCACATCCGCGATCGGCGGATTTTATCCGCAGGGTATCACGATAGGCAAGGTGACCGGCGTCGAATGGAACCACGATTCGCCGCTGAAGACGGTCCACGTGGAGCCGGCGGTGTATTTCAAGAGCATCCGGAAGGTTACGGTGCTCCTGTGAAGACGCGCTACGCCGTCGTCGCGTTTCTATTGGCCTTTGTCGCGCAGGCCACGATGCTGCGCTATATAGCGATACGCGACGTTTCCCCGAACATCCTGCTCTGTCTCGTGATCGTGTTCGCCTTTCTGTACGACGAGCCTTTTGGCATCGTGTTCGGCGTGCTCTTCGGCATTCTGTGGGATGTGGAATTCGGCATGTACGTCGGGATTTCCGCCGTGTCGCAGATGTCGGCGGCGCTTTTGACAATGCGCATCAAGCGTTATCTGAACCACGAACTCCTGCTTCCCGCCTTGGCGGCGGGTTTGGCGGGCGTGCTTTTGAACAACGCCGTCTACTGGACGCTTTACAAACTAACCGGGATACCGCACACGCCGGTTTACATACTGAAAATGCAGCCGGCGCTGCTCGCTTACAACCTGCCGGTCGTGACGCTCTTTCACCTGCTGCTGCGGCGCGGCGTCATAAGGCACAGAAAGGATCGCGAGTACAAAGGAGGCTTCAAGGAAGCCAAGGGTTTTATAATGCGATGAAATGGATCAAGCCGCGCGACAATCAAATCATGCTGCTCGTGGCCGTTTTGATGGCCGCTCTCATCGTGCGGCTGTTCGTGCTGACCGTGCTGCAGCACGACGAATGGACGGTCGCCGCCGAAGACAACGATATGCGCAGCATCTACACGGTCGCGCCGCGCGGGGAGATATACGACCGCTACGGCCGGCTTTTGGCGGGAAATTTGCCGAGTTTCACCGTGCAGTTCAGCAGGGGCAATATGCGCGACGAGGAGTTGAACTCCACGGCGGCGCGCCTGATCGAAATACTCGAAAGAAACGGCGAGACGTACATCGACAACTTCCCCATCGTGTGCGAAAACGGCGATTTCAAATACAGGCATCAGATGGAAATAGAAGAATGGCTGCTTTCGCAGGGCATGCCCGCGGATTTTTCGGCGGAGCAGGCCTTCGACGAAATCCGCCGCAGGAACAACATCGACGAGGATATGGACCCGTACGAAGCGCAGCTCGACATGCAGAAGCTCGGCGTGACGCCGCCCATATCCGTCGTGCGCATGAGCTATACGAGCGATATGGACAAGGCGGCCTTCCTCGAGCGCTACGGTCTCGAAACGACCGTCTCCGCGCGCGACGCCTTCCGCGCGATTCGCGATTATTTCGAGATGGACGAAACCGTCCCGGACGCCGAGGCGCGCAAGCTGATCGTCCTGCGCAACGAGCTGAAGCTGCTCGGCTATCGCCAGTACGTGCCGGCCGACATCGCGACGAACGTCAAGGACGACACGGTCATGCAGATCGAGGAGATGGGCAACGCCCTCAAGGGCGTCAGCGTCGTGACGGAAACGATTCGATACTATCCGAACGGCAACGCGGCGAGCCATGTTTTGGGATATATGGGCAAAATATCCGAATCCTTGAAAGGGCGTTACGTGGATGAACTGGGCTACAGGCCAACGGACATGATCGGTCTCGACGGCGTGGAAAAGAGCCGAGAGAGCACGCTCAAGGGCAAGGACGGCATCAAGGAGGTGCAGGTCAATTCACGGGGTGAGCTGAAAAAGGTGATCAGCGAGCAGGTGGCGGAGAAGGGCAAGGACGTGTACCTCACCATCGATCTTTCGCTGCAGCAAGCCTGCGAGGAGATACTCGCGAAGGGTCTTTCCCGTCTGCAAAGCGGCGAGACCTTCGAGAGCGAATGGGGGAGCTACAAGTACAGGGAAGCGCAACCCAACGCGAACGTCGGCTCCATCGTCGTGCTCGACGTGAAGACGGCGGAGGCGCTCGCCATCGCCAACGTGCCGAATTTCGACCCGAACCTGTTCGCGACGGGCATCGGCAGCGAGGATTGGAACGCGTTGCAGAGCCGAAATTCGCGCGATCTGCTCGCGCCTCTGCCGCTTTACAACGTGGCGACGCGAACCGCCGTGCAGCCGGGTTCCACCTTTAAGCCCATAACGGCCATCGCGGCCCTCGAATCGGGCCTCAATCCGAACACGCGTCTCCACGACGGAGGCTTCGTGACGGTCGGAAACAGGCCGTACAAATGTCTCCTGTACAGCACGAACGGCGGCAGCCACGGCAACGTAAACCTCTACGAGGCGCTCGAGGTGTCGTGCAACTACTATTTCTTCGACATCGCGACGGGCATGGATTTTTACAGGAACAAACCGCTTTCCTACCGCGGAAACATCGACATCGACAAGATCACGTCTTACGCCAAGCAGTTCGGCCTGGGGCAGCACACGGGCATAGAGCTTTCGGAAACCGCCGCCGGCGTGCCGAACGCCGAGACGAAGATGGCGATGACGAAGGCGCTCTTGAAGAGGCATCTGTACGACAACGCGGAGGAATATTTCACGCGCGAATATCTGAACGATTCCGCGCTGCTGGGCGGCGCCGTGGAGGAAATCGTGAGCTGGGCGGAGGAGAATCCAAGGCGCTCGGAGATCCTCTCGCGCATGGAAGGCGTGGGCGTCAGACCGGATCAGGCAAGCCGCGTCGCCGACACGTGCAAGTCCACATATTTCAACTTTGCCCAATGGACGACGGGCGACGAGTTGAACATCTCCATCGGACAGGGCGAGAATGCCTACACGCCCTTGCAGGTGGCAAATTACATCGCGACCATAGGCAACGGCGGGCTTAGGAACGACGTCAGTCTCGTGCGCGCGGTCGAAGGCGAGGGGGTACTCGAGAAGGAACCGGGCGTCAAAGTGGAGCTCAGCGACGACGCTTTTTTGGATTACGTGATAGAGGGCATGAAGCGCGTCGTGAGCGGCTCTCGGGGCAGTCTGCGAAGTCAGTTCGCCGGCTTTCCCGTGTCCGTCGCCGCCAAGACGGGAACCGCGCAGAAGAGCGGCTACATTCAGCCTCCGGACGAGGTGGAATACATAAAGGAGCATCTGAATGGCATCGACGCCGGCTTGGAATGGGAGAGCGTGGAGACCGAAATGAACAGGCTCATGGCGCAGCTTCCCGACATCTACACGTCCAAGAACAAGGCGGTTCGCAGGGCCGTCGTCAATCTGAGCGCTTACAGCGCCGCCATGGCGGAGGAGCGCATGGATTCCTTCAAGGACAGCTACAGGCCTTTTTCGTGGATCGTGGCGCTTGCGCCGGCGGAGGATCCGCACATCGCGGTCGCGGTGCTGGTGTTTCAGGGCAACAGCTCGCTGAACGCCGCGCCCATGGCAAAGGAAGTCATAGCCGAGTACATGGAGCTCGAGAAGCGGTATCGGGATTACAGCCTCGATACGGTAATCAATTAAAAGGCAGGGGAAAACGAATTGGGCAAAATCATCGTATCCGCATCGGGCAAAGGCGGCGTCGGCAAATCGGTGTTTATCGTAAATCTTGGCGCCACCCTCGCGGAGCGGGGCGTGAAGGTCGTCATGATCGACATGAACCTCGGTTTGCGAAATCTTGACATATATCTGGGTCTCGAAAACAAGGTCATCTTCGACGTTGCGGATGTCTTGGGCGGCCTGTGCGGCTACAAGCGAGCCATGCTGCGCGACAAGCGCTTTCCCTGCCTTCACATGATACCGGCCACGCAGGACAGGGGCAAGTTCACGTTTGACAAGGCTTCTGTGGCGGGCTTTTACGCGATGTTGCGCGAGAGCTACGACTATGTGCTCGTGGACGGGCCGGCGGGCGTGGGAAAAGATCTGACGCTTGCGGCCTCGGGCGGAGACATCGCCGTGATCGTGATGACGCCGGAGTACGTCTCGCTGCGCGACGCCGACATGGCGGATCGCGTTCTTTCGGAAGCGGGCGTGGCACGGCGCGCCTGTGTGCTGAACAAGGTGAACAGAGAACTGATGCGGAGCGGCCTGTTTCCCAGCTTCGAGGATGTGTTCGCGCGCGTGCGGCCGCAGCTCGTAGGCATCATCCAATACGATGAGAACATCAACATCGCCGCCAACTGCGGCGTTCCGGTCGTATACCAAAGAGGCAGCTACATCGAGGAAAATTTCAACCGCATGACGGATCGGCTGCTGAGCATTTGATCGCGCTCAGAAGTTGATCGTCTTGTTCCGTATGCCCACATTCAAAACCAAGCCTATCGCGAGCATGTTTGCCGCGACCGCCGTGCCGCCCGCGCTCACGAAGGGCAGCGGTATGCCGGTCACGGGCATGAGTCCCATGTTCATGCCGATGTTCTCGAATATCTGAAAGGCGAACATCGTCGCCACGCCGATCACGATCAGCGAGCCGTACAGATCTTTGGCCTTGACGCCTATGCGCCAGATGCGCAGCAGGAATACGAGGTAAAGGCATATGAGCGCGGCGCCGCCAATGAAGCCGAGTTCTTCCGCCATGACCGCGAATATGAAGTCGGATTCCTGTACGGGGATGAAGTTCAGCTCTTTCTGCGTGCCGGAAAAGAGGCCCTTGCCGAACAGCCCGCCGGAGCCGATGGCGACCTTCGCCTGATGCACCTGCCAGGTCGTGCGTATGCTCAGGTTTTCCGGGTGCAGGAAGCCCTCGATGCGCTCTTTCTGATACCCCTCCATAAATCTGTACAGCACGGGAAGCGCGACGAGAAAGACCGCGGCCAGTCTGCCGAACAGCTTGCCGTCTATGCCCGCGTGAAACACCATGCCCACGCACATGACGGCGAGGACGAGTCCCGAGCCGAAGTCCTGCTTCATGATGAGCGCGAGAAAGGGCGCCGCGTACAGCACGGAAAAAAGCACGCCCTTGATCGACGCCAGCGAGTCGCGCATGCCGGAGAGAAAATTCGCGAAGATCGGAACGAACAGCAGACGCACGAGCTCCGACGGCTGCATCGTCGTTATGCCGAAGTCGATCCACGCGAGGGAACCCGTACCCATGTCGGTTCCGAGCGGCGTGTAGACGCTGAGTTGAAAGAGCAGCGCGCATACGTAGATCGGTTTTTCGTAACGCGCGAATATCCGGTAGTCGATCAGCAGCATGGCGCCCATGGCGACATAGCCGATCAGATACGAAGCCGCCTGCACCACGATGCTGCGGTTCAGCGGGTTTTCTCCGTCGTAGGTGATGCTCGCGATCATCGTGACGCTGACGAACGCGAAAAGGATCGGCAACGCGAGCAGAACCTTGTCTATTCGCTTTACCAGATTGAAGAAATATCCCAATTGTCCCATATTATCCCTCTTTTGAATGCGGTATTGCCGGCTACATTTTTCGTTTTGCTTGACAATACCAATTTATAAATATTATAATATAAGTTGTATGGTTTTATCAATAATTAATTATACGTTAATGAGGAGGTGATGCGTTATAGAAATACTGATCAGCTGTATTGTCGGAGTTGCTGCCGCGGTCGTCGGACTGTTTATCGGATACATGATCAGAAAATCGGTCGCGGAGAAAACCATCGGCAGCGCCGAACAGGCCGCGAAGAACATGATCTTGGATGCGGAGAACAGATCGGAAGCCATAAAGAAGGAATTGATCGTGGAGGCCCGCGAGGAGGTTCACCTGCTGAAAAACGAGGTGGATCAGGAAATCAAGGAAAGAAGGGCCGAAATCCAGAGAGCGGAGAAACGCATCATCCAAAAGGAAGAATCCATCGACAGAAAAACGGAGAATCTGGAACGCAAGGAGGAAAATTTCCAAAAGAAAGAGCAGAATCTGATCGAGAAGGAAAACGAGTTGGACTTGCAGCTCGGAAAGCAGATGGCGGAGCTTGAGAGAATATCCGGCTACACCGCGGAGGAAGCGAAGCAGCTGCTGCTTGCGAATTTGGAAAAGGAGATCAGGGTCGAGGCTTCGATCATGATCAAGGATATAGAGACAAAAGCCAAGGAAGAAGGGGACAAGAAGGCCAAGGAGATCATCAGCGGCGCGATACAGCGCTGCGCGGCGGATCACGTCGCCGAGAGCACGGTTTCCGTGGTACCCCTTCCGAATGACGAGATGAAGGGGCGAATCATCGGCCGCGAGGGGCGCAACATCAGGGCCATAGAGACGCTTACGGGCGTGGATTTGATCATCGACGACACGCCCGAGGCGGTCATACTGTCGGGCTTCGATCCCGTGAAGCGGGAGATCGCGCGCATGTCGCTCGAAAAGCTGATTGTGGACGGGCGCATACATCCCGCCCGCATAGAGGAGATGGTCGAGAAGTCCGAGCGCGAAATCGCGAACACGATCAAGGAAGAGGGCGAGCACGCGACCTTCGAGGTCGGCGTACACAACCTGCATCCCGAACTCGTGAAGCTGCTGGGACGGCTGAAGTACAGAACCAGCTACGGTCAAAACGTGCTGAAGCACTCCGTCGAGGTGGCGCATCTCGCGGGTCTCATGGCGGGGGAACTCGGCCTCGACGCGAAGGTCGCGAAGCGCGCGGGCCTGCTGCACGACATCGGCAAGGCCTTGGATCACGAGGTCGAAGGTACGCACGTCGATATCGGCATCGACATATTGCGCAAGTACAAGGAATCCGAGGTCATCATCAACGGCATGGCCGCGCATCACGGCGACTACGAGCCGAAGAGTCTCGAAGCCGTGCTGATCACGGCGGCGGACGCGCTCTCGGCGGCGCGGCCGGGCGCGCGGCGCGAAACGCTTGAAACCTATATCAAGCGTCTGCACAAGCTCGAAGATCTCGCGAACACGACGAAGGGCGTGGAGCACTCCTACGCGATTCAGGCGGGGCGCGAGATACGCGTCATAGCGAAGCCGGACGAGGTCAGCGACGATGAGATCGCCTTTCTCGCCCGCGAAATCAGCAAGCGGATCGAGAGCGAGCTCGAGTATCCGGGGCAGATCAAGGTCAATGTCATTCGTGAAACGAGGGCCATCGATTACGCCAAGTAAGGGGCGCGGCCGCCCGGGTCTCGGGCGGAGCCGCGATTTGGACAGGGTATGCGCATGGGTTATTGGCATACCCTGTATTATTTGGGAAATAATATTTTAAAGGAGCATATATTTTGACAACGCCGCCACCACCAGACCCTACGACGAGGTGATCGAGCGCATGGCGGAGGTGATGCGCGAGACCTACGGCAACCCTTCTTCCCCGCACGGCGCGGGACTCGCGGCCGAAAGGCTTGTGCGCGAGGCGCGCGTCCGCGTCGCGTCGCTCTTTTGCGCGGACGGGGGGCAAGTGGTGTTCACCTCGGGCGGCACGGAATCGAACAACACGGCGATCCTCTGCGGCGCGCGCGCGCGCCGCAGACAAGGGCGGCGCGTGATCACGACGCGCGCGGAGCACCCTTCCGTGCTCGAAAGCTTCTCCGTGCTCGCGGATGAGGGCTTCGACGCGGTCTTTGCCGACGTGGACGCGGAGGGTCGCCTGATCCCCGCGTCCGTCGCCGCGCTTTTGAACGAGGAAACGATTCTGATTTCCTGCGCGCACGTGAACAACGAAACCGGCGCCATCCAGCCCGTTGCGGCTCTCTGCGAGCTTGTGGAGGCGCACGAAAAGCGCACGGGCAAGCGCGTGACCCTGCACGTGGACGCCGTGCAGTCCTTTGGCAAGCTGCCGCTGGAAACCTTGGCGCGCCGGGCCGGACTCATATCCGTGAGCGGCCACAAAATTCACGGGCCAAAAGGGGTGGGCGCGCTTTTCATCGGGCAAGGCGAGCGCGTGACGCCCCTGCTCGTCGGCGGGGGGCAGGAGAGGGGTTTGCGCTCCGGCACGGAGAATGTGCCGGCCATAGCGGGCTTCGGCTTGGCCGTCGTCATGGCGCATCGGGATTCGGCGGCGCGCGCGGCGCGCGCCGCCGCTTGCAAGCGGCGTCTGCTCGAAGCGATACGCGCGGGTGTGCGCGACGCCGTGACGAACGGACCCGAAGGCGCGGAGGCTTCGCCTTACATCTTGAACGTGAGCTTCCCCGGTGTGAAGGGCGAGGTTTTGCTGCACGATCTCGAAGGGCGCGGCGTGTTTGTCTCTTCGGGCGCCGCCTGTTCGTCGAAGAAGAAGACGGGAAGCCACGTGCTGGCGGCGATGGGGCTTTCGCGGGCGGAGGCGGAGGGAGCGATACGCTTCAGTTTCGGCGATTTCAACGCGGAGGAGGAGACGGAGCGCGCGGCGGAGGCCGTGTGCTCCGCCGTCGCGCGCTTTCGCAAGCTTGGACGGTATAGGTGATGGGATATGGATGACCGTAATGTGTTTATCGTGAGGTGCGGCGAGGTCGCGCTCAAGGGCATGAACAAGCCCTATTTCGAGCGCATGCTCGCGGAGCGCGTGAAGAAGCTGCTGCGCCGCTATGAAAATGTCGACGTCGCGCGCCGCGACGGGCTCATATTCGTGCGCGCCGACAAAGCGCACGCGCGCGAGGATGTCGTCGCGGAGATCGCCAAGGTGTTCGGCGTTTCGTCCATAAGTCCCGCCGTTGAGACGGCGTCGGATTTGGACGCCATCGCAAACGCCGCGATCGCCTTGCTGCGCGAGCGGGCGGCGCGGGACGGGATCAAGACCTTTAAGGTGGAGGCCAAGCGCGCGGACAAGAGCTTTCCCATCAAGTCTCCGGAGTTGGCGAGCCGCGTGGGCGCCTTGGCGCTGCGGGCCTGCGCGGATTTGAAGGTGGACGTCCACAAGCCCGACTGCCTGCTCTTCGTGGACCTGCGCAAGGAAAACAGCTATTTGTACGAGCAAAAGATACCCGGTTTCGGCGGTCTGCCGCTCGGCACGAACGGCAAGGGCCTTTCGCTGCTCTCGGGCGGCATCGACAGTCCCGTCGCGACCTTCATGATGGCGCGCCGCGGCATGCGCGTCGAGGCCGTTCATTTCCATTCGTTTCCATATACGAGCGAGCGCGCGCGGGAAAAGGTCGAGACGCTGGCGCGCGCGGTCGCCGTATACTGCGGGCGCTTCGATTTGCATGTGATCAATCTTCTGCCCGTGCAGGAGCTGCTCGTGGAGCGCTGCCCGGAGGAGGAGATGACCATTCTGGTTCGGAGATTCATGATGCGGATTGCGGAAAGGGTGGCGTCGGAGACGGCTTGCGGCGTACTGATCACGGGCGAGAATTTGGGTCAGGTCGCCAGCCAGACGGCCGAGTCCCTGATCGTCACGGACGAGGCGGTCAAGCTGCCCGTCATGCGTCCGCTGATCGCCTTCGACAAGGCGGAGATCATCGCAAAAGCGAAGGAGATCGGCACCTACGAAACCTCCATACTGCCCTATGAGGACTGCTGCACGGTGTTTTTGCCCAAGCATCCCGTCACAAAGCCAAAGCTCAAGAACATCCTGCTGTCCGAATCGAAGCTGGACGCGGAGACGCTAATCGCGGCCGCGGCGGCTTCGCGCGAGACGGTCACGATGTATCCGCAGGATTTTTGAACGGCGATGAGCGCAGCCGGTCGCGCGCGGCCGCCTATCCGCAGACGCTTCGCGCGGCCGCGATCATCGCCGCGAGTTCCCGTTCCGTCCTCTCCCACGGAAGGCCCATTACGGTGCTCACGTCGCCTTCGACGCGATCCACGTGGACGCCGAATCCCCCCTGCACGGCGTAGCCGCCGGACTTGTCAAAGGGTTCGCCCGACGCGATGTAATCCTCTATGTCGCTTTGCGAATAGTCCTTGAAAAACACGCGCGTCTCATCGCAAAAGACGCGCTTCGACACGGGTTCGCCGCTTGGATTCCGCGCATGGTCGCTTCCGTGGGCGGAATCCGCGAAAACGACGCGCAGGATTGCCACGCCCGTGAGGACGACATGGTCGCTCGCCCGCAGCGCTTCCAACATGCGGCGCGCCTCCTCGCGCGACGCCGGTTTGCCGAATATGCCGATCCCCTCTTTGTAAACGACGGTATCGGCGGCCACGACGAAGCGCGGTTCGCCGGACGACAATTCTTCGCCGGAGGCGAGCGGTTCCCCGGCGGAGGCGAGGGCCTTCTTCAGCGCCAGATACATGACGGCTTGGCGCACGTTCAGATTTTCGGGTATGCTTTCGTCGACGTCGGCGGGGCGCACGATTGGCTCGATGCCGTGCGCGCGCATCATTTCAATGCGCCGAGGCGAACCCGAAGCCAGCACGACGGGGATGCCCGCGAGAGGAAAGCCGCGCGCGCTCATAAAACCCGGCCTCTTTTCGCTTCCGTCGCGTTCGCGACATCTTTTTCGCCGCGGATGGAGTCAAGGGGAAGGGGTTCCGTGAGTCCGTTCCATCTGTGGCTGTCGCGGTTCCATTCGGGGAAGGATTGGACGATCGTGGCGACGCGGTCGATGCCGAGCACGGCGACGATTTCGGCCTCCTCGTTGTAGACGGGCATGAAGGCCGACCAGACAAGGTCGTTCTCTTCGTATTCCCACGCAAACATTTCGACGGTTCCGCGCCCCGCGAAGGCTTCGCGTATCGCGGGAGTCGCTTCACGCTTCTCGTTGAAGGGGACCGGTTTTTCCGAGGCGGACGCGCAGAGACTCATGCTGTAAGCGTCGTCTTCGGCGTCGTAGGCGTAGAGCAGATAGGCGTTGCGCGCGCGGGAGCGCCTGCGCATCTCATCGATCAGATCTAATTTCTCGCCGTATTCGGGATAGTTGTGTTCGAGCCCGGACGCGATCATGCTCTCGTGCCAGTTCGCAAACTTACCGTTCAGACCGCTTCCGCCCGATTTCACGTTTTTCAGCGCGCGTTCCATGACCGTTTTGATCTTGTCCGGCACGATGAGCCGTCCCTCGTCGTCGTATTTCGGCTCGCTTCCGAAGCAAGCCGTGAGCGCCGCCGCGAGAATGCAAAGGGCGAGCGGTATCGCGATGATTTTTTTGCGTGTCAAGCGTGGCATATGCGTTTTTCCTTCCGCGCGCCGCGGTTTCATACGGCTGTTTTGCGGCGTGCCGGCCTCTGCGACGGCCGATGTCCAAAAGAAGCTGTTTTGCTGCCGGCGTTCGATTCGCGGGGCAATATGAGTGTATCATATTATCGCTTGTGGGGCAAGGCTTCAAAAACAAAGATTCCGCTTTAACCTTGCCGTCCGCTATGATATAATCAAAGCATCTCTTTCATTCCGAAAGATTGACCGATAAAACGAACCGAGGAGTTTCAATTGGAGGAGGTTGATTGAGTTGAGTAAGCTTGCAATGGCGGAATACGCTTCCGAATCGCGGGCCGGTTTTACGCATCGCACCGCGATGGAGGAGGCCGCGCGCTGTCTGCTTTGCCACGACGCGCCGTGCAGCGCGGGCTGCCCGGCGGGGACGGATCCGGGGCGCTTCATACGCTCCATACGCTTCAGAAACGCGAAAGGCGCGGCGGAGACGATACGGGAGAACAACATTCTGGGCGGCAGCTGCGCGCGGATATGCCCCTACGACAGGCTCTGCGAGGAGGCTTGCAGCCG
>JAISMX010000067.1 GCA_031276515.1 Eubacteriales Family XIII. Incertae Sedis bacterium | reverse complement strand
TCCGCGTATTTGCCTGCGCGCATCTCCTCAAAGAGCCGCAGGTTTTCCTCGATGCTCCTGTTTCTGTAAGGGCTTTCCCTGCCCGGCGCCGTCAGCGTTCCGCGATACGCCCGCATTTCCTCGGCCGACAAATCGCAGACGAAGGCGACGCCCTTTTCGATCAGCTTCACGGCGCATGCGTACATGCGGTCGAAATAATCGGAAGCGAACAGGAGCTCGTCCCATTCAAAGCCGAGCCAGCGCACGTCCTCCTCTATGGAATCGACGTATTCCGTGTCCTCCTTGACGGGGTTCGTGTCGTCGAAGCGCAGGTTGCAACGGCCCTTGTACTTCGCCGCCGTGCCGAAGTTCAGGCAGATGGACTTCGCGTGGCCGATGTGCAGGTAGCCGTTCGGCTCCGGGGGGAAGCGCGTGAGCACGGGCCGCCCCGCGTACTTGTCTTCAGCCAGATCCCTGTCTATGATCGCGTGAATAAAATTCGCCGCGGCCGGTCCGCCGACCGGTCCGGAAGGCTTTTCTGTGTCAGCCATTTCCTCCTCCTCATCTCCTTCATCATGTTCCTATTCTCTCACACCTTCCGCAAAAACGCAAGCGAAACGCCTTTCGTTCATTGCCTTCGTTCATTGCAACGCCGCAATTCCGGAATCCTTCGCGGCGCATGCCATCACGCGCCGCCTCTCGCACAACCAAGCGAAAACGGCATATTGCCGGCGTCGATGGAATGGATGACAATGCGCTCATTGCCCTTGATCGCATTGTCAAAAAGATAACGGGACAGCGGATTGATCAACAGACTCTCCACAATATTGCCAATTCCTCTCGCGCCATTGGAAAGATTGCTCAGCGACTTCTCAAGCAATACCGCCCGCGCCTCTTCTCCGATCGTCAATTCGATGCGCTTCTCGTTCAAAAGATTGCCGACAATTTTATTGATCTGCGCATCGAGAATGGTCTCGGCCACTTCCGGACGAATAAAATCGAAAACGACAATATTCTCTCCAATGCGATTGAGGATTTCGGGACGCCCAAGCTCCAATTTGAAGTAGTTTTCAATCGATTTGCGCACTTTCGATTGTATTTCGCCGTATTCCATTTTCTCAGTGACGTTCGCTTCGCGGACGCCCCTGTCGTTGAGCGTGAAAATGCCGAGGTTGCTCGTAAATATAATGATGCACTCGGAGAAATACACCGTGTTGCCCTGACCGTCGGTCATTCTGCCGGCTTCGAGAATTTGCAGAAACTTGTCGAAGACGGATGGATGCGCTTTTTCGATTTCGTCGAACAAGAGGATGGAGAACGGATTCTCCTTGACCGCATTCGTGAGCTGACCTCCCGCCTCGTAGCCCACATAACCGGGAGGCGCTCCGAGCAGCTTTTGATCGCTGTGGCTTTGCCCATATTCGCTCATGTCGAATCTGATGCAGCGGCTTTCGTCTCCGAACAATTTCTCCGCAAGGGTTTTGGCGGTCTCCGTTTTGCCCGTACCCGTGGGACCCGCAAAGAACAGTATGCCCTTTGGTTTGGTATGCGAAGAATGCTGAAGCCCTGACATTCCGGTAACGGCGCGCTTAACGACGTCAAGCGTCTTGACGATCGCGTAATCTTGCCCTTTGATTCTCTTCTTGAAATCATCGTATGCGCCGGCGAGTTCGCTTTCGTCGAGCTTATCCCAAGGATTCTCTTTTATTCCGTATTTATACAAATCAATGACCGCCGACATTTGCCGAATGCCAATGCGCTCGTTTTTGCAGAGCCGACGCAAACCATTGATCTCGGTGAAGCAAAAACCTTCGGTCAACCCGACGAATTTGTCTTGCACCTTATCGAGTTCCTCCGGATGCGCGTCATAGTATCCGATCTCGGATTCGTAAACGTCCAAAGCGAAGAAACTCGGGAAATTCTCGCCTTTGACGAGCAATTCGCGTTCCTCGCGAGACGGCGTCCCCAACAGAATCGTCTTGACATTCGGATTGTCATGGTAAAACCACACGGGGATGTCATTCAACTTGTTTACGATCATGACTATGATGTTTTTCAAAACCCCGCCTTCCGTGCGAACATCTTTGCTTTCGAGCGAAGCGAGAAGAAGATTCGTAAAACTGTCCAGCTCCGCTTGGGTCAAATTGTCCGGCGACGTTATATAACGCGAGGCGAGCGTCATGATAACCGCCGTTGCGCTCGTGTTCCGGCTTACGGCCTTTCGGACGATCGACGCGGCGGAATTGCTTTTGCCGCCGAACTCCGCGCGGATATGGCCGCCTTCCGTCTTTGTTTCGGTCAGTTTCGCGAACGCTTCGATATTGCCCTCCTCGCAGGTGTTGTGAAAGCCTTGCAAACCGTCAAAGAAGGCGACGGTTTGATAACCCATATCCTTGAAGCAGTAATGGAGATACTCGGGCAAGCGAAGAATGCTGCCTTTGGAAATTCCTCCTTCCACAGGATATCGATAAACATCCAGAACATTTCCCTCAACGATGATCAGCGGCTTGATTTTGCTGAAAATGCCGAGTTCCCGATGCCATTTGGGGATGTAATCAGCCATTTTCATCTCCTCTTTTATGAATTCGAGACGCTATTTTACTTCTAAACTCTTTTCTGTGTATTCCAACCGAAACAACGCCGTCGGCAGTCATGAAATTCTGGATTCGGTTGCGCGCGGTTTTAAGATGGTTTTCATATTTTTTGTTAAAATCGCCGTTCATTATGATAATCTCCTGATTCTCCGAACCTCTGAGCTTGACGTCGCGATTCAGTTCCTCGACATATTGACCATCGATTAAAACGGCAATCGCGCTCAAAATGTTTTGAATATGCTCCGAACCTCGCTCCCGCAGTTCAACGTATTTGTATCCGGAGTAAACGAGTATGTCTTTGCTGATCGCGGCCAAGCGGATGATCAACGCGTTGAGGTCTTCGGGCTGATCCATGGGTTCGCCGCCGGAAACGGTGAATCCGTCAACCTTATGCTTTGACGCGATACCGAGAATCGCCGCATACAATCCGTCTATGGAGATTTCGCATTCCGGACGCCGTTCCCACAATTCCGGGTTGATGCATCCACGGCATCCGCGAGAGCATCCGCAAACCCATATTCCTATGCGGTTTCCCGGTCCGAGAACCTTTACCGGATACAGAATTCTTGCGATATTCATCTATGCCTCAATCACAAAATACGCCGCCCGCGTTTGCCTTTCTCCGTTCATCGATTTGCCGCCAAGACCCACTTCGTCGCCGTTTTTCAACAGAGTGGGAGCATCGCTTGGAATCGCCGCGTCATTCACAAACGTCCGGTTCGTGCCACTCAGATTTTCAATATAAACTTCACCCTCGACCACCGTCACCTTGGCGTGCTTGCGGCTCACGTATGTCTTATCCTTGAGATACTCGCCCATTTCGCATTCTCGTCCGATGATCGTCACGGGTTTCGTTACGGCGAAAGAAAAGCTTCCGTCAAAAGCGCGCAATACCACCGGCGATGAAGGCGGCTTCGCGACGGCTTCGCGCTCCGTTGCTCTCACATCGGAAATGTCCTCTCCGCACGAAGAGCATTTCCGCGCTTGCGGCGCATTTTCGGCGCCGCAGTCGCATAGCTTCACAAGACCTTTGTCGTCGCGCGAGGTTGCGGCGCCTTGCGTCGCGTCATTCCGGGCGGCGAGAATCGCGTCGTCGACGACTTCGACGCCGGTCAAGTCCGTTTCGCATTCCTTGCACTCCAGCAATGCGGGGGGATTGTGCTCGCCGCAAGCGGGGCAAAGCTTGAATTTTGCCGGAGTCATTGGCCATCCTCCTTGCGCATTGCGCGTTTTGCCGTTGCTTTTGCGGGCTTTTCGGCGACGGCGAGGGCAATTTCTCCTGCCTGCGCGCTTGACGTTATCGTATAATCGGCCAGATTGATTATGGTTGCGTATTCCGCCGAGGGCGGCGCCATCGATACGCGGGATTCCGGCCCAACGCCTTTTGCTTCGAGACGTTCTTCAAAAACCTTGAAGTCGGAGCAAAAGGACTCCATCTCCTCCCGCAAAACATCCGCTTCTTCCTCGGTCGGCATTCGGTCAAGCCCGTCAATCCCTCCAAGTTCCATCGCGATCCGGCCTTCGGAATCGTACGTTACGTTGATCGCCGTTCCGTCGCCATATGAGAAGAGCTCGCTTCTGAACCGTTTTCCGCTTTTTTTGACCACGGAGCGCTCGCCTATGACGTCATATCCCATCTCGGACATAACCGCATGCACACAATCGCCGATATAGGCCCGCTCGGTTTGCGCGACAATTCGCTTTTCCAGCTCCGCAACGCTCGTTTTGAGTCGATCGAGATCGTCGTCGTCCGGCGGGTCTCCTTGTTCCATTCCCGCAACGGAACGAAGAACGACAAGCCTCGTCCGCAGCGCGGCGCATTCGTTTTTTTCGCTCTGTTTTTTCGCAATCGCGGCCTCGATTCGGCCTTGCAACGGGCGGATCGTCACGGCTTGAAAGGTGTTCAGCCGCTCTTTGGAATGCATTTGGGATAGCGCGGCGGCGGCAAAAAGCGCTTCGCTTTTCAGCTCCTTGGGGCAATCGGCATCCATGGCGAGCGCACGCAATTGCTCCCCGGCTCTTTTTTTGTCCGATTCTAATTTTTCGCCTTCGGTTTCCGCGGGCGGGACGAAGAACGATTGAACGCCCGCGACATCATCGGAAATCGCGTCTTCGACCTTTGCCAAACCTTCCTTTGCCTTAAGCTCCATGGGTGTCAAAATCGCTTCGATTTCCTTATGCTTTGCGGTGATTTCGCTTCGCAAGGCGCGCAGCTTTGCGAGAGCGTTTTTGCGCTTCGTTAGCTCGCTGTCGGAAGGAGTGAACCTGTCCGCTTGGGGAAGCTCCATCCCGGAGAATTCCTCCATGAAAGACCGGCAGTCTTGCGGCAGGGCATTCCGCAAATCGCTCAAGGCGGAGATTTCGGCGGAAAGGTCTTGCGTTCGCCGATTCGCAAGCTCGAAGGCCGAGAGCAAGGACCGTATCCGGGCGTTGAGACCATTCAGACGTTGAGCCGCTTTCGTTATTTCTTCACGGCAAACGAGACTCTGCTGCAAACAATTCAACTGGGCGCGCAAATTTTGCCTGTTTTGGGTTGACATTCCATATACCGACACCTTGGGACCGCTCATACCTGACACCTCATGTACCTTTTTTTGTTTCCGTCATTCGCGCATAAGCGCGCGCCAGTTTTCCAACTCGTTTTTCTTGCCTATTGCGATCAGCCACGCTTCCAATTGAACATCGAGCTTCCCGTCATAATCGACCAACTTGTGACACAGTCTCTCGAAGGCTTCCAAGGATTCTTCAAGGCGCTCCCGCATATACCCCGCAAATTCGCCTACGGTGCGAAATTGCCGGCCGTCGAGATTGAGCAATTTCTGTCCCGACAAGGTATACGCCATAAGATAAAACGTTTTAACCAAATCGGTATGTTCCGTTTTCTCAATCCGATACGATTCCTCAAGCGCGGCGGCCGCATTTTTCAACGCCTCGTTATTCGGAGCGGCGAGCGCAACGTATTCGGTCAGCAGTTTTTCGGCCAATACCGTTTCGCAGTATTTATTCAAGGATCTATCTTTCTTCCACAGCCGGTCGAGCAAATCGCGACCGAGGGCGGGAAGACTTTCGAATGTCCGATCTTTCCAATAAAAGCCTTTAAGGCTCGGATTCAGTCGATACAGCAGCTTCCAGAAGATAAGATCGTCCCTGCCGTTCGTTTTGCTCGCTTCCTCTTCGGCAGCCATGCATTGCGCGGCCATTTCTTGGTCGAAGACGCGGAAATGAGCCGACACAAGTCCTCTGAACAGATGCTTTTTGCCTTCCTTCCAGTTCTTCGCGAAGGCTTCCGCAAGGATTCGCGGGTCGCTTATCGTCTCGTCCATAAACCGATAGGGAGGCATGGCGCCTTTCCCGACAGGACCCGCGCCTTCGCCGGGTATTACGAGATTTTCACCCTCCAGCCATCTTTTGACCTCGGAATATGTCCAACGGCGGTTGGGGTTGTTTTTGTTGGCGCGCGAAGTAATGTCGTAATAGGTCAGCGCCGAAATGAAATCCGACAACGGGGTCGGCATGTCGCCGGGAAAAGGTATTCTCTGAACCGAAACATACCGGCCGATTTCTTCCGCGCTCATATTCGCATACGGAGCATATCCCGTAAAGAGTTCAAACAGCGTTATCCCAAAAGAATAGTAGTCCGATTCTTCAAGGAACAGATTCTTGAAGGTCTCGGGGGCGGAATACTCCGGTGTCATGCCGGTCTTTGTCAGCACGACCGAACCCGCGTCGCTCATAACCGAGCTTATTCCGAAGTCGGTTATCGCGACGCTTTTCCCATCGTCCGCCAACATGATATTGGAAGGCTTTAAGTCTTTATGAATAATCCCGGCCCGATGGAGCGCATGCAGCCCCTCATTGATATTGGGGATGATCCTGCGAACGAGCTCATCATAGGTATATGTCCTGCCTTGAAGGCTGCCATTCGCATAGTAACGCAATATCTCCACAGGAAAACCATCGTGGGTCGACGACGCAAAGAGCCTTGCGACGTACGGCGAGTCGATTTGCAGAAGCCGCTCAATGACATCCTGTTTTATTGCCGCCCGGCGCTTATAGAGCTTGGCGACATACCGGCCGTTTTCGTGCGAGCAAAGATATAAATCCGCCTCACCCGAAGAAACTTTTAGACGCCGTTCAACCGTGTACGCTCCGCAAAGGACCGTACCCGCGTCCAACAAAGCGCTCGCGGAAGAAGACGCATCGCCGATCTGCCGCGCATGCGGCGAATCGATTTCATCGTTGATCTCGGTCTTCGGCGCGCCATGCAGCGCGAAATTGATCGCGGTTTTACTATCCACGGCCGTCACCCGCGATTGTTTCGGAAAAAGACGCCATTTGAGTTTGGTCGGCCTGCTTCGGCGGTCCGGCTTTTTTGCTTTTTTCGCATTCTTCGATTGCGGCGTCGATAAAGGACAGCAGCCTTTGGCCTTCTATATCCCGCCGGGCCGTCCATTCGGGCGACCATACCCGATACATGCGCCAGCCCATGGATTCAAGCACGGATTTTCTCAAATGGTCACGGTCTCCGGCGCTCTTCGCCGAAGCGTATGAAGGACCGTCGCACTCAATTCCCGCAACAAAACAATCGTCGTCGCCGGGATGCGCGACCGCCAAATCGATTTTGTATTTCGAACATCCCACGTATTTTTTGATTTTATATCCGCGGTCGAGCAGATATTCGGCCACCGTCTCCAAGAACGCATCCTCTTCCGTTTCGCTCTGTCCCGCGCGCAGCGACGACGAACCCTCCATGGCGAACGCAATGTATTGGCGCAGCATTTTTATGCCCTCCGATTCCGTACGGCTTACATCGATATCGGAAGGCAAAATCGAAGCGAGCAGCTTTACATTGCGTTTGGCTCTCGTAATGGCGACATTTAAGCGTCTTTCGCCGCCCTTCCGGCCGAGGGGGCCGAAGCGCAAAGCCATCGATCGCTCGTTGTCCCGCTGTTCCTTCGTTTTCGCGTAACCAACGCTGAATAGGATGGTGTCGCGTTCATCGCCCTGCACATTTTCGAGATTTTTGACAAAAAACTCGTCCTCCCCGCCCTCTGTGAAAAAATTTTCATATTCAGGATGCTGCTCCCTGAATTTTTCAAGTTCCAAAACAATCGTCTTTTGTTGGCCCTCGCTGAACGCGACGACGCCGAGCGAACGGTCCGGCGTTCTGTCGATATGCCGCCGCACAAGCTCCACGCAGCGACGCGCCTCGGAGCTGTTTCTTCCCTTTCCTTCGTATACGCCATTCTCCACAAAGACAAACTCCACGCCCGTATCGGCGCCGTCGTTCGCGCCGCTTGGAAAGGTGATGAGCTCGTTTTTGTAGATTTCCCGATTTGAAAAGGCAATCAGGCTTTCGTGTTTGCTGCGGTAATGCCAGAGGAGCGTGCGGTTCGGCAGAACGCCCATTGTTTCCTCAAGGATGGAATCGTATATTTCGGCGCCGACGCCTTCGTCGTCCTCGTCGGAGTCGTCCTCGTCATTGCTTGTGCTCGTCGCGAAGAAGCTTGTGGGCGGCAGCTGCTTGCCGTCCCCGGCAATGATCGCTTGCTTTCCTCTGAGAATTGAGCCTATGGCGTCCTGCGGAAATATCTGCGAAGCCTCATCGAAAATGACCATATCAAATTCGTACGATTCCGCTTCCAAGAAATAAGCGACGGATAACGGAGACATCATCATACAGGGTTTCAGCTTCAAAAGCAGCTTGGGTATGGACTTAAACAGCTTTCTCAGGGGCATGATTCTGCGTTTTTTTTCGATTTCCCGCCGCAGAACGCTGAGCTCGTCCTTGGCCGGCAGCACTCGGTTTGCGTCGGGTATGCCCTTGATGACAGTTTGCCGGATTCGTTCCCGCGCAATCAGGAGTCGCTTTTCGTCGAGCGCGACGAATCTTTTGATTTTTTCGTCGTGGCTGTGGCGGCGGAAGCGCTCCACGGTTTTCTTCGCGCCGATTGCCGACCGGATCCACAGGCGCAGGAAACCGCGCTTGAATACGCCGACGACATCCTCAATGGCATTGTCCTGCCGTTCCACTTTTTCGGTAAAATCCGCAAGTCCGAGTTCGCCGCAGGAATTCCTCGTTTCGGCACAGGCGATCGTGTTGTCAAGGAGCGTGAAGTCGGCAAGGCAGTCGACAATCCTGTCCGCCATGGCGTCGATTCGCGCATTGTCAAAATCGGCGCTTGTCTCAAACAAGCTCTTAAACCCGGCATACCCCCCGTCGCATTCGGCGACAAGACGCCGTACATCCGCTTTTGCCGCGGATAGCTTGGCCCTGTACCGCGCATCGTCGCAAAACGCGGACACGAAGTCGTCTGTCATCAGGCTCGCTCCGTCGATTGAGAATAACGCGGAAACCGAATGCAATTCCGAGATGATCGAATCCCAGTCCGTGTTCAAGCCATCGACGCGGGCGCCAAAGAATTCTTTGTAATCCGAGCAAGTATTTTCAAGCTCGCGGCGCGTTTCATGCGCGCGCTCCGCCTCTTTTACCCGGTCGACCAACTCGTCGTTCGGCATTTGCCGAATCTCATGAATGCGCATTTTGGAAATGAGGGCGATCAGCGAATCGCAGCGCGCAAGAAACAGGCTTAGCTCGGGTATCAGTTCCTCCTTCAAGCCCTTTCCGGAACAATCGAGGAAGACTTTGGAAAGCTTCGCGCAAACGGAGTTGCGCGCTTCTTTGTCGAGTGCGGTCAACACATCCGATATCTCGGCATATACGGCGATATGAGAACCCTTATCGCACAAGAACGCGATGACCCTTTCGGGGACCGAGCCTCCGGGGAAGAAGGAGCGCATTTTTTCCACAAAAGAAATGCGGGCGGCAATGGCCGACCAATCGGTCGTTTCGCCGACGTAAAATTCGCCCAAGCACGCGGTCAATTGCCGCTCGTTTTCGGAAAGCCATTGGCTTTCCTTATTTATTTCGCATATTTGCCGAAGCAGCGCGATTGTTTCGGCGTCGGAAAATTTCGCCCCCGCTTTTTTTGACGCGCCTCTGATCGTCTTGGTATCGGCGCGATAAGCGGCCTTGAAAATCTTAAAAAACGATGCGTACTCTGTTTTGAACCGGAGAAGCATCTCATCGGCGTTTATGGAAAGAACGGACGTTTCCCATGTTTGCAGCACCGACTCCCGCGTGCTTATAAGGGACGCCGTGTGCGAGCGCGCATCGTCAAGCGCTTGTTTTGCCCTTTGCAGCGCGGTGAAATCAAACCATTCTCTTTTTACCTCCGGAGCGTCGAGAATCGCGCCAAGTATTTCGGCGAGCTTCTCCACATCCCCAAGCGCATCCGCGCTTGAAAACGACAGCAGCTTCCCGCCTCGCTCATACGCGGAAAGGATGGTTTGCAATTGAGCGATCGCTTCCCGCGCCAAATCCGCGAAACGATCCGCATTCGCCAAGATTTCAGACGCGGTTGCGCGAATGCGCTCATCGAGGCCTTTCGGCTCCGCCATCGCTCGACGAACTTTTTCCAACCAAGCCGGCAGGTCTTCGGAAAAGATCGACTCGTCAAAATGCGCAAGCGTATCCCGAAGCGTCTCGAAATACGCCTTTTCCTCCCGTTGCCGTCCTTTCGCTTTGTCGAGCAAAGCCGCGCGTTCTTCTTCCTTTGCCCAACCGCGCGGAAACGGCGGAGTATTCTCTATCGCGTCCAGCAGGGACAGCATTCTATGCGCGCCGGCCCAGGTGCGGGATTCATTCAGAGAAAATGCGGAGACGACATCGGAGAGAACCCTGTCCAACGCAAGGAGAGACGCGGGCAATCCATCGGCGCTTTGGGCCAAATCTTCCTTAAAGCGCTGTGTGACCGTCTCAACCGTCGTTCCGTTCCACGGATTCTCCGAAAATTTTACTCCAAGAAGCTTGAGCGCTTTCGCATAAGCGCCGACGCGATAAAGCATTGCGTTATACGCGGTCGACGAAACGGCGGACGGCGCCTCGATGGAAAACGGCAGACAGGGTACTTTTTGCAAGCGGCTCAATTCTCCGAACGCTTCGTAGAGGCTCTTCTCCAAGGGGAGAATCTCTTCGTGCAATTCCGCCACATATTGATTTAAGGCCTGCCTGTCTTGAAACAGCTCTGTCAACTCGAACATATCGCCGTATTCCGCGCTCTCGCGGGGCAGTTTGAGATTGGCGGCGATATTGTCAAGGATTTCCTTTTTGTTTGCCTTGTGGCTATGCAAGGCAAGGCAAAAATCATCCAAACCGACCTCTGTGAGCTTTCTGTGAACGACTTGCAGGGCGGCTGCCTTTTCGGACACGAAAAGGATCGTTTTTCCGTCGGCCAAGGCTTCGGCGATGATATTTGTGATGGTTTGACTTTTGCCGGTACCGGGAGGGCCTTGCATAACGAAGCTGACCCCCGCCTTTGAAAGCAAAATGGCTTCTTGCTGACTGGAATCCGCATTGACGACCTGATTGCAATCCTTTGGGGCAATGCGGTCGAAATCGAATTCGGCCAATTCTTGCGGCATGTCGTTCGCGGCATTGGCATCGCCGGTTATCGCTCGAACGACCCGGTTTTTGAGCATGCGCGCATAATTGTTGTTGAGGTCGTGATACATGCTGATCTTGAGGAAAGACAGCAGTCCGAGACTAACCTCGCGAAGCAGTTTCCATCCGTGTTGGTCGGCGATTTCCTCAATCGTTTGCATGTACCGCTCGATGCTTTCCTCGCCATCCAATTCGAAAGCGGGCAAATCTATTCCATAGCGCTCATTGAACAGATAATCCAGCGTTGGATTGACTTCGATGTCGTCATCGTGGCGCAAGAGCGTGTACGGCGTCCGTATGGAGCCCGATTTAAGGGAAACCGGCATCATAAGAACGGGCGACTTCAGCCACTGCGCGCCGGCGGCATTGCTCTCTCTCCATTCGATGAATCCAAAAGAAAGATAGAGGATGTTCGTTCCCTGCTCATCTTTGGCGAGCTTTGATTTGGACCGGAGGTTATGCAACGCAACTTTTCGCTCGAGGAGCGAGACTTCGGCTTTCATGTCTCCCACATGCGCGGAAATGGGGTACGAGAGCGCGTCCAAAAGCGACAGCATCGAAAATGTTCTGAGATCGGAATCCTTGTCTATCGGGCGCTGAAAAGTCAATTCCTCATCGGATACGGCAAGCCGATTGAACAGTTCCGCAAATCCGGGTTCCGAAATTTTCAGCGTCGCGCGTTTTGTTTCTCGGTAGTTGATCATTCTGTTGCGCTTTGAGAGATCAAGCAGCTGATTCTTCCAATGCGCAAGCTTGCGTTCCAAAACGCTTATATTCGAATGCCCGCCGTGCGGAGCGACCGCCGCCTTTGGGATGGGTGCGGAATCAAGGGTGCGAATCATTGCTTTTTCTTTCTCCCTTCAGCCTTCGACACCTTATTATATCATATTTTTTCCATTTTCGCAGGGATATCGGAATTGTTTGTGTCAAGCGGCTTTACAAAACGAGGCGCAGTTGAGACATTTTTGCGCAAAACCATTGAGAATCCAACGGTTTTGTGATAAAATGCGGATACGGGCGGAAAGGCTTTGCGAGAACCGGGCGTTTGTCAAAGCGTCCGAGTCCCGCGCGATATTGCGACTTTCGGCCCGAATTGAGACTTTGGAGGGATCAAAACGCGGAGAGGAGGCTGTATATGGAAATCAGGAACGCGACCCCGGGGGATTTCGATGTGGCTTTTGCTTATATCGAAAAGCTGTGGACGTACAACACATACGACAGAGACACGATAAGAGCCGTCTATGCGGCGGTGCTGGAAAATCCGAACGATTTCGCGTTTTTCGTCTATGACGGCGACAAGCCCATGGGTTTTTGCCACGGAACCTTTTTCAACACCTTCTGGCTGTCCGGCCAAACCTGCTACGTGTCGAGCATCATCAGCAACGAGGATGTTCGAGGCAAGGGCTACGGCATCCGGCTGATGGATCACGCCAAACGGCTGGCGGAAGAGCGCGGATGCCGCGCCATCGTTCTCGACTCGGGGATGCCGCGCGTCGGCGCGCATCGCTTTTACGAGCTTTACGGCTTTGAGAAGTGCGCGTATTGTTTTGAGCTTAAGCTGCGCGACTGACGGCGGCGAAAGGCCCGCCGGGCTTCAAACCCGGCGGGCCTTCCGCTTGTTGTATTTTCGGTTCGTCGCTATTGCGCTCTGTTTGTTTCGGCGAAGCGGTGCAGGACGGCGGCGACTTCGGCGCGTGTCGCGGTGTCCGCCGGCGCGAGCGCCTTCGCGTCGCGTCCCGTGATCAGGCCGGCCGCGTTCGCCCAGGCCATGGCGTCCGCGAACCATTCGCCGCCCCCGCGCGCCGCCGAATCGCCGGACCTTGCGCCGCCCCCGCCCGCGTTGCGGCCCTGCACAACAAACAACGAGCTTCCCCTATTGCCATATCGCGGCCGCCGGTGCATAATAGGAACATGAAACCCGTAAACATTTACACCGACGGCGCGTGCTCGGGCAACCAGCACAAGGCCAACATCGGCGGCTGGGGCGCGATCCTCGAATACGCCGGCCATGAAAAGGAACTCTTCGGCGGCGAAGCGAACACCACGAACAACCGCATGGAAATGACGGCACTGCTCGCCGCGCTGCGCACCCTGAAAAAACCGGGACTGCACGTGCGCGTGTTCGCGGACAGCGCCTATCTTTTGAATTGCTTCCGCAACAAGTGGTATGCGAATTGGAGGCGCAACAATTGGAAAACAGCCAAGAAGGAGCCCGTGGAAAATCGCGATTTATGGGAATATTTGCTTGAATTTCTCGATATTTACAATTTTTCGTTTTTTAAGGTGCAGGGGCATGTGAATCCAAACGGAAGCGATTCCGCGCTGCGCGCAGCGTACGGCAAATTCGTCGAATGGAATGGAAGCGATTTCGATTGGGACGATTTCATGCGCGCCACGGTCATGAACAACCGCGCCGACGCGCTCGCGGGACTTGGAATCGCGCAGATTCGCGCGGAAATGAACGCAAGGGACGATGCCGGCGCGGATGAAAACGAAGATGGCCGCTGAGGTTTGGCGCCGCTGCGAATTTACGCCCCTCCGATTTGGCGCGAATTCGCCGCGCCCGACGACGGAATCCGTTGCGCCGGCTTTGCGGCGAACCCTTAGTCTCAGCGTCCTCGCAGATTTCTCAGCAGCTCAATGAGCCCTTCAAGCTCCTCTCTGCTGTAATAGTTGAGCTCTATGCTGCCGCGATTCCCTCGGCCGGTGATGTTTACCTTCGTTCCCAAGAGACCGCGCAACTCTTCCTCGACGGCAAGCGTTTCCGCGTTTTTCGCGCGGGACTTGTGTTTCGAAGGGCTTTCGGAATCGGCGAATCGTGGGTTTGCGGCCAACACCTCCGCCTCCCTGACCGAACAGCCGTGCTCCGCCAGATACGCGGCCAGCTTGATCTGTTTTTCGGAATCGGCGAGGGCGGCAATGGCCTTTCCGTGTCCGCCGCTCAAGCGCCCGTCCACCATGTAGTCGCGCACGTCCTCCGGCAAACGCAACAGCCTGAGCGCGTTCGCGATATAAGGCCGGCTTTTTCCAACGCTTTTCGCCAGTTCCTCCTGCGTAAACCCAAAGGTGTCCATCGCTCGCTTGAGCGCGAGGGCCTCCTCTATCGGGTTCAAATCCTCACGCTGTATATTCTCTATCAGGGCGAACAAAATAAGCTGCTCTTCGCTGATGTCGCGCACGATGCAGGGGACATCCCTGAGCCCCGCCTTTTTCGCGGCCCGCCAACGCCGCTCGCCGGCCACAAGCTCGAAGCCTTTGGCGACGGCCCGCACGATGATGGGTTGTATCACGCCGTGCGTCTTGATTGAAACCGCGAGATCGTCTATGGCCTCCTCTTTGAAATGCGTGCGCGGCTGCTTTGCGTTGGGCTTGATTTCGTGAATGTCTATGTATTGAATGTCGGTCGCCGCATTGCCGTCGGCTTTTTCGCGATCCGCGGGTACGTTCGCCCTCGCTTCTTCAAACAGAGCCCCCAAACCCTTGCCGAGACCTCTGCCGTTTGCCGCGCTCACGGTCGACCCTCCTCAAGCTCCAGAAATTCTTCCGCAAACTCCCTGTAGGCTTCCGCGCCCTTCGATTTCGGATCGTATTCCGTGATGGGCATACCGTAGCTCGGCGCTTCCGCAAGCCTTACATTCCTCGGTATTACCGTTGCGTACACCTTTTCTTTGAAATACTTTTTGACTTCTTCCACCACCTGAATGGACAGGTTCGTCCTGCCGTCGAACATGCTTAGAATGACTCCCTGTATCTCCAATTCGGGATTTAAGCTCTTTTTGACCAAGTCAATGGTGCTCATGAGCTGACTCACACCTTCGAGCGCGTAGAATTCGCACTGTATCGGAATCAGCACACTGTCCACCGCCGTGAGCGAATTGATCGTGAGCAGCCCGAGCGATGGAGGACAATCTATAAATATGTAATCGAAGTTTCCCCTTATCCTGTCAAGCGCTTTTTTTAGGCGTTTTTCCCGCCCTTCGAGTTGCACGAGTTCTATTTCCGCCCCCGCCAGTTCGACGCTGGCAGGCAATACCTTGAGCGTTTCGATGCTCGTGTCCAAAACGGCCTCCATGGGATCCATTCCTTCCTCTATCAAAACCTCATACATGGTTTTTTCGAGATTTTTTTTGGAAATCCCGATTCCGCTCGTCGTGTTTCCCTGCGGATCAATATCCATGATCAGAATGTGCTTTCCCATCAAGGCCAAACACGCGGCCAAATTGATATTGGTCGTGGTTTTGCCCACTCCGCCTTTCTGGTTGAATATTGCGATAGCCTTACCCAATGTCGTCCCCCTTTCCGTCAGGATAGCATGTTTACCGCCATGAAGCCACTGCATACTGCGATTATACAACATTTCCTTTTCCATTGCCAGCATTTAAGTGATTTTTTTTTGGATTCTTGCGAAAAACAATTTTTGTCCCCATGGCAACCGAATAGAAGTCGCAAATAACATCTTGAAACGAATTTTACCGCTTCATGAGAAGTTCCGAAAAGCTGTTGTGCGAAGATTTTCGCCATGATTTCGTCATGATTTTGTTTGCGGCAAATCGATTTTGTTTTTTTGCAAACTGTGTGGACGGCGCGTCTGCGGGAAAAACGGATTGCACATGTTCCACGTGGAACATGTGCGGCGCCAAAGGCGGCATGGCCCCTCGGCCGGCAGGTCGGTAGAAATGACGAGACGCCGGTGTTCCACGTGGAACATTGTATTTAGTAAATACTTTTAATTATTCAAATAAATTGTTTAAATGGGTTAATATAGGATTGAAAGAGGTGCATCGCCGCCGAAAAGAGCCGGCGTATAAATCAATACAACGAAGCGTTTGATTCACACCGGACCTTATAGCGGCCGGCGCGCGGGCGCGCCGGCGCGGCGCGGGTATTTTGGCGGCGTTTCCGCGATTTTCTCCACAACCGCAATCTTGTGGCGCAGACCGTAGGCTTCGAGCGAGGCGTCGCGCAGGTCGCGCGGCAGACCGCCCAGCACGGAAAAGGCCCGTTCGGCTGAGGCGAGCTCGTCCGCGACGTCCTCGCCCTTGTAGGCGAAGAGAAAGCCGCCGACCCGCAGGAAAGGCAGACAGTATTCCGCGAGGACGGGCAGACGGGCCACCGCCCGCGACACGCAGAGGTCGAAAGCGCCCCGAAGCGACGCGTCGCGCGCCAAATCCTCCGCCCGGCCGCAGATCGGGCGCACGTTTTGCAAGCCGAGCCGCGACACGATCTCCTCGAGCACGCGCACCCGCTTGCCGAGCGAATCGATGAGCGTGAATTGTTGCTTTGGCAGGAGGATCGCGAGCGGAATACCCGGAAAGCCCGCGCCCGTTCCGACGTCTACGATGCGGCGCGCCGCGCGCGTTTCGGGCCAATCGACGCAGAGGACGGAATCCGCGAAATGCTTCGCGACGAATTCCTCTCCGTCCGTGATCGCCGTGAGGTTCACCCGCTCGTTCCGCAGCAGGACGAGCTCCATATACGCGCGAAAGGTTTCGAGCACGGCCTCCGTGCAATCGACGCCGCGCGCGGCAAGCGCCTCCCGCAAGGCCTTCATCGGCCGCCCGCCCGCTTCAGGTGTATCAGGAGCACGTTGATGTCGGCGGGGCTGACGCCCGAGACGCGCGCGGCCTGCCCGACCGAGCGCGGCCGTATCTTGCTCAGCCGCTGCTTGGCCTCCGGGCGTATGCCTTCGAGCGCGAAATAATCGAAATCCTCGGGCAAGCGCCTGTCCTCCAAGCTCTTGAATCGCTCGATCTGCGCGAGCTGCTTCTTGATGTAGCCCTCGTATTTGATCCGGGTTTCGACGCGCGCGCGCGCGCGCGCGGAGAGGTTCGGCCTGTCCGGATCGACGGCCGCCAACGCGGCGTAGCCGATTTCCGGCCGCTTCAAAAGCTCCGCCAGGCTGACGCTCGCCGCGAGCGGCGCGACGCCGGCCGCTTCCAAAAATGCCGCCGATTCCGCGGGTTTCAGCATCGTCGCGCGCAGACGCGCGACCTCGTCCTCCGTTTCCTTCTTCGCGCGCAGATAAACCTCGTAGCGCTCGCGGCTCGCGAGCCCGATGGCGTGGCCCTTCTCCGTGAGGCGCAAATCCGCGTTGTCCTGCCGCAGGATCAGGCGGTATTCGGCGCGCGCGGTCATCATGCGATACGGTTCTTCCACGCCCTTCGTCACGAGGTCGTCTATCAGCACGCCGATGTAAGCCTCCGAGCGGTCGAGGACGAAGGGCGGCTTGCCGCGCACGCGCAATGCGGCGTTTATGCCCGCCATTAAGCCCTGCGCCGCAGCCTCCTCGTAGCCCGAGGTTCCGTTGAATTGGCCCGCGCAAAACAGGCCCGCAAGCTCCTTGTGTTCCAGATTGGGATACAGGGAAAGCGGATCGATGCAATCGTATTCTATGGAATAACCGGCGCGCGTGAACACCGCGTCCTCAAGGCCCGGAATCGAGCGGTAGAAGGCTTCCTGCACGTCCTCAGGCATGCTCGTGGACATGCCCTGTATATAGACCTCGTCGGTCGAAAGCCCTTCCGGTTCGATGAACAGCTGGTGCCTCTCCCTGTCCGGAAAGCGGTTCACCTTGTCCTCTATCGAGGGGCAGTAGCGCGGGCCCACGCCCTTGATCAGACCACCGTACAGCGAGGAGCGCTCCAGGTTCTCGCGTATGATCGCGTGCGTCCGCTCGTTCGTCCACGTCAGGCGGCAGCTCACCTTGTTCCCGCCCACCGAAGCGTTCAGGAACGAAAAGGGAATGATGTCCTCGTCGCCCTTCTGCTCCTCCATGCGCTCCGGGTGCAGGCTCCGCGCCAGCGCCCGCGCGGGCGTTCCCGTCTTGAAGCGGCGCAGCGCCAAGCCGAGGCCGCGCAGGGAGACCGCGAGAGCCGTTGCGGGGGCCAGACCGCAGGGCCCGCTCTCGTACGTGCTCTCCCCCATAAACACCCGACCGCCGAGAAAGGTTCCCGTGGCCAAAACGACCGCGCGCGCGCGATGAACGGCGCCCGTCCTGAGCAGCACCCCGCGCGCGCAGACGTCCTCGACGATCAGATCCACGACCTCGCCCTGCTTCAAATCCAGATTTTCCTGCCGTTCCAAGGCGGCCTTCATCTCTTCGTGATATCTGCGCTTGTCGGCCTGCGCGCGCGGCGAATGCACCGCCGGCCCCTTCGTCTTGTTCAACATGCGGCTCTGGATGAAGGTCTTGTCTATGGCGAGCCCCATCTCCCCGCCCAGCGCGTCAATCTCCTTCACCAACTGCCCCTTGCCCGTTCCCCCTATGGCGGGATTGCAGGCCATCAGGGCCACCGCGTCGAGCTGTATGGAAAGCACCAGCGTTTTCGCGCCCATGCGGGCGGCCGCAAGCCCGGCCTCGCAGCCCGCGTGGCCGGCGCCCACCACGATCACATCGTATCGCTTCATTTCGTACTGCCGCATAATCGTCACCAACAATAAGCGTCCGGCCGCCCCGCCGCCGGACGTGTGCGCCTTGCCGCCGCGCCCCGCCGCAAACGTCACTTGCCGAGGCAAAAGCGCGCGAACACCTCTTCCACGATATCGGCGCCGGCCGTCTCGCCCGTGATCTCCCCGAGCAGCTCCCACGCGCGCCTAAGGCCGATCTCCACGAGGTCTATCGCCTCCCCGCGCCTTGCGGCGGCAAGCCCATCGCCTATTTCCGATAGAGATTTTTCCAGCAAATCCGCGTGGCGGACGTTCGTGACGAGCGCGCTTTCGCCGGACGGAGGCGCGCCGCCTTGGAAGACGAACGATTCCAGCGCGTCCTCCAAGTCGGATATGCCCCTGCCTTCCTTCATGGAGGTGCGCACGACCGCAATCGGGCCTTCCGCAAGGTCGCGCGCTCCGGCGTCGCTTGGGCCGAGGTCGCGCAAGCCGGCACTCCCGACGCCGAACGACGCGAGCCAAGCCAACAATTCTTCCTCGCGCACGCGCGCCGGCAGATCGTCCTTGTTCAACACCGCGATGAATCGCCTATCCCCGATATGCGACAACACATGTGAATCCGCCTCATCGAGCGGCCTCCCGGCGTCCAGAACGAACAGGATGAGATCGCTCCGCGCGATGGCGTCGCCGCTCGCCGCGACGCCGAGCAGTTCCACGGGATCCTCGGTTTCGCGAATGCCGGCCGTGTCGACGAAGCGGATGGGAATGCCGCGCAGACTCACGCCCTCCTCGATCAAGTCCCGCGTCGTGCCGGGTACGTCCGTCACGATCGCCCGCGATTCGCGAAGCAGAGCGTTCAGCAGAGAGGACTTGCCGACATTCGGTTTTCCCGCGATGACTGCGCGCAAACCCTCGCGCACGATGCGCCCTGTATGGGACGTAGCGTTCAATTTCTCAATTTCATCGCTTATCGACGATAAATGTTCGGCCAAATCGCGCGGTGCGAGCGTTTCGACGTCTTCCTCGGGATAATCGAGGTTCGCCGCCACCAAGGCGAGCAAATCCGTCAAGCGGTCGCGCAGATTTTTCACCCTGCGAGAAAGCGAGCCATCCAATTGCCGGATGGCCGCGTCAAATGTCGTATCCGTTTTTGCCCGGATCAGGTCTATGACCGCCTCGGCCTGCGCCAAATCGAGACGTCCGTTCAGAAAGGCTCGCTTCGTGAATTCGCCCGCCTCCGCGAGCCGCGCGCCCTCGCGAAGCGTGAGGGTCAGAACCCTTCGCAGGGCCGCGGCGCTCCCATGGCAATGTATCTCCGCCGTATCCTCGCCCGTATAGGTGCGCGGCCCCTTCATGAAGACGGCCAAAACTTCGTCGAGCGTGTCTCCGCTCTCGGGATCGACGACGCGGCCGTAGCGCATACGTCTGCCCGAAAAGTCATCCGCACCCTCGCGAAGCGCCGCGCCGCCCTTTCCGGGCCGGAAGACTCGCTCCAAGACGGCGCGGCTCCCCGCGCCGCTGATGCGGATCACGCCGATGCCGCCCTCGCCGAGGGGCGTCGAAATCGCGGCGACGGTATCGCTCATTTTCGTTCGATGATTACGCGCCGATACGGCTCCTCGCCTTCGCTCCTCGTGGAGATATTCCCATTCGATTGCAAAGTCGCGTGAATGACCTTCCGTTCGTAGGGATTCATCGGTTCGAGCCGCACGTTCCGGCCCGTCCGCTCGACCTTCCGCGCGAGCTTGACGGCGAGGGTTTCGAGCGTCTTTTCTCTGCGCGAGCGATAGCCTTCCACATCCACAATGACGCGAATATACGTGTCTCGCGTCTTGTTCATGACCAAATTTGTCAGGTATTGTATAGCGTCCAGCGTTTGCCCGCGCTTGCCTATGACCGTCCGCGAATCCGGCCCATCCACCTCGAGATAAACGCACTCGTCGTTCTCAAAGGCTCGAATGTTCACGTCAAGACCCATCTTTTCCACAAGATTCTTGAAAAATCCGGCCGCCGCATTGTCGCCGGCGGCCGGCCTGAGGTCCTCGGGTCTTTCGTTGAAGGAGAAGCTTGTCTCGTCCGCCGACGAGACCGCATTCGACGTCGAAACGGAAGCGGGCCGGTCGGCTTGCGCGTCCCCCTTTTCAAGCGCGTTCAGCACGACGCGTCTCGGGCGCTCGGAGCGATTCGATCTGTCTCCGCGACCGGAGGAGAGCCAATACGATCTGCTCTCGCCCTTGTTTTCTTTGTCCTCCTCGCGAGGCTCGCGCCTTTCGCTTCCGGCGCCGCTGCGCCCATGTTCCCTTCGGCCTCCGCGCTCGCCGCGTTCGCCGCGCTCGCTGCGCTCGCTACGCTCGGAACCCGAGCGGCCGGGGCGGCCGGATCTGCCGCCCGAACGGCCCGACCCGGAGGAAGCGGTCGCGTTTTCATCCTTTTTCTTGCGCAGGTCTCGCACCTTGCCTATGATCGGCTTATCTTCGTCCGCGCCGCTTTCCTTGGCCGGAGCGGACGCGTTGGTCTGCGCGGGCGTCTCGGCCGGTTCCGCGTCTCCGCGCGCGTCCCATTCCGACAATGCCTTCTTCTCGACGCGCACCTTCGCGAGTTTCGCGCCGATGCCCAGAAAACCTTTCGTCGGCTGTTCCAGCACCGTCACGATCGCTTCGCTTTCCGAAATTTTAAGATCCGCGAGGGCCAGTCTCGTCGCCTCGTCGACATCTTTTCCCCATTTTTCCGAATAGTCCAACTCTATTCGCCGCGGCTGCGGCACATGGCGCCTGCTGTTCTTCTTCATTGCGTTCCTCGTCTCCTCTGTTGTTACTGAGTTCAAGCGTGAAAATCCTATTTCCACACTTACTCAAACCCCACGCATTGTTATCCGTCTTATTTCTTCTTGCTCGCTTCGTTTTTCGCGACCAAGCGCTTTTTCCAAACATTCAAGAGCTTCGTCTGCCCAATCTGCACGAGGGTTCCGACGAACCAGTAGATCGTGAGCCCCGCCGGAAAGGACCGCCCCATTCCGACGATCATGACCGGGAAGAAGTATTTCATCATCTTCATCATCGGCGCCATCTGGTTGCTCATCTCGCTTCCGGGCGTCTGCTGCTGTTGCGTCAGCATGAAGGAAAAAAAAGTGGATATCCCGGCTAAAATCGGCAATATCCATTGGTCGGGCTGGCTCAAATCCGGAACCCAAAAAAACGACTCGTGCGACGCGATCCACATTTCCGCGTCGTTCATATAGAGGATGGGATTTCTAAGCAGGGAAAAAAGCCCCCATATGATGGGTAACTGTATGAGCATCGGGAGACATCCCATCATGGGATTGAACTTCTCCTCCCTGTAGAGCTCCTGCATCTTCATGTTCAGCGTTTCCCTGTCGTTCGCGTACTGCTTTTGCAGGGCCTGCATCTTAGGCTGCACTTCCGCCATCTTGGCGCTGTGCTTTATCTGATTGGCGTACAGCGGAAAAAGCACGATTCGAACGATCAGCGTGAACACGATGATGGCGTAACCGTAGTGTCCCAAAAGATCGTAGATCGCATTCAACAGCATGCCCAGCGGCACGACAATGTATTTCAATCGCGTTGTCCTTTCTTAGTCGCATCTTGGTCGTAAACCCCGTCCGTCGTCAAGCGCCGGCGCGGGGAATCGCGACCGTCCGTCGCAAGACCCCTTATGGCAGGGGATCGTAGCCGCCCGGATGAAAGGGATGGCATTTCAGCAGTCTCTTAACGCCGAGAAAACCGCCCTTGAAAAACCCATACCTTTCAAGCGCTTGAATAAAATACGCGGAGCACGTGGGGTAAAAACGGCAGGTGGGCGGAAACAAGGGTGAGATGAAGCTCCTATATGCGCGAATGAGAAAAATCAAGACCGTTTTCATCTCAAAAGCCCGTTTTTCCGCAGCAATGCCCGCATCGAATCACCGACATCTCCGCATTTCACGCCGCCGTCGGCGGCCGATTTTCGCGCTATGAACAAAAAATCGTATCCGAGGGGCAAGCGCTTTTCAAACAGGCGATAGCTCTCTCGCATCAGACGCCGCGCCCTGTTGCGCCGCACGCTGTCGCCGACCTTCTTGCTGGCGAGGAAAGCCCTCCTGTTATAGCCCAAACCGTTCTTTTTGAAAAACAGAACCACATATCGCCCGCCCGCGGATTTTCCCTTGCCGTACAGGGCGGAAAAATCTTTCTTGTTGCGCAGTACACCGGGTTTCAGCATGCTCTTTTGTCCATGGATGCGCGAAACGAAAAGACCGGCATCGCGGTCTTACGCCGAGAGCTTTTTCCTGCCCCTCGAACGCCTCCTCTTTAAAACATTCCTGCCGTTTTTCGTGCTCATCCTCTTCCTGAAACCGTGCTCTTTCTTTCTCTGTCTGACTTTTGGTTGGTATGTCATCTTCATGATCGTCCCACGCCTCCTTTTCCAAACAATGCGCTCCATAGCGCAGGTTTCGCGCCCCGTCTCAATTTCAACGCGAGCGTCTTTCTGCGTATGCCAAAGGGCAAGGCGCGGCGCCGGGGCCGGCCCGCGTTTTTTCGCAAAAGGCATACTTCTATATTATACATGCAACTTGTGAAAAATGTCAACGGCCATTCGTGTATTGCCATTATTTTACAAACATCACTCGCGACACAGCTTCTCGATCTCGGCGCGGCTCAGGCCGGTCGCCGTCTCGATGGTTTCGACCGGAACGGCGAGGCGCAGAAGATTTTTCGCAACCTCGGTTTTGCCTTCCGTCAGGCCTTCGGCCTTGCCCTTTTCCATGCCGTCTCGCAGCGCGCTCTTTAGGCGCAAGGCCTCGTCGCGCCGCGCCTTCTCGCGCGACTCGTACAGCATGCGCGCCCTCTCGTCGGCGGAGAGTTCCATCAACACGGCCACGGCTTTCTTGATTTGCGGATTCGTTTGCGCGAGCATGTCCATTTCCTCCTTCTCCTCCGCTCCTATGAAGCGAAGCCAGTTCCAAAGTTCGGTGTCATCGCTTTTTTCGGGCAGCTTCGGCAGCTCCAGCGTGTGGATTTGCAAAAGATTCGTGAATTCGGTGTCGTCGGATTTGTCGTACAGCGTGAACCTGTGGCGGTATTTCTCCC
>JAISMX010000146.1 GCA_031276515.1 Eubacteriales Family XIII. Incertae Sedis bacterium | reverse complement strand
GACAGGTAGTGATGCCAAGCCGAGGTCTTGCCCTCCGCGAGGAAGCGCTTCACGAACATGTTCACCATCTCGTTGTTCTCCGCGTGGACGGCGATCAGCGCGCCGATGCGCTTCGAGCGCTCCAGCACTTGGTAGAACACGCCGTCCGTGACGCCGAAATCGTAGACCATGAACACCTTGAAGCTGGGTACGCCGTACTTTACGCAACTGTCGAGACTGCCGAGCAGATCGCCCTCGACGTCCTTGACGCCCACGTGGAAGGCGTAGTCCACGACCGCCTGGGGCGCGCAGATCTCTTCCCTGCGCTTGACGGTGTCCTCCATGCGCTCGCCGAAGTCCTGCAGCGCGAAATCGAATACGGTGGTCGTGCCGCCGCAGGCCGCGGCGCGCGTACCCGCTTCGTAGTCGTCGGCGGAGATCGTTCCGCCGAAGGGCATGGCGAGGTGCGTGTGAGCGTCTATGGCGCCGGGGAGCACGAGCTTGCCCGTCGCGTCGACGACCTTGGCGCCGCCCTTCGGTTCGAGATGATCGCCCAACTGCGCGATTTTTCCTCCCTTGACCGCCACGTCCGCCTTGAAGGTGGCGGCGGAGGTCACGACTTTTCCATTTTTAATCAAAAGATCCATAAAATTTCTCCTTTCGGTTTCGAACCGGACCCTATCGTTTGGTGATCGCGGCCTCCTCCTCGTCGCCGATAAAAGACGCGGATTCGCTTTTCATGAGTATGACGTACACGGCAAAGCCGATTGCGAAGCCGATGATGTAGCCATTGGCGGCGATCCACGAGAGCGGCGGACTGTTCTTCAGCACGGTGCCGCCGAGCGTGGGCAGTATGAAGCCGCAGACCCACGCGACGATGGCGCGCGGATTCCAGCCGCTCCGGTACCAATAACGACCTTCGGCGCCTCGGTAGAGAGCCATGACGTCCACGTTTCGTTTCTTGACGACGTGGTAATCGGCGATGAACATGGCGGCTATGGGCGCGAGAATGCCTCCGTACACGTTGAGCCAGTCGAATATATAGGCGGCCGCGCCTCCGAAGATGTTCCAAGGCTGATACAGGACGGCGATGACGCAGGATATGACGACGCCGAAAGCATAGCTGACGCGCCTTGGCGAGATGTTCGAAAAACCGTTGGCGGGGGCGACCACGTTGGCCGCTATATTGGTCGTGATGGTAGCCACGAGAACGCCGAGGGCGACGATGCAGGTGAGCGCGGGGTATGGCAGATAGCCGAGGGCGACCGTGGGATCGAACACCGGACTGCCGTCGGGATTGACGATGCCCACGAGCGAGGTCGCCTGCGCGAAGAAGGCGCCGACGAAAGCGCAAACCGTCATGGCGAGCGGCATGCCGTAGAGCTGTCCTCGGAACTGCGCCTTCTGGTTGACGGCGTAGCGCGAGAAATCGGGGATGTTCAGCGCCATTGTCGCCCAGAACGCGATGTTCGCCGTAAGTCCGCCGAGAAACACGTAGAGCAGACCGCCGTTGCCGGCGACGAGGTCGTGATTGGTCTTGGCGCGGATGACGTCGGCGAAGCCGAAGCCTCCGCCGTTCGCGAGCGTCAACGACCATATGAACAGGCCGAGGGTCAGGGCGATGAGCACGGGAGCGCTGATCGTTTCGAGCAGACGTATGGCGTGCGCGCCGCGCGCCGCGACCAGACACACCGCCGCGAGAAAAATGAAAAAACCGATGTACTGCGCTGAGGGAAGATCCTTGAAGGACGGCGCGAATGCCGCGATGAGCGAAACGATGGCCGCGCCGCCTATCCACGACTGTATGGCGTTCCAGCCGCAGGCGGTGATGGCTCTGGAAAGCGCCGGTATGTGCGCGCCCACTGCGCCGAAGGTCATGCGCGCGAACACGGGGAAGGGGATGCCGTACTTCGTGCCGGCGTGCGAGTTCATCTGAATGGGTACCAGCACGATGACGTTGCCGAGCGCGACATTGAGCACGGCCAGCCACGGCGAAAGCCCGAGTCCCACAAGCGAAGACGCCATTGCAAAGGACGGGAGACAGACGGACATGCCGATCCACAGGGCCGCGATGTGATATGTGTTCCAAGTTCTTTCGGAGAGAGATGTAGGCGCCAAGTCTTTGTTGTAGTACTTGGAGCCGATGAGTTCGGCGCGGGCCGCGTCCGTCAGTTCATACAGACCGTCGCGCTCTTTTTGCGTGTACTTGGACATGAAATACCTCCTTTTGACTTGGGGTAAAGCACAAAATCATTATACAGTAGTAAGGAGGCAAAGGCAACGCAAAAATGGCGTGGGGTTTGAATCGCCCGTGGGGGTTTGAGCAGTAACATCATTCTGTCACGAGGGGGGGGGTGATTCCCTCGAACACAACCTTGAAGAAATCCGCCTCCGCGTCCGCGTTTTCGAAGAAGCGGAAGGGCAGCTCAAAGAAATGCTCGCTGCAGGAGCAGGCGGCGAAGAAGTTGAACGCGCCGATCAGGCAGGTGGCCGCCAAGAGGGGGTCGGTTTCGCGGAACTCGCCGCGCGTCATCCCTTCGCGCAGAAGATCGCAAAATACGCGGAACTTGAACTCGATGATCTTGCGCGAAGCGGATACGATGGTGGCATTGCCCACAAGCTCTGCGTGCAGGAGCAACTTGGGCAGCATCTCCCTTCCTTTTACAAAATCGGACATAAAAGCAAGTTCCATGTGCAGGAAGGCGCGGATGCGCGAAGCGCAGGAAGCGCTTTTGTCGAGACGTTCCTCAAAGGCGAGGTAGGGGAGGATCACCTTTGTGTGCAACAGCTCCTCGAACAGGGCTTCCTTGCTCGCGAAATACTCGTACAGCGTCGCCTTCGCCAAACCCGCGCGCGAGGCGATCTCCGACATCCTCGCGTTCGTGTAGCCGTTCACGAGAAAGGTTTCAAAAGCCGCTTCAAAAATCCGTTCTTTTTTTTGCGCCCGGTCTTCTTCCATGTCAGTATCCTCCAAGCGGTTTATTGGATCATGCCGGCGGCTTCCAACCTTTCGCGCTTGGCCAAGAGCTTCGCGGCGCGCTTCTGCTTGAATCGCTCGCTGCGGTCGTCCACGATGGTGTAGATCACCGGCACGATGAGCAGCGTGATCAGCGTGGAAAAGATCAGGCCGCCGATGACCGTGATGCCCATGGGCGCCTGTATCTCCGCGCCCGAGCCGATTCCCAGCGACAGCGGCAAAAGGCCGAGGCAGGTGGTCAGTCCCGTCATGATGATGGGCCTGAGCCTGAAGCGTCCCGCGTTGATGATGGCTTCCTCGCGCGAATCGTAAACCGCCTTGTTTTGGTTGATGAAGTCTATCAGCAAGATGGAGTTGTTCACGACGATGCCCGACAGCATGATGATGCCGAGGAAGGCCACGAGGGAAAGCGGCGTATCCGTGATGAACAGCGCCAGAAACGCGCCGGTCAGCGCGAAGGGTATGGCCAGCATGATGATGAGCGGCTGCATCAGCGATTCGAACTGCGACGCGAGGATCATGAAGATGATCAGTATGGCGAGGAGCAGCGCGTAGAACAGGCTCGTGAAGGATTCGACCATCTCCTCTATCTCGCCGCCGAGCCGCCAGGTGTAGCCCTCGGGCATCATGTAATTCGAGAGCGCGGTTTCGATCGCGGCGGACACGGATTGCAGGTCGATGCCCGTTATGCCGGACGATATCGTCGCCGTCCTGACCTGATCCTGTCGATCGATCTGCGCCGGCGAATTGTCGTAGACGATGTCGGCAACCTCGCCGACCGTCACCGTTTGCCCCGTGGGCGCGGTCAACTCTATCTGCCGCATGTTCTCGACGGAATCGCCGTATTCCCCGTTCAGGGAAAGCACGACGTCCGTCTCCTCGCCGCCGGACTTGAGCGTCGTGGCCGTCGTGCCGGAGAGGGCCGTGCGCAGCGACTGCGCGAGCTGGTAGGCCGTGAGCCCGTAGACGGCCGCGCTGCTGCGGTCTATGCGAACCTGTATCTCGGGATTGCCGTCCGCCATGCTGTTCTCCACGTTCATCGTGCCGGGAACGGAGCGGAGGATCTCCTCAAAATCGTTTGAAATGCGGCGCAGCGTGTCGAGATCGTCGCCCTGCACGGATACGGAGATGGCGCTGCCGCCCATGGACATGCTCATGGACGAGGTTTCCGTCACCGTCACCTTCGCGCCGACGACGGCGCTGAGGCCGTCCGCGATCTGCTTCACGACGTCGGCCGTGCTCCTGTCCCGCTCGCTCTTGTCCGTGAGATTCACGGTGACGCTCGAGCTGTTCGCGCCGCTCTCGCCGAACATTCCGCCGCCGCCGATCTGCGTGGCATAGGCGTCGAGCTCGGGAACGTTTGCGGAGATATAGGCTTCGATTTCCGAAACGGTGCGATCCGCGTCGGCGATCGTCGTTCCGTAGGGCATTTCCACATTGATGCTCAGGCTGCCCTCGTCGCTCGTGGGCAGGAGGACGCCGCCGACCATGCCGATCAGCGCGGCCGAGAGCACGAGCAGGGCCAGCGCGCCCGCTATGATGCGCTTTCTGTGCGACAGCGCGTAGCGCAGCAGATGCGTGTAGCCTTCGGTCATGGCGCGGATGCCCTTTTCAAACGCGGGCAGGATGGGCATTTTGCGGACGCGGCCGCCAAAAAAGAAAGTGTCGCCTATGTTTTCGGTTCGCATGAGCCTCGAACAGAGCATGGGTACGACGGTGAGCGCCACGAGCAGGGAACAGAGCAGCGCAAAGCTGATCGTGTAGCAGAACTCCTTGAAGATCATGGACGAGATGCCCTCCACGAACACGATGGGCAGGAATACGGCGATCTTCGTCATCGTGGCCGCGAACACGGGCATCGTGACCTCGCGCGCGCCGTTGATGGACGCGTCCTTGGCCGACACCCCGCCGCTTCGCAATCGGTAGATGTTTTCCATCACGACGATGGAGTCGTCCACAAGCATGCCTATGCCGACGGCGAGTCCGGAGAGGGAGAGTATATTCATGGTGATGTCCGTGAAATACATCAGGATGAATGTGGCGATGATGGACGTGAGTATGGAGATCGCGATGATCATCGTGGATCCCCAGTTGCGCAGGAACACGAAGCAGACGATGATGGCGAGCAAACAGCCCATAATCGCGGTTTCGGCCACGTTCCGGATCGAGCGGTTGATGAAATCCGCCTGATCCATCGCGACGTTGAATTGCAGGTCGGGGCGGGCGGCGGAGATCTTGTCCAGCGCCCTGTGTATGTCCCGCGAAACGGCCACCGTGTTGGAAACGGTCTGCTTTGTCACGCTGATGCCGATCGCGGGCGCGCCGCCCACGCGGCCGATGGAGGTGATTTCCTTCTCCCGCTGTTCGACCGTGCCGAGATCGCGCAGGTAGATCACCTCGCGCGTCGGCAGCGCAATGGGCAGCGCGCCCAATTCTTCCGCGGACGAAAATTCGCCCATCGTGCGCACGATCAGCTTACGCCCTCCGCGCGTTACGTCGCCGCTGGGCATCGCGATGTTTTCGGCGGCAAGTATTTGGCTTATTTGAGAGAGATTGAGATGATAGCCCGCAAGGCGCTCCTGATTGATTTCGATGCTGATCTCGTTCTCGCGGCCGCCGAAGGCCGAGACCGAAGCCACGCCCTCCGTGCGCTCGATCGCGGGCAGCACTTCGTCGTCGACGATCTGCTGCAGCTCGGCGAGGGGCAGTTCGCTCGAAGCGTAGATCACGCAAACGGGCATCATGTCCGGATCCATGGCTATGATCATGGGATCCGTCGCGTCGTCGGGCAGGTAGCCGCTGACGAGATCGACGGCCTCGCGCAGGTTCAGGCACGCGAAGTTCATGTCCGTGCCGCCTTCGAATTCCGCCATGATGATGGACATGCTGTCCATGGACATGGAGGTCATGCTGCTGATGCTTTCGACCGTCGCCACCTGCTGCTCGAGCGGTCGCGTGAGCATGTTTTCCACCTCCGTCGAGGCGGCGTTCGGATATTGGACGACGACGATGGCATAGGGCAGCTCTATTTTGGGAAGAAGGTCTATGGCCAGTCTGGAGAACGAGATGGCGCCGAGCACCACGATGATCAGCATGAGCATGACCGTGGTGACGGGACGTTTTACCGCTGTGTTCGAAACGCTCATGGATATTCCTTTTCTCGATTATTCTACGATGTTGACCTTGGAGGACGCGTTCAGATAAGACTGCCCCTCCGTGACGACGCGATCGCCCTCCTTGAGGCCGCTCTTGATCTCGATGAGCTCGCCGTTGTCCACGCCCGTGGTCACATCGTTCAGCGCGACGCGGTTTTCGGCGTCGAGCGTCACCGCGATCTGACGTCCCGCGCGGATGAACACGGCCTTCGACGGCACGGCGAGCACGGCCCGCGCTCTGTCCGCCGCGATCGTGACCTCGGCGAACATGCCGGGCTTCACGGCCTCGTCCGGATTTTCGAGGGTGATGACGATCGGGTATGTGAGCGAACCGACGGCGGGCGCGGGCGCGAGCGCCGTCACGACGCCGTTGAAGGATGCGTCCTCCGAGACCGATTTGACCCGCACGCCGACCGTGTCGCCGATCTTCACCTTGTTGATCATATTCTCGGAAAGACCGGTATTGATTTCCAGCTTGTCTATGTTGGAGATCGTCACGGCGGGCGATGCCTGCGAAGCCATGCCGCCCACGCTCACGTTCACGGAGGTGATGTGTCCGCTTATGGGCGCCGTGACGATCGCGTTGTCGAGCGCGTCGCCGGCGGCCGCGTAGGATTCCCGCGCCATGTCGAAGGCGGACCGCGCCTGCTCGTACATCTGCAGCGGAACGGCGCCCTCGGCGTAGAGCGTCTCGACCCTCGTCAGATTCGTCGCGGCGTCGTTATATGCTATCTTGGCTTGATTGCGCGCCGTCATCATCTGATCTTTGTTCATTTCGAACAGCTTTTCGCCCTTGTCCACCCTTGCGCCGAGCTCCGCGTAGACCCGCGTGACCTCGCCGGGTATCTTGGGGATCACGATGGCTTCCTCGACCGCTTCCAGCCGGCCCGTGAGGATGGAATTGCTGTCGATGTCGGCGACGACGGCGGTCGCGACGCGGACGTTGACGGCGGCCTCTTCCGCTTCTTCTTCCGGCGCGAGCTTGTCCGCCGCTATGCGAAAACCCGCCATCGCGAGCAAAGCGATCACGAGCAGCGCCGCGATCCACTTCAGCGTCCTTCCCACTCGCCGGCGCGGCGCCGTCTTCTCCGCCGCCGCGCTTACCGCCGTTTCTTGGCCGTTTCTGTTTTCGTCGCTCATAAATCGTTGCCTTTCTCCATCATATGTGATATCATACCGATTGTGGCTGCGTTTGAATGGTTTTGATTGAACCATGGAGCGGTAACCGACCATAGCCATAATTATAACCATAACGGCCGCTTTGCGCCGCAGGGCGTCAATGCCGTGATATTGGCTGAATTCCACGCCGACCCGCCGGTCGGAACACATATTAGTTTATCGTCGATGCCGGGATATGTCAAGTAAATTTTTATGAAAATTTTGTCGAAAAAGGATTGCGCGGCCGTGCTGGATTTGCTGCGCGAGGCATATCCGGAGGCCGGTTGCGCCCTCGATCACGGCGACAATTTCGAGTTGCTCGTCAAAGTGGTATTGTCCGCCCAGACGACGGACAAGAGCGTCAACGCCGTTTCGGGCGAGCTTTTCGCGCTGTGTCCCGACGCGGAATCGCTGGCGGCGGCGGACGAGGAGGAATTGCGGCGCATCCTGAAGCCCATAGGCATGTACAGGACCAAGGCGAAGAACATAAAGGCGCTCGCGGCCCGGCTCGCCTCCGAGCACGGCGGCGCGGTGCCGGACGATTACGACGCGCTCGTCGCCCTCCCGGGCGTCGGCCGGAAGACCGCCAACGTCGTTTTGGCCGTCGGCTTCGGCCGGCAGCGCATTCCCGTGGACACCCACGTGTTTCGCGTCGCCAACCGCATCGGGTTGTGCGACGAAAAAGACGTGCTGCAAACGGAACTCGCCCTGATGCGGAAACTGCCGGCGGATCGCCTGACGGAAGCGCACCACAGCCTGATCTTTCACGGACGCGCTTGCTGCGGCGCGCGGCGTCCTTCTTGCGAAATCTGCCCGGTGCTCGGCCATTGCGCATACGCGCGCGCGTCGCGCGGCTTGGGCGATCCGGCCAAAAAAAATTGCGACGAAGGAGCGGGAATGTGACGGCAGGAGTGGTTTTTGTCAGAGTGGCGAGCGTATTTTCAATCGTTTTCATCGGCTTTATCGCGAACAAAGCCGGATGGTTGCCGTCCGAGTCGAGTAAATATCTTTCCAAGATCGTGATCAACATAGCGGCGCCCTGCGCCGTGATCCATTCCATGAGTTCTCAAAAATTCGACGAAGGCACGGGCTTGTTTGTGGCTGTGATCATCGCCGTGTCCTTCGGCGCCTTTCTCCTCTCATGGCTGTGCGCCTTGCCCATCGTCTCCCTGCTGCGCGCTCCCAAGGAGGACAGAGGCGTCTATTGGAGCTTTGTGATCTTTCCGAACAACGGTTTCATGGGATTCCCCGTCGTGACGGCCGTATTCGGAACCCAAGGCTTGTTTTACGTCATCCTCTCGAATATGTCGGCCATCATCATGCAATATACGCTGTGCATCACGCTGATCAAAAGGGACGCAGCGGCCCGTTCGCACGGCGATCTCAGAAAAGAATCGATGGCGAGCCGATTGAAGTCGCTGTTCGACGTCCCGCTCGACACCGCGCTGCTCGGTCTGTTCATATTTCTGCTCAAGATTCCCGTACACGAGGGATTGATGGACATGTTTTCCTATGTCGGCGCCATGATGGTGCCTTTGTCCATGATCATAATCGGAATACAACTCTCGCAGAGCAACCTGCGCGAAGCGCTGATAAATCCGCGGCTCATCGTCATATCCGTCCTCCGGCTCGCGATCGTTCCGTTCCTTATATTTATTTTATTGGAATTTGTTGATATGGACGCGTTGGTTCGCTGCGTGATCGCGCTGTCGTTTGCGATGCCCTGCGCGGTGCTTCCCGTGGTCTTTGCGCAGGAATACGGCGCCAACGCGAAGCTCGCGGCGGAGGGCGCGTTCCTGAGCACCTTGCTTTCCATGGCAAGTCTGCCCGTTGCCTGTATACTTTTGTCGATTTATGTATTATAATGTTGACACTCGTTGCCGACGGGCCGCCGCCCGGAAACGGCGCTGCGGTTCACCATTGAGTTCACGGTCGAAAGATATTTGTTCTTGCGGTAAGGAAAGTGAGGAATTTCAATGCCATCTCCTCCGAGCAGAGTGGCTTTCGCGGTCTTTGGCATAGACATCATGTGGTACGGCATACTCGTCACGCTGGCCATTGCGGCGGGCGTGTTCGTCGTGTGCTTTCGCGCGTGGAAGCACGATTACACGGCCGACACGGTCATCAATTTCATGCTGTTCTGCGTACCCGCCGGGCTGATCGGGGCGCGGCTTTACTACGTGCTGTTCAATCTCGGCGATTTCGCCGGCGATCCTCTGCGGATATTCAACACGAGGGAGGGCGGCTTGGCGATACACGGCGCGCTTTTGCTCGGCATTCTCATGGCCATGATCCTGTTCAAAGCGTGGAAGATATCTCCGCTTGACGGTCTCGACCTCGCGGCGCCGGGCTTCGCGCTGGCGCAGTCCATCGGTCGCTGGGGCAATTATTTCAACCAAGAGGCGCACGGCGGACCGACGGATCTCCCCTGGGCCATCGTGGTGGACGGCATAAAGGTGCATCCCACCTTCCTCTACGAATCGCTGTGGTGCTTTCTGCTGTTTCTGCTTCTGCTCCGCGTCGACAATCGCAGGCGCTTCGAGGGACAAACCTTCCTGCTTTACTGCGTTTTGTATTCCTTTGAACGCTTCTTCGTGGAAGGGCTTCGAACGGACAGCCTGATGCTGTTCGGCGTTTTCCGGCAGGCGCAGGTGTTGAGCGCGGTGGTGTTCGTGGTTTGCGGCGCCCTTTATCTGTATTTGCGGCGGAGGGAAAAATACAGGGGCCGCCTGTTTTATTGATTGCATCGCAGAGAGGATTCCGTATGAAGCTGGGCATAATAGGTCTTCCGAATGTTGGAAAAAGCACGCTGTTCAACGCGATCACGAAGGCCGGGGCCGAGGCCGCGAATTATCCGTTTTGCACCATCGAGCCGAACGTCGGCGTCGTGACCGTGCCGGACGAGCGGATCGGGGTTTTGCACGAGGTATACAAATCGAAAAAGACCGTGTACACGACGATAGAGTTTTACGACATCGCGGGTCTCGTCAGGGGCGCGTCCAAGGGCGAAGGACTGGGCAACAAATTCCTCGGTCACATCCGCGAGGTGGAGGCCATCGTACACGTCGTGCGCTGCTTCGAGGACGCCGACGTCGTACACGTCGACGGCCGTGTCGATCCCCTGTCCGACATCGAAACGGTCAATCTGGAATTGATACTCTCCGACATGGAGCTGCTGGAACGGCGGACGCAGAAAACCCGGAAGGCCTTGAAGGGCGACAAGTCGCTGCAAGCGGAACTCGATCTGCTGTCGCGGCTCGCCGAAACGCTGGGGGAGGGCAAGCCGGCGCGGGCGGCGGCGCTCTCCGCGGAGGAGAGGGACTTTGCGCAAGGTTTGGGATTGCTTTCCTTCAAACCCGTCATCTATGCGGCCAACGTGGCCGAGACGGAGGCCGGCGGAGACGACAACGCGCAGGTCGAGCGCGTCAGAGCCTTTGCGGCTTCCGAAGGTTCGGAGGTCGTTGCGCTCTGCGCGAAGCTCGAAGCCGAACTCGCGGAGCTCGACGGCGAAGAGCGCCGCATGTTCTTCGAGGAGCTCGGCATAGAAGAATCGGGGCTCGACCGCCTCGTGCGAAGTTCGTATCGTCTGCTCGACCTGATTTCCTTCCTCACGGCGGGAGAGCCGGAGGTTCGCGCTTGGACGATCCGGCGCGGCACGAAGGCGCCGCAGGCGGCGGGCCGCATCCACACGGATTTTGAGAAAGGCTTCATTCGCGCCGAAACCATAGCCTACGACAAGCTGATGGAATGCGGCGGAAATCTCGCGCTTGCCAGGGAAAAGGGCCTCGTCCGCGCGGAAGGAAAAGACTACGAAGTGCGGGACGGGGACGTGATGCACTTTCTGTTCAACGTGTGATTGCCGCGCTGACCGCACACTTTTTTTGAACTGTTCCTAAGACGGTATCACGAGCAGCCGTGCGATGCCCGCAAGGTTTTCTTCCAGTTTTGCGACGATGTTGGACGCGGAAACGCCTTCTCTCGACTCGCCCAGAACCACGATGCATGCGTCGTTTTTTCGCGCTTGCTCGACCAGCGCGGCGAGAACGTCGTCGGATTTGAGCACCGTCAGGCTTGCGCCGTATTCCTTCGCTTTCTCGTACAGATAATCGAGCGCTTCGCCTTCGCGGGAGCTGCCCAAGATGCCGTATCGTCCATCGGCGACGTGTATGACCAAAAGTTCGCCCGTTTTGCCTTCGAGAAGCTCCCTGCCATATTTGATAAGCCTGTCGCATGTTTTTTGCTGTGTTACGCATACCATTACGTTTTTCATCGTTGACTCCATCGCGCAGCAATGTTCCGGCGTTTATTTTATAATACCTATCGAATTAAGTATTACCCATTTCGCGCCCGGTCCAATCAAGAAGGACGCAATCGCGAGTCAAAAATTCAGACACTCGATAAACAGGTCATTGAATTCCGCGCGGTTCGCGAGTTCGACCACCTCCACCTCCCGGACGAGAGCGGCGATCTCCGCGCGATGCGTGCGATTCAGCAGAAAGGCTCGCCCGCCCGACTGCGATGTGTTGCCGATGAATTCGATTTTTCCGGCGAAGGCGCCGGGCAGCAGACCTATGTTGATGAGGCTCTCCGCGCGCAGATGATAGCCGAAGGAGCCCGCGATCAACACGCGGTCGAACTCCTCCGCCCTCGCTCCGACGATGGCGAGCAGGGTTTCGACGCCGGCGCGCAGCGCTCCCTTGGCCAGTTGAACTTGGCGGACGTCAAGCTGCGTGAGCGTTACGCCGGGCGCGATCGAAAAGGCCGTCTTTCCGCCATCCTTGATCATGCGGGCGGCAAAGCGCGGCGGCAACGCGTCAGGGCTTTCGAATTTGCCCGTTTCGTCCAGGACGCCGACCTTGACGAGTTCTCCCACGATGTCGATAAGACCGCTGCCGCAGATGCCGCAGGGCGTCGCGCCGTCTATTGTGCGCAGCGTAACGCTTCCGTCGGCGTCCGCCTCGAAGTGTTCTATCGCGCCCGTCGCCGCACGCATGCCGCATTGGATGTTCATGCCTTCGAAGGCGGGGCCGGCGGCCGTGGATGTGGCGCAGAGCTTGCCGTCGGCGGCGGCGATCATCTCGCCGTTCGTGCCGATGTCTATGAACAGGCTGCGCCCTGCGAGCTCGTGAAGCCGGGCCGCGAGGATGCCGGCGGCGATGTCCGCGCCCACGTACGCGGAGATGATGGGCGGCAGGTAGGTGAGACCGAAAGGCGATATCGCAAAGCCGTTCTCTGCGGCATCCGCGCTCTCTCCGCCCCGCAGCCGCGAAACGAAGGGTACCTTGCTCAAGGGTGAGGGGTCGAGACCCATGGCAATGTGCAGCATCGTCGCGTTGCCGCAGAGCGCGATCTCGTAGATCCTGTCCGCGCGGACGCTCGAATGTTCGCAAAGTTCCGCCGTCAGGGCGTTGATTTCCCGCACGATCAGACCGTGCAGCGTGGCGAGTCCCTGCGGTTCGGATGCGAATTTGACGCGCGACAGCACGTCCTGCCCGTATGCGGTCTGCGGATTTACGGCGGAACGCGACGCGATGGTTTTGCCGCTCGTCATGTCCACGAGTTCCGCCACCAAGGTGGTCGTGCCTATGTCCACAACGACACCGTAGAGCGCGTCGCGCGTGTCGCCTTTTTCGACGCCGCGCCGCTTTCCGCCCGCGCGCACGTCGGTTTCGTCCCTTTCGGGCGAATAAATCTTGCCGATTTCGGGATTGAGTTCCACCTCGGAGGACACGCCATATTCTATAATTTGGGTTTTTGCTCGCGCGTCGCCGTCCGCGCGCGTAACGCGGATGTCGCCGCGGACGGTAGAGGAACAGGCGAGGACATAACCTTCCGCCATTTCCGTCTCGTTCAAGAGATGCGCGCCGCCGCGTTCCACGTGAATCAGGTCCTCCGGCGCGAGTTTTACCTTACACTTTCCGCAGATCGAAGCGCCGTTGCACGGAGCTTCAAGCGGAACACCGGCCGTCCGCGCGGCTTCCAATATGCTCGCGCCGCGTACGACGCGAACGGTCTTTTGATCCGGGATAAATGTTACGCTGTGCATGCGTGTCTCCATAGCGACCGTTCGGTCGCCAAAAACATCAGGGAAACAATGCCGGGTTTCCCGATCATAAGAGCGTTTCCCCGATGAGACGCCCCTTTCCGCCCGCGAATACGCGCGATATCCTCTCGCACTCCGCTTCTATTCTGACCGTGATTTCGGAGGGCGATCCCAAGGAATATCCTTGCTCCATGCGGTACTCGTTCTTTTTCATTATGCCGTGTTTGCGCAGGTAGCCGGCCAAGGCGCAGTTCGCGGTGCCGGTGGCCGCCTCTTCCGGTATGCCGCAGTTTGGCGCGAAATTGCGGCACAGAATTCTTTCGTCTCGCAGGGCGAAGGCGTGAATGCCGACGGCGTCGTATTTGCGGCTCAGCTCGGCGATCTCGTCGAAGCGCGGCGTCATCGCGTGCAGCGATTCCGCGCTTTCGATGGGCAGCAGGATATCGCGCAGACCCGTGGAGACGATTTGGATGGGATGCTTTGCCGAAATATCGGCCGCGTCGAAGCATTTCGCAAGCATCGGTCTTTTTATCGTTTCAAAGTATTCCGGTCGAACCTGTTCCATGAATACGGTGTCTCCGTCGAAGAAGATCGACAGCGCGCCGGCTTTTGTCACGAAGGATGGGCGGCTTTCGTCGAGAATGCCGAGCCGCCGCATCAGCGCGAACGCGGCTATGGTGGCGTGGCCGCAGAGGGGCACTTCCTCGGTGGGCGTGAAATACTCCAGTTTGAAGTCCGCGCGCTCCGCTCGCGTGACGAAGACCGTTTCCGAACGGCCCAACTCGCGCGCCATCGCCTTTTTTCGTCCGACGTCAAGGCCCTCCTCGAACAGCACGACGCCCGCTTCATTTCCACCGTTTCCGTCTTTGCAGAAAGCGCTTACGATATAAATCCTTGTTGGCATTTGCTTATTTTACCTCGTTGCATCGGTCGCGTTTTGAAAACCGACGCAGAAACAGAACCGCTTATGAAAACAATATATCTCAATCGGCGGGCAAAGTCAACGGCGACTTGGTTTCGAAAAAAGTTCGGTGTACGCGAGTGAAAAAGAATAACGCCAAACCCGCAAGGCTTTGATTTTACCGGCTTCTTGGATTTAGCGTCAGTATGCCATAAGGGTACGCTTTGAGCGTGCAAATGGGTGCGATAACGGGCATTTTTGTCCTAATATCAGGAAAAAATGAGCAAAGCAAAACCCTTGGAATAGTTGAAATTCCAAGGGTTTTGCGTGGCGCGCCCGAGATGATTCGAACATCCAACCTGCTGATTCGTAGTCAGTTACTCTATCCGTTGAGCTACGGGCGCATCGTGAACGGCCCGTGGGCCGAACAATGCTTATTATAACG
>JAISMX010000138.1 GCA_031276515.1 Eubacteriales Family XIII. Incertae Sedis bacterium | reverse complement strand
TCGCACACGGTCGGCTTCGCGCTGTCGGAGAACTACGACGACGTCAAGAAGCACAGCAACTTGGTGGGCGCCGGCATTCCGACGATCAAGGACATACCCGACGAGCTGAACGTGATCCACCTCTGCACGCCGAGGGAGATACATCCCTTCGGCTCGTCCGGCGCCTCGGAGGCCTATCAGTCGAGCGGACACATGGCCATAATCAACGCCATTTACAACGCGACGGGCGTGCGCGTCTACGAGCTGCCCGCCTCCCCGGAGAAGGTCAAGGCCGGGCTCGCCGTCCTCGCCGAGGGCGGGAAGCTCGATCCGCCCAAGAAATACTTCCTCGGCTCGGATTTTCACGAGGAGATGGAGAACATCAAGAACAATCCGATGTAGATTGCCGATCCCATGGCGCGGCGGCGGGAAATCCCGGCGGGGAACCGGCGCGCCGGCCGGCGCGCGGCCCGTGATTTCGCGCATTAAAAAGGAGCGGCCTCACAAGGTCGCTCCTTTTTCGCGCTTCGCGCGGCATGGCGCGGGGCCGACCGCCGTTTTTAGCGGTCAGTGCTTGATGCCCGTCAAGCGTTCCGCCTCTTTTCTGTAAAATTCGGTAAGTTCCTCCATGGATGAGAAGGCCGCGTCGCCCGGCGCGTCGCCGGCGCCGCCCTTGACGGTTTCCGCCTCCGCCCCTTCCCCGGTCTCAGCGGACGCCGCCTTGGCCGCCGCAGGGTCGGTCTCAGCGGGCGCTTCTTCGGCCGGCGTCGTCCGTTCTCCGGTTCCCGAGGTCTCCTCGGCCGAGGACGATCCGGTCGCCGCGGGCGTCTCCTTCGCTTCCTCGGGCGCTTCGGCCCCGGCCGCCTTCGTCTCGGCATCGGGCGCTTTCGTCCCAGCCGCATCCGCGGCGGTGTCCGCGGCCGGAGGCTTCTGCATGATAAAATCGAGTATCTTGTTGAGATTGATGGTGGGAGCGCCTTCTTTTCCACCGAGGGCAATGTAGAGCATGAGGACGATGACCACAAGCGCGGCCAGTATCAGAAGCGGCATAGATTCTATCTCCTTTCGGTTTATACAGATAATATTAACGCATAATGGGCCGGGAGTAAAGGGGAATCGCAAATATAAATATTTTGTAACCGTTACAGCGTTACGATTCAGGGCTGACGGGTCGGTATTGCGCGGAGGAAAGTCGCGCAAATCAGGTGCTGTCGCGCACGATCAGGCCCGAATCGATTGAAATGTTGCGCGAAACCTTGCTTCCGGCGAGAATGTTTTCCAAAAGTTTCACGCTTATAACGCCAATCATTTCATTTTGATTGTCCACGGTGGTGAGATAGGGTACGCAGAGGGTTGAGCTTTTCGTGTTGTTCCATCCTATGATCGCGACGTCGTCGGGTATCCTGCGATTCAACTCATGCAGCCGCTGCATGCCGCCGATGGCCGAATTGTCGTCCCCGAACACGATGGCCGAGAATTTGCGTTTCGATTCGATGATCCGGTCTATGACCTCCCTTCCGCCGACAACGCCGCGGCTCGTCTTAAACAACCGCTCGCTCGCGTCGGACACGCCCCTCTCCCCGCTCAATTCGATGAACGCGGCGGCCTTGTTTTCGCCGCTGAACGTCTCCGCGTCCTGCACGTAGAGAATGTCCGTATGCCCCTTCTCCGCGAGGTGGTCGAGGCAGAGCGCCATGCCGTGTTTTTGATTGAGCAGCACGGAATAGATGTTGTCCGCGCTGAGCCGCGAGTTCATGACGATAAACGGGATATGCGAAAAACTGTTGATCAGAGAGGTTTCTATGTATTTGTTTTGAAACACCGATCCGATGAGGATGATTCCGCGAACCCCGGTCTGCATGAGCGTGGTAATGTAATCTATGCCGTTCTCCGCCTTGCCGCCCGTGTTGCACAGTATGGCGTTGTAGCCCAGCTTGTACAGCTCGCGTTCCAAGATGTACGCCGTTTCCGCGTAATGCGGCACGCGTATGTCTATCGTCAAAATCCCCACGGTGTCGAGGCTTTTGTAAACCAAGCCGCGCGCTATGCTGCTGGGGGCGTAATCGTGCTTTTCCAAAACCGCTTCGACCCTTTTTCTGGTTTCGGTTCTGACGTTCGATTTGTTGTTCAGGACGCGCGAAACCGTCGAAATGGAGACTCCCGCTTCTTTGGCTATGTCGTATATGTTCATTCGGCTATTTCTCCTATTTCCCTTCCAGCAAGGGTTCCACCTTCTCCGCGCGGTATCGAACGATCTCCTTGCTTTCATAGACCTGACCGCAGGATGGGCATGCAAAGGCCATGGCATAATATTTCCGCTTCATGTAGCTGAACAGCGCCTTGCGGATTTCGAGAGGTCTGTCGCATTTGCAGCACAGCGGTTTCTTGTCGCGTATGGGCGTCAACAGGGGGCCGAGTTCCATATCGGGATCGGCCGCGGGCTCGGAAACGCCGAGGATGTTCGTCCTGTTGAAATAGTAATCCAAAAGTTCCGCGCCGCCGCAAAACGTTTTGTAGCATACCCAAAGCGTAATGGCGCCGCTCTCCTTGTATCCCGTGTACGCGCCCGACTCCGGGTCGAACGTCTTCGCGCGCGTGCGCTCGCACCGCGCCACGGTTTCGGCGATCTCGTCCGCCGCGATTCGATCCGCGAGCAGAGCGGCTTCGATATCCAAAGGGATTTTGACAATGCCCAAAAGAACCTCCTCGGCGGCAAGGTCTGCGGCTTTCGCGGCGCGAACCGGCCGCGCGCAATACGCGCAATAGCCGCAACTCCTGCGGCTATTGTACCATACTTTTTTGATTTTCGTTAGTGTTTTCGTCAATTTTTGGCAGGGGCCGGCGCCGAGGGCGCCGAGCGGTCAATACAAACACGCCACCAATTCGCCGATGCTCTCAAGCGTCTCGATCCGGCCGATGAGTTCCGCCGCCTTCTTGGCCTTGACGGAGCCGATCGTGTTCGCGGCGTTCGCAAAGAATTTCTCCGTGACTTCCTCCTTGGTGGCCGGATTCTCGGGATCGCCCTTGGGGTATTCCACTTCGCCGACATAGGTCTTGCCGTCCTTCGTCTTGACGGTGACGCGCGCCGGATATTTCTGCGGATAAACCGCCTCGAACGCCTCGTCGAGCGACCAGGTGGTCTTCTCGCAGAGCTCGTGGAGCAAGGGGTCCTTTATGGCCTCCGCGGTGAAGGATTCGGGCAGAACCTTGCCCTTGACGAGGCCGACCGCGATGTCGTAGCAGAGCGAAAACTGCGCGTTGACCACATTCTGCGGATGCCGCTTCACGTCCTCGGGATAGCAGAGATTGTAGATCGTGAATTTGTTGCAGTCGGCGTGAATGGATTCGATTTGCGCCGGGTCGAGACCTTGCTTGTGTATGGCTATCGCACAGTCGCAGAAGTTGTTCGAAAAACGGCAGCAGGAATGCAGCTTGACGCTGTTGTCCGCCATTTCCCATTTTTTTCCAAATCCGTCGGTCATCTTCGAGAGATCGTAGATGCCCCTGGGCGCGGGTTCGTCTTCGGAACCCTTGTAGGAAAACGCGTTGAAGAAGCCGTGTCTGCCCTCGAACACCGTGGGCGGCCCGAAGAACTTGTGCGCGCCCATATAGGCGGCCAGCACGCCGTCCATGGCGGACCGGCCCGCGTGGAAACGCTTTGTCCATGCGCCGGCTTCGTTGAACTCGCCGAGACCCGCGGCTTCGCTGCCCGCCACGCCCAGCGCGAACGCGGTCCGCTCCGCGTCTAGCCCGAGCAGCTTGCAGGCCGCGCCCGTGGCGCCGAACGCGCCGCAGGTACCCGTCGGGTGCCATCCGCTGTAATATGTGGTTCCGAGGAAGGCCGCGCCGGCGCGAATCGTGATGTCCGAACCGTAGATGTAAGCCAGCAGCGCGTCTTTTCCGCTCTTACCATGCTTCTCCGCGAGCGCGAGCACCGCGGGAAGGACGGCCACGGAGGCGTGCTGCGTACCCTCGCGATGATCGTCGTCATAATCCTGACTGTGTCCGGCGGTGCCGTTCACGAGCGCCGCCAGCATCGCGTTCGTCTTGACGCCGCGTCCGTAAATCGTGCAATCCGGCGTCCCGCCTATGTCGAGCGCCGCCCGGGTGATCGACTCGGCGGATTCGATCTGGCTGCCCGACAGAATCGCGCCGATGCAGTCCAACATGAAAATCTTCGCGTTTTCGACGGTCCTTTGATCGATGTCTTCAAATTTTAATGCCGCTCCGATTTCCGCCAATTGACTGGCTATGGATTTGTCTGCCATAATAACAATAACCTCCTCGCATTGTTCCCATAAGATTTTAAAATTGCTTTACCGCTCAAAGATATCGATCAGGTTGCGCGGCACATATACCGTGCCGTCCATAATCCTTCGCGCCGTCCTTCCGTAGGTCACCTTTTTGATCCTGTCGTTGCCGTCGGCGTCCGTTCCGGCCTCCGCCTCCACATCGATCACGCCGCCCGGATGGCCGATGCGCACCGTGCCGCTTCCGCTTTGCCGGCTCAGCTCGTACACGACCGTGCCGGGCAGCTTGGCCGCCGCGGCCGTGACGCAGGAGATGCTGCCCGGGTATGTTTGATGGATGCTCCCGAGAAAGTATACGCGCGACAGAAAGTCCACGTCCTCGCCCTTGACCGTTTCGCCGCTCAGGTGGTTCGTGTAATCGCGCGCGGCGGCCACGAAGGCGAGAAAGGGCGTCGGATCCTTGCTTTCCTGCAAATCCCAGTTTTTTAGGCCGAGGAGCTTCGCGACCTTGGATCGGATGACATCCATGAAGCCGTAGACCTCCTTCGTCATATCCTTCGATATCTCGTCGCCCTTCAGCCCGAGCTCCTCCGCGCGGATGAAGGCGCAGGGGTTCACGACGTCCACGACGGAAACCGTGACCTCTCCCAAGCCGGGGATGTCGAGCTTGTCTTTCTTGTTTCCGGTCGGGAACAAGCCCTTCCGCAGGGAAGCCACGGCGCCGACCATGTCGACCGTGACCTTCGCGCCCGTTCCGGGAACGCCGTCCACCTTGTAATCCCCGATGGCGAGCGGCAGGCCGTCCCTGACCGGCACATCGAGCGTGTAAACCTGTTGCGTGTTCGTGCTGTGCACCCGCACGCGCGTGACGGGCTCCACCGCGCGCACCAAGCCCTCCTCTATCGCAAAGGCGCCGACGCCGGAGGAGATGTTGCCGCAGAGGCCGGACTAGTGGATGAAGGGCTTGGCGATCTCCACCTGGCCGAAGGTATAGTCCACATCCGCGTCTTCGCGCGTCGGCGGCCCGATCAGCGCCAGCTTGCTCGTCAGGGGCTCCGCGCCGCCGAGGCCGTCGATCTGCCTCGGATCCGGGCTGCCGAAAATCGCCAGGATCACGCGATCCCTGCGCGCCGCATCCTGCGGCAGATGATTTTTGTGCAAAAATATTCCCTTGCTTGTGCCGCAGCGCATGATCGTGCATCTGAACGGCGTCAAATCTCTCGTTTTCAAATTCGTTTCCTCCTTGCGCGCGCCTATTCGACGCGATATTCCTTATCCTTTGCCTGCCATTCCTCGAGTCCCATCGTGCGGAACATATTCGAGCCGTCGCCGCCCGGAATGATATCCCTGTCCGTCTTCTTCTCCATGATGCTGTCCGCCGCCCTGCGCAGCATAATCGAAGCGTAATAGGGCATGATGGACGGGAATATGACGATCTTAAAGCCCAGCTGTTCAAACTCGTCGGCCGTCAATTCGGGCGTGCGCCCGCCGATCACCTGATTGATCAGGACAGGCAGCTGCCCGGCAAAGAGCTTGGCCACCTTCTCGATCTCCTCGATCGACTGCGGCGCCTCGAAGAACAGTATGTCGGCCCCGGCTTCGACGTACATCTTGCCGCGCTCGACGGCGTCGTCAAAGCCGACCGCGGCGCGCGCGTCCGTCCGCGCAACGATCAGCGTGTCCTCATAGTAGCGTTCCTTCAAAACGGCTTTCAGCTTCTGCACGTACTCATCGGCCGGAACCACCGTCTTTCCGCTCAGATGCCCGCAGCGCTTGGGCGCGACCTGATCCTCCATCTGCACGGCCGCCGCGCCGGCCATTTCAAACTCATGCACGGTCCGTATGGCGTTCAGGGCGTTTCCGTAGCCCGTATCCGCGTCGCAGATCAGAGGGATGTTCAGCTTCATCGCCAGCGTCCTGCACACGTTCACCGTGTCGTTCATCGTCGTCAGGCCTATGTCCGGCTGGGCGATCGCCCCGGCCGCCACGCCCGCCCCCGTCTGGTAGGCGAGTTCAAAACCGGCCTGTTCCACAACGCGCGCCGAAATGCCGTCATACACGCCCGGCGCCATGAGTATCCCCGGTTTCTTCAGCCTTTCCCGCAGCACCTTTCCGGGATTCTTTACCATTGTCTTCGCCTTCCTCTCTCTGTCCGTAATATCCTCAAAAATTGCGTGGCGTTTGAGTGGTCACAATTGTCGTCACAAAAACTTCAATCAAAACCACTCAAACGCCGCGATAATTTTGATTCAGTCCGGGTTCCGGCGGCCCATTTGGTTCCCGGAGCGTACACAAGACGTACGTGAGGAAGCCAAATGGGCCGCCGGGTTCCGGAATGGGTAAAATTTGCGTGGCGTTTGAGTGGTCACTCTACCCGAAGGCAATCGCCGAAACGGGCGAGCCCGACCCCTGCTTAATATTAAGCGGCAAAGCGAGAAACAGCCCCGTCAGGGGAATGCGATTTAGATTCACCAAGCCCTCCACGATGGGGATGTCGTTCGGCAGGAAAATGCTGTCATGGCACGCCAGCGACAAATTCTTCCCGTTCACCGAGGGAATCGTACCTTGGCAGCTATCCGATCCGACGGCCTTGACCTTCGCGTCGCGAAAATAGCGGCACGCTTCTTCGGACAAGCCGGGCGAATTCGCGCCGTAAAACGCCCTTTCGGCGGGGTCGGGACTGTCCGGCTTGTAATGCTTGTCCCAACCGTAGCGGAACAGGATGATCTCGCCGGGTTCGGGTTTGATGCCGTCCCGCGCCTCGACCTCCTCGATCTGCTCCAATCGCAGCATCCATCCCTCGCCCGGCTCATAGCTCGTCAAATCGTATTTCTTGTACGGCAGTATAAAAAAGCCGGGGTCGAATTGCTCTATGGTCTTCGCGCCCTTGCGCACGTGGGCCGGCGCGTCGATGTGCTCGCCGATGTGCTCGCCTATGACGAGCGTTTGACAAAAATAGTGATCCTTGTCATATGTCCTGACGTCGTCGATGATCCAGCAAGGGGGATTGTTCCAATACCCCGGCATATTCGTTTCAAAATTCGGCGCGATATCGTAGGCCTTCATGCCCTTCAAAAGCTCCAGAATCGCCGCTGCGTTTTGGCTCATGCGCGCATCTCCTTCTCCGTCCGCCCAAATGCCTTGGCGGATTTATTCCTTTAACCGGTCGATTGACCTCGTTTCCAAACTACGTCTCAAGGTAGCCCTTCTGCGTCAACAGCTCAAATATCCCTCCCGCCTCCAAGGTCTCCGCCATGCCGCGCGAAATCGGGTTTCCGAAGGCGGTCGCGCCGCTCGTCAGATTCCGGATCGCGCCGCTTATCAAATCGAATTCGGCGACGTCGCCCTCCTCAAAGAGCGCGCTCACGCCCGCGCACTGCATGGCGGGGAAACCGTAGCCTATGCAGTTCCTGAAAAACAAGCCGTTCATGCTGTCGGAAAGCATGCCGCCGAGACCGAGGCGCTTCAAGAGAAGCGCGCCGGGCCTGCTGGAACCCGTTCCGAAATTTCTGCCCGCCACGAGGACGTCGCCGGGGGCAACCGACGCGCTCCAGCCGGGGCGGTTGTCGCTGAACACGTATCTCGGCTGTTCTTCGGGCGAGATACGGAAGGCGGTGCGGGGAAAGATGAGATCCGTGTTGATGTCGTCTCCGAATTTCCATATTTTTCCTTTTATGGTCATTGCGCCGCCCCCCTCTCAAAGCAGTCGCGCGGATCGCTTATCCTGCCGCAAACGGCGGAAGCGACCACGGTCGCGGGGCCGGCCAGCAGGATTTCCGCATCCGCGCTCCCCATGCGTCCCTTGAAATTCCGCGTGGTCGTGGAAACGCAGCGTTCGCCGGCGCCGATCAGGCCCAAATGCCCGCCGTAGCAGGCGCCGCAGGTCGCGTTCGTAATCACGGCGCCCGCTTCCGCCAAGGTTTCCAGATAGCCCTTCCGCAAGGCCTCCAAATAGATGGCCTGCGAAGCCGGCGTCACGAGGAAGCGCACGCCGTTCGCAACCTTCTTGCCCTTGATCAGCCGAGCGGCGAGGGCGAGGTCCTCGATGCGGCCGTTTGAACACGAACCGAGGATGGCCTGCTGTATGGGCAGACCCGCCGACGCGCGCACGGGCGCGCAATTGTTCGGTATGGAATGCGGACCCGAAACATAGGGCGCAAGTTCGCTCAAATCGATTCGCCTGACCTCCTCGTACGCGGCGTCCGCGTCCGCCGCGACCGGCTCGTACGCGCCCCGCGCACGGGCGCGCAGATAGGCTTCCAGCACGTCGTCGTGCGGGAAAATCGCAAACTCCGCGTTGATCTCCGCGCACATCGTGGCGACGCTCTGCCTGGACGGAACGGACAGGGACGAAAGGCCCGGCCCTCCGAATTCGACGTTTCGGTTCGTCGCCTCGCCGAACACGCCCGCGATATGCAAAAACAAATCCTTCGCCGTCACCAAATCCGGCAGCGCGCCGTACAGTTCGTATTTCACCGTGGGCGCGACTTGATACCAATTTTGGCCGACGCACAGGACGTAGATCATATCCGCGGGTCCAAAGCCTCCGGCCGCGCAGTTGAACGCGCCCGCCGCGCAGGTATGCGAATCCCCGCAGGCGATCATCCTGCCGGGCGCCGCGAAGCCTTCCTCCGCGAGCTTCTGATGGATCACGCCGTGATTGCCCACGTCAAAAAAGTTTTTGACGCCGTGCTTTTTCACGAAAGCCCTCGCTCCGCACGCCCCTTCCGCGTCCGCCGGCGTCGGCGAAGGCACGCCGTGGTCGAGCAGCACCACCGTCTTGTCCGGATCGTGCAGCTTCTTGATTTTGCTGAAATCCCCCTGCCCGCCGACCGTGAAAAACATATCGTGTATCCCGATCCAATCGACGTCGCAGGTGACGATGTCGCCGGGTTTCACGCGATTCACGCCTGCGTGCGCGGCGATGATTTTTTCCGACATTGTCATGCCCATGCCTTGACTCACTCTCCTTTTTCGACGCCGGCGGCGGAATCCGGGTGCATCGTCCGCGGGCTCAATCCCTGCCGCGCGCCACGGAGCGGCCGCCGTCCACCAGCAGGGTTTCGCCGGAGATCATGCCGGCCTCGTCGGAGGCCAGGAACACCGCCGCGTTCGCGACGTCCAAGGGCTCCACGCAGCGGCCGAAGGCCATGGATTTCGCCACGATGTTCTTTATTTCCTCGTCCGACATATTCTCTCTGTCGCCGCCCATGAACTGCTTCAACATCGGGCTCGCGGTCGGTCCGGGCAGGATGACGTTCGCGCGAATATTGTCCTTCGCCAACTCGCTCGCGAGCACCTTGTACAGGCAGATGAGCCCGGCCTTGGACGGGGAATACACCGCGCTCATCGCGCGCGGCATGATTGCGCCGAGCGAGGCCGTCGCGAGATAGACCCCGCCTCCGGCGCGCAGAAAGGCGGGATACGCGGCTTTGCAGGCGAAGAAAGGCCCGCGCAGGTTGACGCTCATGATGCGATCCCATTCCTCGTTTGAAACGTCCGTAAAGCTCTTTTCCTTCTGCGGCAGGGCCGCGTTGTTGTACAGCACGTTCAGCTTTCCGAAGGCTTTAAGCGCCGCATCGACCATCCTTTGGCAGTCCTCCGGCTTGGACACGTCCGTCTTGACAAAAACGGCTTCGCCTCCCGCCGCCTCGATTTCCGAAGCGGTTTCGCCGCCCGCGTCCGTGATGTCGGCGACGACGACCTTCGCGCCCTCCTCGGCGAAGCGCTTCGCCGACGCGCGTCCCATGCCCGAACCCGAACCCGTGATTATGGCAACTTTTCCCTGAAGTCTCATGTATCGCTTCCCTTCTTTAATCTAAAAAAAAATAGCTTTGATTTACAAAACGCCGCCGGGAAGCAGCACGCTCGGATCGTGTCCCGGCAGAATCCTTTCCGAGACGGCTTTCACCTTCCGCAAGCTCGTTAGCATGGCTTCCCGGTCGACGCACAGGCCGTTCGGCCTCGGCGGATGCATGCGATAGCTTTCGCGCAGGGTGACCAGGTCGCCCGTCAGCACCACCTTGCCCTCCGCCGTGTCCACGACGACGCACTGCCCGCCCTTCGTATGCCCCGGCGTCAACAGCACGGAAACGGAATCGAACAGCTTGGCGTCGCCGTCCACGAGCTCATAGGGCGTCTTTCGCACGCGCTCGAATTCGTAGCCCATGGAGGCTTCGGGCGTCGGGTTTTGAATGAAGTCGTACTCCGCGCGCTGGCAGTAAAAGCGCGCGTTCGGCAGCAGATGATTGTTCGCCGCGTGATCCCAGTGCAGATGCGTCAGGATCACGATTTCGATATCCGCGGGCGCGACGCCGGCGGCGCGCAGCGCGTTCGGCAATTCCTGCTTTGGCGCGCGCGTGTAGGGCTGCGCCTTTTGGCCGTAGGGATCGTCCGGCGGATTGCCCCCCGTATCCACGAGAATCCCGCGTTCCCCTTTTAGATAATAGGCGAGCAGCGGAAAATCCCCGCGTTCGTCGCTCGGCGGACTGTCAAGGATCATATTGGATTTGGGCCGCGTGATCGTACCCAAATGCAGGGGAATGATCTTGTAAAAACCCATTTTCTCATCGCCTCCCCGAGTGCTCGTTCAAGGCGCTCAGCGAGACGGCGCCTTGCCGATTTTTTCGAGCGCGTCGGCGACGTCGCCGAGATCGCATTCCTCATACGCGGCGCGCGTCGGCCATCCGGTTTTGCGATCCCATCCGCGGCCCGCATAGTACATATCCACCAAATCGTTGAAATCCTCAAAGGAAACCGTGACGCCTTCGCAATCCGGATAGCGCAGAGGCGGATACACCTCATTGACCTCCATCTCGCGCGTCCGCCCGTGGTTGCGAATCAGTATCGCGCGGAACAGGTTCTTTGAGCGCCGGCAGTAACGCCTGAGTTCCTCCTCCGTCATCTTTATGCCCGTCGCGGCGTAGAGCATCTCGCATTCCATGTCCGTCCAGTAGATGTTCGGGCATTGCAGATCGCAGCTCGTGATGGATTCCTTCAGCTCCGCCTTGTCCTCGTTCATGATCGCGCATTCGGCCACGCGCGGGTTGTGGCAGGGGTCGTCCCGCACGGCGTGCATGTATTCCAAGGTGTCGTGTATGTGCGAATTGGTCTGCGCGTCCCGCGTGTTGGTCATCAGGAGCAGGGTGGCGGGCAGCCAAGCGGCGGCGTTGTTGATTCCCTGATATCCCCTTCCCTGCCAATGGAAGCAATGCCCCCACGCGGATTCAAAGCTGATGGGGATGTCGAGCTGTTTGCCGGGTACGACGTTCGATATCAGGCCCTTGTAGATCGTGTCGCCGTATTTCTCCTTGCCCAAGGTTCGGATCGCCCGCGCCATCCCATCCGCGAGCAGATTGCCCCAATAGCCTTCGCGATACGCGATGCTGCGCAGAATATGCGTCATGAATGCCTCCGAGCCGGGATCGATTTCCATGCCGAAATCCGCGTCGCTCAGGACGCCGGTGCGCTTGCCCATGATTAGCCACGTCATCAGCCACACGATCACATCCCATTTGTCCATGCCGTACTGCGTGCACAGATCGTTGATCACGTTGCCGCGGTCGTAATCGCCGTCCCAAAAATTCATCGTATTGCCGATGCGGCGCGCGTTCAGCTCCTCAAGGTGCGGGTCGCTCGTGTCCGGGGCGGGCGGCGTTCCGGCCATCCACAGGCAGGCGGGAACGTAATTCTTTTCCGTGTGAAAGGTCATGCCGGGGTTCCATCCCGAATCGTTCATCATCTTGAAGGCGTACACGCCGATGCACTTGTGCACCTGATTCGTGCGCTTGCGCGGAAAGGCGGATTTCGTGTCCAGCACGAAGAGGTTGCAGCGCTGGTTGCAGCCGTAGCTGCAGGTCACGCGCGCCTCTTTGACGAGCTCGCCCTCCGGCATGTCGAAGCGGATATGCGGGCGAAAGGCGCAAGCGTCCTTGTACCTGATCGGGTTCAAACGGCGCTGCGGATTGCCCATCCTGCGCCGCAGTTCCAAGAGCTTGGGTATGTCGAAGGGCGTGACAAAGCCCGTGCCGCGCACCGCGACGGCCTTCAAATTCTTGGAGCCCCAGACGGCGCCCAGGCCGCCCTTCGCGGCGACGTTGTCGTTGCTCGAGGTGATGCTCGCGATGCGCACGAGGTTTTCCCCGGCCGGGCCGATGACGAGGCTCGTCACGTCCTTGCCGTGAAGCTCTTCCAGCTTGCGCTGCGCGTCATGCACGAGCATGCCCCACAACTCGCCCGCGGAATGAAAGCCGATCTCGCCGTCGTCGATAAAGACGTAGGTCGGCGCGTCGGCCTTTCCCTCGATGATGAAACCGTCCAGACCCGCGAATTTCAGATGCGCGCCGAACCAGCCGCCGATGTTGCCCCAGCAATACTGCTCCGGCAGACTGTTTGGGGCGATTCCGCAGATGGCGGTGCGCCCGCCCGTCGGGATGCCGGTACCCGTCGCCGGGCCGGTCATGAGAATGACCTTGTTTTCGGGGTCGAAGGCGCCGACGCCGGGGCCGACCTCGTCCCAATGGATTTTATTGCATATCCCGCGCCCTCCGATGTATTTCGGCGCGTACTTTGAAGTCGGAATAAATTCCACGGACCGGTTCGTCAGGTTGATTCCGGCGATTTTCCCGGCGTAGCCGTACGGTTTTTCTTCACCCATGTTCAAACTCCCATTCTCTCCCATGCCGCCTATACCGTCGGCCCGGCGGGCGCGTCGCTCAGGCCAAGGCACATCACCTGACAGTATTCGACGCACGCGGGACCCTCCGGACGGCTTCTGCAAAGGTCGCACTTGATCGCCTTGCCCTTCGGCCCGATCTGAATGCGCTTGGGCGTGAAGGGGCAGGCCTTGACGCACATCCCGCAGCCGACGCACTTTTCTTCGTCCACATAGACGACGCCCGAGGCTTCGTCCACCCGCATCGCGCTCACCTTGGGCGGGCAGGCCTTGTGGCAATGGCGCTCCGCGCAGTGCATGCAGGCGTGAACCTTGTGCAAGAGCTGCGTGGTATCCTTTTCCACGAATATCCGCCGCGATTTCGGCCCCGCCGCGGCGTCGTGCAGCAGACCGCACACGATTTCGCACGCGCTGCAGCCCGCGCAGAGCGAATAATCCGCCGTGTACTGCACGATGTGTCTCCCCGCTCCATTTGCCATTACAGCTCGTTCGGCACCAAGCTCATGCCGCCGTCCACGGGTATGGCGTGTCCCGTTATGAAGGATGCTTCATCCGAAGCCAAGAACAGCGCGGCGTTGGCCACTTCCGACGGTTTGCCGAGGCGATGCATGACGACCTTTCTCGTGAAATTTGCCAACTGTTGCGGATCCTTGGTCAGGTTTTCCGTCAAAAGCGTTTCTCCTATCGGTCCCGGCATGACCACGTTGACGCGGATGTTTTCCATCGCGTACTCAATGGCCGCAATCTGACTCAACTTATTCAATCCCGCCTTGCTCGAATGATAGGCCGCGAAACCCCATTGCGTGTTCATGGCCGCGATGGAACCCGTGTTTACGATAGAGCCGCCGCCCTGTTTCAACATCTGCCTGATCTCATGCTTCATGAGGAGCAGCACGCCCTTCAGATTGATATCCACGATGTTGTCCCACAGATCCTCCGTGTAATCCTTGATGTCGACCACCGGCAAGCGAACGCCGTCCGGCCCGACGCCCGCGTTGTTGGCCGCGCAATCCAATCCGCCGTAAAGCGCGAGCGTTTTCTCGATGAGGGCGATTACGTCGCTCTCCTTGGACACATCGCCTTGCACGAAGGCCGCTTCGCCGCCTTCGGCTTTAATGTCCGCGACGACGGCCTCGCCGGACCGCACGTTGGAACGCGTATTCACGATCACCTTCGCGCCCTCGCGGGCGAAGCCGAACGCGATCGCCCTGCCAATACCCGTGGCGGCGCCCGTCACAAGAGCGACTTTTCCATCAAAACGATTCTTCATGACATCTCTCCTTTTTGTTTGAGAAAATAAATGAAAGCGTTTTCTTATATTCTTATATTAATCCTTGTCGCGACTTTTGTCAAGCGCATAAAAAAACACAATAGCCGCATTCACTGCGACTATTGTGACATTTTTTAACCCCAAAAGCCTCCCATCGTTTGGGAGCGTCAAGCTCTCTTTTTCTCGCTCTCCTTGGCGATGCGCGCCATGTTGACGAGATCTTTGCCGCCCAATATGGCAAGCATGAAGATCATGATCGCGCCGACGACGAACGAGGTCCAGATCATGGCGACTCCGAACGCGGGCAGGTGGAACAGGAAGGCGAGCACATAATGCATCGCGAATACGACGAACACGACGACCCAAAATGTCTTCCAGCCCGACGTGTCGGCGCCGAGCCAGCCGAAGATTCCCGGCCTTTCCTGCTTGTCCACGACGAGCGAGCTCGTGCGCAGCTCCTCGCCGAGCCTCTTGTAGCTCGTGGCCTCCGCCTTGTCGTACTCCGGCTTCGTGCAGAGGCTGACGATGATCATGACGGGGATCGCGATCACAAGGCCGATGTGCGCCGCGTGGAGCTGTGTGCCGAACATCGGCACGAGCGCTCCTGGATTTCCCAATTTTATCCATGCGTACACCGCCCAGCCGAACGCCGCAATCCCGCCGAGAACCGTTGAACTCAGCGCGCCGGCTGTGGTGGATCGCCGCCAGAACCACGCGCAGAGCGTGGTGGCGAGCAAGCCGGAGATGCCTATCGCCTGCGCGAGCGACCACAGCGGCACGAGTATCGGCAGCCAGAGCGCGCTGGCTATGCCGATGAGCGTCACAACGATAAGCGAAACCCTGCTCGCGCGCAAAACCTGTTTGTCTTCCGCGTTCTTGTTCATAACCTTCTGATAGATGTCCCGCGTCAAGATGGTCACACCGTTCATCGCAAAGGACGAACCGCAGGAGATGATCGTCATCAAAAGCCCGACCAAAACCACGACGCCGAGCGTGGACGGCATGAACTCGATCGAAAACCACGCGTAAAGACCGTCGCCCGAAAGCCCCTCCGGAACGGTGAGCTTGCCCATGATGGCGCCAAGCGCGATGCAGAGTCCCGAGAGAAATGGCAGCACGTTGTAGTAGGAACCGCCCAGCACGGCGAGCATGCCGTTTGAACTGATCTTGGGCGTTTGACCGATATAGGCCCACATGTATATCCACGGATCCACGAGATAAAAAACGCCGAACGTGAGCAACCAGACCGTGAACTGCGAAAAATCCACGTTCCAAAAATTCATCTTCACCGGCTCGAGCAGCTCGTACATGGCTTCCGCCGCATAGGAGGGATTGCCGATGAGCTTGAACGCCGCGACGGCGAACAGGATGATGCCGAGGGATTGCAGCACGGATTGAAACCACTGCGTGATCAGTGCGGAATACTGGCCCGCCGTGATCAGATACAGCATGATGATCAGCGCGGACACGACGACGCCGATCTTGATGTCGAGACCGAAAACGATGTTGGCGACGACCGCTATGGCAAGGAACTGCATACCCGTAAGGAATCCGGGGCGCATGAATCCCACGATGGCCACCGGCAGCCGCAGACTTTCACCGTATCTGGCGCAGATGAAGTCGGCTATGGTTACGGCGCCCGTCTTTCTTCCGAAATAATTCACTCTTCTGGAAAATATAAGAATGAAAGCGACGCAACCCGATACGACGAACAGCGAAGTCCACATGCCGGAGATGCCGCCGGTGTACCCGAGACTCACATAGCCGGAAACGCTCGCGCCGCCGACATAACCGCCGAGGTAGGCGCTCGCCATAAGCCAGAAGGGAGCGCCGCGCCCCGCGAGCAAAAAATCGTCCGCGGTCGCAGCCATCCTTTTGAACCACATACCCACAAAGATGAAACAGATCACGAGTATTGCCAATATGATCATCGTGACAGAAATAACGTTCATCAAGCACTCCTCTCTCTCCAAAGCACCGCCGCAAGGCGGCTTATCTCCCTTTTTTGTACTTTTCCATCGTACCCGCGTTCATATCCGCGGGCGGTGAAAGATCGGCGGGAAGCAGACATTTGTACGCCTTGCCCGCCAGCCTTTCGCGCAGTTCCGCCTTGGCGTCTTCGACCAAGGACGCGTCGCAGAGCAGGTCGATGCCTGTGACGGCGAGCAATTCCGCCGCTTTGTCCATGCTCTTTTGTCCCATCGAACCCGCCGCGCAGCTTGTGACTCCCCAATGATGCCAACCGGCGTTTTCCGGCGCCATCGCTATCCAAGCCGTCGCGTAGGGAGCGTTCCAGCTGTATTCGGAGGTGTCGCATACGACCGAAAATCCGCCGCCAAAGGGCAGTATCTCGGTCGCGAGTCCGCTCTCCGGCACGCCGAGTTCCCGCTGGATGGCGCGCGCCGCCGCCTGCTCCTCCGGAGTGAACTCCGGCGCGCCCAGCGCGACGAAATTCTTGTGCATGAGGTTCGCGAGAACCTTGTTCGGGATTTTATGGTTTGTGGCCGTGATGATTTCGACGTCAACCTCCGTGTCCGTCGCGAGAGCCGCGCCTTTTGCGCAGTTTGTCACGCGCCGCAGCGCGTCCTCGGCGTCGAGCGACGTCACAAACCTGCCCACATACCATATCGTGGCCCTGTCCGGAACAACGCTCGGAAACTCCGGCCCCACGGAAGAAAAGGTGTAGTTGAGCGTATTCGCGGCATCGGGCGGTTCTCCCGGATGAAGGTGTTCGCGCAGACATTCGGTCGCGTGCGCCTGGAGCATCGCCGCGTCGAGCGCGCTCCTGCCGTGCCACGGCGAATTCCCGTGGCAGGTTCGCCCCCTGTAATGGTATTTGACGCTGAAATACGCGCAGCACGAATCGAAATCGGCGCGGTTGTACGACCACGGATGCCAGTCCAAAAAGGCGTCCATCCCTTCGAGCAGACCCGCCTTCCCGAGAAAGGGCTTGCCGAGACACAACTCCTCGGCGGGCGCCCCGATCACCTTGACGGTGCCGCCGAGTCCGTGTTTCTCCATCGCGAACCTCATCGCGGCGGCGGCCTTTACGGCTGCCGTCCCCAACAAATTGTGGCCGCAGCCCTGTCCCGGAGCGCCTTCCCGCACCGCGCGTTTCTCCGTGGCGCCGGCGCTCTGAGAAAGGCCCGGCAACGCGTCGTATTCGCAGTTTACGGCGATCACCGGGAAGCCATCCCCATATGCGGCCACGAATGCCGTTGGCATCCCGGCGACACCTTCTTCCACGCGGAAACCCCGCGCCCTTAGCGCGCCTTTCAGCAGTTCGCAGGATTTGAGCTCCTGCATCGACAGTTCGGGATTTTCCCATATTTCTTTGGATATCCCATAAAATTCTTCGCCATTGTCCCTTGCCCATCGCAAAGCGTCTTTTTTGATCCGTTCTACGTCCATCTTATCCCTTATCCCCCTTTTGATTTGCCGAAATCGCTTTCGCGCCGGGCGGCGCCCATGCGGAACATTGGCAATACGCAATGTGGAAAGCCGGTGCGCACCAACCTCCCAAACCGCGTCCGCAAACCTGCGGACAGAGCAAAGCCGCGGCTCCGCACATTCTAAGGCAATATTCGTGCCAAGCCGCGCCCGCGGCGGAAATTCCCATATGCGCAAGTCGAAGCGGATCGCGCAAAAAATAAAGCTTTATCGTTTATTGACGATAAAAAATCGTCGTTTTAAAAAAACGATTTTTCGGCAAAACGCGACGACCTCAAAAAGCTGAAATGTAAAAAAGGGCGAATCGCCCAAGAATTTGCCACGCCTCACGGATGCGGCGCGGCAAAAATTAAATCGTTAGCGAATCGAATAACCCATTATCGCATCATCGCGCGAACGGGTTCAATGCCTCGCGTCCTCGCCGCGAAGCGATTTGCGTCGCGCAAAAACTCACACCGCGCAATCCCCGCAATATTTCCGTATCTTCCTGTGCGCGCTCGTCTGGCTTATGCCGAGCGCCTCCGCCACCTTATAGCTGCTGCCGTGTTTTTCATACGCCGCGCGCACCATTTTTTCCTCCAAACGCGCAATCGCACCCCTCAAAGCGGAGACTTCCGTCTCGTTCGCGTTTGTCTCCGCGAATTCCGCACCGCCGGCGCGCGCCGGCGACAGCACGCCGTCCACGCTCATCAGCACCATGCGTTCGATCGTGTTTTCAAGCTCCCTGATGTTTCCGCTCCAAGTCATATTCTTCAGTTCTTCCACGAACACCTCGGAATACGAGGCTTGTTTTTTGTATTTGTCCTTGAATTTGTCGACGAAATGGGCGATGGCGGGCGCTATGTCCTCCTTTCGCTCGCGGAGCGGCGGCATGTGAATCGGAATGACATTGAGCCTGTAATAGAGGTCCGCGCGAAATCGTCCGAGCCTGACGAGTTCGCCGAGGTCGTTGTTCGACGCGGCGATGATGCGCACGTCCACGCGCGTCGGCTTCTTTGCGCCTATCCGCATGATCCGCTTGTCCTGAATGAGGTTCAAAAGCTTGACCTGCAAGGGGCCGGGCAGCTCGCTGATCTCATCCAGCAGCAAGGTGCCGCCCTCCGCCAGTTCCACAAGGCCCTCCTTGCCCGCGCTGCTCGCTCCGGTGAAGGCGCCGGAATTGTAGCCGAACAGTTCGGATTCGAGCAGGTGTTCGGGTATCGTTCCGCAGTTGATTTCCACCATCGGGCCGTTCGCGCGGTTGCTGCCCGCGTGGATGTGCTTGGCGAGCATACTCTTGCCGACGCCGGATTCGCCGCTGATCAGAATCGTGGAGTCGGTGTCTTTGATGCGATCCACCACGTCCATGATGCGCTTCATGGCGGGACTCTCCGTTAGCAGCTCGACGCTTTGCGGCGCGATTCCGGTCTCCGGCTTCTCATTTTTGCCGTGATAATAGGCGTACACGCTCTCGATTTCTTCCATTGTCACGGCGTTCGAGACGCACATTTCAAGCTTGCCCTCGCCGTCGTATATGGGAGCGCCCGTCACAAGCAGCTTTTTGCCGTTTTTCGCGGTCTGCAGCACCGTAACCCGGCGCCGTTCGTCCGTCGCGAGCCGGTGTACCGACGGTTTAAAGAATTTCTCGCCTTCCAGTTCCCTGACGTTTTTGCCCAGCACGTCGATGGGCTTTACACCCGTCGCGCGTTCGAAGCTCCCGTTGACCATGCGCGTGACGCCCGAGGCGTCGCTCACGTATATGCTGCCGGGCGAACCCTTGAAGACCTTCGCGAGCGAAAGCGCAAAGCGCGTCGCGCGCTCCACGCCGAACAAGGCCCGCTCCTCCAAGGTCTCGCGGCGTTCCGCGGCGCCTTCCTCCCCGGCCGCCGCGCGTCTCTCCGCGGCGCTCTCCTCATCGGTCTCAAATGAAAAGCTCATACCCAGCGCGTCCACGTTCCTCTCAAAATCCGATAGCCTGTCGATGATTGCCCTTATGCTGTCGTCGCTCACGCCGCACCTCCGAAAATTCGCCGGTTCCAATGTCCGTGGCAAGACAGGCGTGCCGTTTGGCGACGCTTTCCGGGAACCTTGCACTGTGAAATTTTCTGCAATCGTAGCATATCGACGCGGACAAGTCAAGAGCTTGCGCTCGAGATTCAAGCGGATTCAAACAAAAAACAATTTTTTGGCAACCTAAATAATTTGCACTTCCCGCGCGATTGGTGTAGAATAAATAAGAATGGCGTTGGCTCCCGCGTCGCGCGGATTCGTCTTCGCCTTCCGGCGTTCCGAATATGCGAGATGTCTGTGGTGAAAGGGTTTTATAAATGAGCACGGATCGAAGAAACATTCTGATTGTTGACGACATTGAATTGAACAGAGAGATTCTCTATGAATTGTTTCATGATCAATACAATGTGCTTGAAGCGGAAAACGGCCAAGTCGCGCTCGACCTGATCACCGAATACGGGCAGACGATAGCGATCGTGCTGCTCGACATCGTCATGCCCGTAATGGACGGCTTTGGCGTTCTCAAAAATATGATTCTCGACAAATCCATAGAAACCATCCCCGTCATCATGATCACGGCGGAAAGCGACGAGGAGAAGGCCCTGATGGGTTACTCCATGGGCGTCGTCGATATCATCAACAAGCCTTTCAACCCCGATATCGTAAGGCGCCGCGTGCAGAACACGGTGGATCTCTACCTTCACAAATTTTATCTGGAAGATATGGTCGAAAAACAGACCAAGGCGCTCGAACTGCAAAACGAGCAGCTGAAGATGTCGAACACCTTCGTGATCGACGCCCTGAGCACCGCCGTCGAATTCCGCGACCACGAATCGGGACAGCACATCATCCGCATACGCGCGCTGACCAAGATATTGCTGGAAACCCTTTCGGAGCTCAATGAAAAATACCGGCTCTCGCCGGAGGAAATAAACGACATAGCCAGCGCTTCCGCCATGCACGACATCGGCAAGATCGCGATATCCGACCTCGTGCTGCTGAAACCCGGCCGTCTCACGGCCGAGGAATTCACCATCATGAAGACCCACACGACGGAAGGCTGCGCGATACTGGAAAGCATCAACTTCACGGGAAACCTCGCGTATTACAAATATTGCTACGACATCTGCCGCCATCATCACGAGCGCTGGGACGGCAGGGGCTACCCCGACGGGCTCAAGGGCGACGAGATACCGCTTTGGGCGCAGGTCGTGTCGCTGGCCGACGTTTACGACGCGCTCACGAGCGACCGCGTGTACAAACCGGCGCTCAGCCACGACGTTGCGGTGAAGATGATTATGGACGGCGAATGCGGCGTTTTCAATCCGGAGATGCTCGCGTCCTTTGAAAAGATCGCCGTTCAATTCCTCGATCCCGAAAAAATCAAAGAGAAATCCGTGTTGACCGCCTCGGCGCCGAGCGTGCGGACCTCGGATGCCGATATTCTGCTCCTTTCCGACGCCGGAAACCCGGCCGAGCTCGAACGGACCAAACTCCGCATCATCACGAAGCTCGCGGACGACGCCATCGTCGATTACGACATCAAAACCGATACGGCCCGGCTTTCCAAGGGCTTTATGGATATGATGGGATTGAACGACGAGACAATTTCGGGTTTCCGACATTTCCTGCTGAGCAACGAAAACATCGACGAAAAACGGCGCGGACATCTGCTCAACGAGGTTTTGAAGCTAAACCGACGAAATCCCGATATGGAAACGGAGATGAACGTGAAAATCGCGTCCGGCGACGCCGCGCTGCGGGTTCATGTCGCGGCCGTTTTTGAAAGCGAAGACGAAAACGCCTCGAAGGCGGGTTACGTCGCGAAGATCGTCAAAATTTGATTTTTGGCATCGTTGGTCTCGACAGAGAGGGCGCCGCGGAGACGGCCCCTCTTTTTTTCACGAAAAAACCACGCAAAAAACATTGAACGCACATCTCAAAACCTTCTTGACATATATGTGTTCCTGTGATACTATAATTTCGGTAACACATATATGTTATATATGTTATATGAAAAAGGAGGAGCACATGAAAAAACAGAGATGGATCACACCGGCGTTGCTTGTCTTGTTCTTGGCCATGGCCGCCCTGCTCGCGGGCTGCGGCGGGAATGCGGGTACGGAGGAGACTTCCGGCGGTTCCGGCGCCGAGGAGGACTCCGGCGCGAACGCGGAGGCGGCGGCCGAAACCGAGGTCACGAAGGTACTGATCGGCAACGCGGCGGGTCCCAAGCCATATGCGTACATGAACGAAAACGACGAATTGGTCGGCTACGAGGTGGACGTGATCAACGCCATAGACGCCCTGCTGCCCGAATACGAATTCTCGTTCGAGGTGACGGAGTTCACCAGCATCTTCGCCGGCATCGACTCCGGACGCTACGGAATGGGTACGAACAACTTCACCAAAAAGCCGGAACGCGAAGAAAAATACCTGTTCGCGAACGAATACTTTGTCTACAATTATACGGTCGCCGTCGTGAAGAAGGGCCGGGACGACATCAAGACGTTGGACGATTTGGGCGGCAAGACCGCCGAGTCCACCGCGGGCGGCTTCACGCAGATCTTCTTTGAGGCGTACAATGAAGCGCATCCGGACAATCCCATCATCGTAAACTTCACGGAATCGGACACGGTCAAGCAGCTGCAGAACGTGGTCTATGGGGCGACCGACTTCACGTTCCTGGAAACCGTCATGTTCGACTCGTACAAGGAGGAGTACCCCGAACTGATCGCTGAGCTCGAATACGTGGAATTCACGAAAGAGGAAACCGCAACCATACAGGATCCCTACGCTTGGTACATCTATCCCAAGACCGCCGAAGGCGAAGCTCTGCGCGACGCGGTGGACGCCGCTCTGCTCGAGTTGGTGGCGGACGGAACGCTGAAAGAACTGTCGATTAAGCACTTTGGCTTCGACATGACCGGCCGGTAAGGGATCGGAAAAGGGAATGTACGCTATCGCCCAAGGGAGGACGGTGACGACGCCATGGCCAACATTTTCGATTTTAAGCTGATCTTCACGCAGATACCCTCCATACTGCGCTATCTGCCGATCACGCTGGAGATTACGGTGATCTCCTACTTCTTCAGCATGATCATCGGCTTTCTGGTGGCGCTGATCAAGATAAAGCAGATCCGGGTGCTTCGGCGGATCGCGGCGTTCTATGTGTCCTTCACGCGCGGCACGCCCATCATCGTGCAGCTCTACGCCACCTATTACGGCGTCCCGATGATTTTGCAATACTGCAACTACAAATTCGGGACGCAGTTCAACATCAACGCCATACCGCCGATCGCGTTCGCGCTCGTCGCCCTCTCCCTCAACGACGGTGCCTACGCGTCCGAGAGCATACGCGCGGCGATTCAGGCGGTGGAGAAGGGGCAGATCGAAGCGGCGCAATCGATGGGCATGACGACCGTACAGACGCTGCGGCGCATCATCATCCCCGAGGCGCTGGTCGTGGCGCTGCCGTCCCTGGGCAATTCGTTCATCGGCATGGTCAAGGGAACATCGCTGGTATTCGTCACCGCGACGGTGGAGATCACGGCCGGCGGCAGGTTGATGGCCGCGCGGACCTTTCGATACTTCGAGATGTACGTGTCGTTGGCCATCATCTACTGGGTCATTACGATGGCGATCACGGTGGCGCTCAATGCTTGGGAACGGCGCTTGCGGTGCGACGAAGCGCAGACGGAGGCGGATCGTGATAGAAATCAAAGGCTT
>JAISMX010000041.1 GCA_031276515.1 Eubacteriales Family XIII. Incertae Sedis bacterium | reverse complement strand
TTTGCGCCCCGGCTTCGTTGCCGGAACCCTTGAATACTGCGAGTATTCGCGGAACCCGGCGCCTCGCCGGGACACAAAATTGCTACGCTGACTGCACACTTTATTTTTGAACTGTTCCTAAGCCCATCGGAATTGAGAAAAAACATGCCTTACCCTGAGGAAAAAGAAGCGGCCGAGCTCCGAAAGCTGGTGGACGAGCTGCAGCGCAGGACGGCGCGCAACGAGCTGGAAAAAGAGAATATGCGCATCATGCGGGGAAAGCTGGACATGCAGCTTGAGTTTTTCAAGCAAATCCATCGCTTCTCGAGACTCGCGTTTTCCGTCTCCGCCCGGCCGGAGTTCGCCGCCCTGCTCGCCGAAGGAATCGTGGACATCTTTCAGCTTGAAACGGGCGCCGCGTTCTTGATGGACATATCGGGAGACAAGCTGCATTTGATCGGCGCGTGCAAGCTCGAAACGGACCTCTCGGAGCTGCCCGTCGCGCAGGAATGGCTGGCGCGACCCGCGCTCTTCCGCTTCGACCGGCAGAGCGTCGTCACGGAGTCGCCGCCCGGAGAGGACTCGCCCTTTGCCGCCTTGGATCTCGCGCACGCCATCTACGTGACCATATTCGACAACACGCGCAAGCCGGAGGGCGTCATTCTGGGAGGGATCACAAACGCCGGCGCCGCCGTCTACGATTTCCGCCCGGAGGCCATAGGCATGCCCTTCCTCGTGTACTGCCGCAATATGAACGGGATATACAACAACCTGCTCGCCCTCGACCGGGCCAAGGCCGCCGTCGAAGCGAAGACGCGCTTCCTGTCCAACCTGAGCCACGAAATACGCACGCCGATGAACGCCATCATCGGCATGACGCAGATCGCGGAGCGCAACCCCGACCCAAACGAGATGCGAAAATGCATCGCGCAGATCGGCATATCCTCGCGGCACCTGCTCGGGCTCGTGAACGACGTTCTCGACATGTCCAAGATCGAAGAGGGCAAGCTCGTTTTGGAGAAAGCGCCGTTCGCGCTCGACGGCATTTTGGACAACATCGTCAGCAGTCTGCATTCGAGCGCGGCCGGCAAGGGGATCGCCCTGCTGTCGGACGCGCGCGGCACGCGCGGCCTGTCGCTTCTTGGGGATTCCATACGGCTGTCGCAGGTGCTGATCAACTTCATATCCAACGCGATAAAATTCACGGACGCGGGCGGCGCCGTGACGCTGCGCGCGGAGGTTCTTTCGCGCGATCCCGAAAAGGCGCTGCTGCTGTTCTCGGTGACGGACAACGGGATAGGCATGTCGGAGGACGTGATGTCGCGGATATTCAACCCCTTCGAGCAGGCGGACAGCAGCACGTCCAGAAAGTACGGCGGAACGGGGCTCGGCCTTTCCATCAGCCGCAACATCGTGGAGTTGATGGGCAGTTCCATTCACGTCGAGAGCCGGGAGGGCGAAGGCTCGACCTTCTCCTTCCGCGTCTGGTTCGACATCGACAAAAGCGGCGGCGCGGCGGTCGCGCCGGCCGGGGAGATCGCCGCGAAGGACTTTTCGGGGCGCAGGATTCTGATCGTGGACGACGTGGAAATCAACCGCGAAATCATCGCGGCGCTGCTCGAGGATACGGGCGTGTCGTGCGAATACGCGTCCGACGGACAGGAGGCCGTGAACATCTTCGCCGCTTCCGAGCCGGGCCGCTTCGATTTGATACTCATGGACGTGCAGATGCCCGTCATGGACGGCTGCGAGGCGACGCGGCGCATACGCGCGATGCAAAGGCGGGACGCGAAGAACATTCAAATCCTCGCGATGACGGCCAACGTATTCAAAGAAGACATGCAGATGGTGATCGAAGCCGGGATGAACGGACACATCGCAAAGCCCATAGAGTACGATGTGGCGATAGGCATAATAGAGCAGGCGTTCCGGAACGGATAAACGCTCGGACGCCGCGCGATTTTTGAGCATTGAAAAGCGAAACGCAACGGGAGGTACGGCCATTTTTAAGAACACAAATGAATTCATCCGCGAATATCGCGCGGAATTCGTGGATCGCCTGAGCAAGGCCTTCGAGGACAGCAACCGCGTCGAGCAGTACAACATGCTGGTGCGGCTGATCCGCAGACATATCGGCAGACAATGGGTCTACACGAATTCGCGCTACGGAAAGACGGACGGCGGCAAGCAGGTCTATTATTTCTCGATGGAGTTTCTGATCGGGAAACTGCTTGACAACTATTTGACGAATTTGGGCATAAGGGAAATCGTGCGCGAGGGCCTGTCGCAGCTCAAGGTGAACCTCGACGACATACTCGACACGGAACCGGATCCCGGCCTCGGCAACGGCGGTCTCGGCCGTCTCGCGGCCTGCTTCCTCGACTCGATGGCCTTCCTCGGCATAGCCGGACACGGCAACGGCATACGCTACCGTTTCGGCCTCTTTCGCCAGAAGATCGTGGACGGACAGCAGGTCGAGCTGCCGGACAACTGGCTGCAGCACGGCTACCCGTGGGAACTGCGCAAACCCGAAAAATCCGTCGTCGTGCGCTTCAACGGCTCGATAAAATGGCACACGGAGGGTTCGCGCCTCGCGTTTGAACACGTCGACTACGACGCGGTGCTCGCCGTGCCGTACGACGTCCCCATCATCGGCTACGGACCGGGCGAGCAGATCAACACGCTGCGTCTCTGGAGCGCGGAGCCGGCGGGCGACGAATTCGACTTCGCCTCCTTCAACCGCGGCGACTACGCCAAGGCCGTTCACACGCGCTCGGAAACGGAGGCCATATCCTACGTGCTCTACCCGAACGACGACAACCAATCGGGCTTGGAGCTGCGCCTGAAGCAGGAATACTTCCTCGTCGCGGCCGGCGTCGGCGCAATAACCACAAGGTACAAGAAGAAGCGCGGCGGTCTGTGGGACATGAACGAAGGCGTTTCCATACACATCAACGACACGCATCCCGCCCTCTGCGTGGCGGAGTTGATGCGCATACTGGTCGACGAGGAAGGCATGGGCTGGGAGCGCGCATGGGCCATCACGGTCAACACGATTTCGTTCACCAACCACACCGTGATGCCCGAGGCGCTCGAGCGCTGGCCCGAGGAGCTGTTCAAGCGACTGCTGCCGCGCATTCACATGATCGTCGAGGAAATCGACAGGCGCCACAGGATGCTGCTGGAAAGCCTGTCCGCGACCGAAAGGCAGATCGAAGACACGGCCATCATCCGGAACGGTCTCGTTCACATGGTCAACCTCGCCGTCATCGGCAGTCACACGATCAACGGCGTGGCCTTCCTGCACAGCGAGCTTTTGAAGCGGGATTTGCTTCGCTCCTTTTACGCGAACTTCCCGTACAAATTCAAGAACGTGACGAACGGCGTTTCCCATAGGCGCTTTCTGCTCTGCGCGAACCGAGGGCTTTCGGGCCTGATCAGCGAGGCCATAGGCGAGGGCTGGATAAAGGACCCCCGCGAGCTCGAAGGCCTCGAGCGATTTGAGAGCGACGACGCCTTTCTGGAGCGGCTGCACGGGGTCAAGCGCGAAAACAAGCTGCGCCTCGCGCGCTTCATCGAGGAAACGAGCGGGTTCACGGTCGATCCCGACGCCATATTCGACGTACACGTCAAGCGCATCCACGGCTACAAGCGGCAGCTTCTCAACGTGTTCAAGATCATGGAACTCTACAACACCGTGCGGGAAAGCCCGAACGCCGGCGTGACGCCGAGCGTGTTCATCTTCGCGGGCAAGGCGGCGCCCGGCTATCGCTTCGCGAAGACCATCATAGGGCTGATCAGCGCCGTGGCCGAAAAGGTCAACGCCGACCCGCTGACGCGCGACGTGCTGCGCGTCGTGTTTCTGGAAAACTTCAACGTGAGCATAGGCGAGATGATCTATCCCGTGGCGGACATAAGCGAGCAGATCTCCATCGCGGGCAAAGAAGCCTCGGGTACGGGCAACATGAAGCAGATGATGAACGGCGCGATCACCCTCGGCACGCTGGACGGCGCAAACCTCGAAATCCGCGACGCCGTCGGCGAGGAGAACATGGCGCTGTTCGGTCTCAAAATCGAGCAGGTCTTGAGCTTCTATCGAAAGGGCGGCTATTCGGCTTGGGAGGAATACCACGGCGATTCTCGCATAAAGCGCATCGTGGATCAGCTCATCGACGGCTTTTTCCCCGACGCGGGCAGCGATTTCAGGGACATCTACGACAGTCTGCTGCGCGACAACGACGAATACTTCGTTCTCAAGGATTTCCCCTCCTACATGAGCGCTTTCGGCAAGCTGCAAGCGCTCTACGGGGACGAATCGGCGTGGCGGCGCATGTCGCTGCGCAACATCATGCGCTCTTTCCGGTTTACCGGCGACGAAACCATAAAGAAGTACAACGCGGAAATATGGAAAGTGTGAAAAGCGGCAGCCGAATGGTTGCAATGGATGCAAATGTGAAAGGAGGAAAAGGCTCATGAGCAAGAAAAAATGCGTCGCGATGCTCTTGGCCGGCGGACAGGGCAACAGGCTGGGGGCGCTGACCCACTCCGTGGCGAAGCCGGCGGTACCCTTCGGCGGCAAGTACAGGATCATCGATTTCAGCCTGAACAACTGCGTCGGCTCCGGCATCGACACCGTGGGCGTGCTGACGCAGTACCGCCCGCTGATGCTCAACGCCTACATAGGCACCGGAGAAGCTTGGGATTTGAACGAGGCGAACGGCGGCGTCCACATATTGCCGCCCTATCAAAAGCGCGACGGCGGCGGCTGGTACATCGGCACCGCCAACGCTATTTTCCAAAATATGGATTTTATCTCGGGCTACGACCCGGATTACGTGCTGATCCTGTCCGGCGACCACATCTATTCGATGCAGTACAGCAAAATGCTGGAATTTCACATCGAAAGCAAAGCGGACGTGACCATTTCCGCGATGGAGGTGCCTTGGGAAGAAGCCGGCCGCTTTGGCATACTGACCGCGGCGGAAGACGGCCGCGTCACGAAATTCTCGGAGAAACCTCAAAATCCCGACAGCAATCTCGCGTCCATGGGCGTTTACATCTTCACCGCGAAATTGCTCGCGGACGCGCTGGAGGAGGACGACAATGACCCCGATTCTTCAAAGGACTTCGGCGGCGACGTCCTGCCGCGCCTGCTCGCGCAGGGAAAGTCGCTCTACGCCTACAGATTCAGCGGCTACTGGAAGGACGTCGGCACGATCGAGAGCTATTACGAGGCCAATATGGAGCTTCTGCGAGAGGAACCGTCCTTCAACATATTCGACCAAAAGACGCGCATCCTTTCCAACAGCAACATCTTTCCGCCCCACTACATCTGGCCCGAAGCCAAGGTGGAAAACAGCCTGATCTGCAACGGATGCAGCATACGGGGCGCCGTCGTCGATTCCATCATCTGCCCGAACGTGCGGATCGAAGAGGATTGCTCCGTCGTCGATTCCATCATACTGCCCGGAGTGCGGATCGAGCGGGGTTGCACGCTGCACAAGGCCATCGTGGGCGAGAACACGCAGATCGGCAGGGACAGTCTCATCGGCGCGAAATCGGACGCGTCCGCGCCGCCGCAGCAAGGCATCACGGTCGTGGCGGGCGACATGTGTCTCATAGAGGGCGCGCGCGTTTCGGAAGGCGAGAACGTGAACCGCGAATAGGCAAAAAAGGTATTTCATGCGAAATTGCAACTGGAGGCAAAAATGGACAACGAAACGATGGGCCTCATCTGCGCGAATTACAACACGGACAATCTCGGCATTCTGACCGGAAACAGACCGCCCGCCTCTCTCCCCTTCGGCGGGCGCTACCGGCTGATAGATTTCGTGCTTTCCAATATGGTCAACGCGGACATCCGCACGGTGGGAATCATCACCCCATACATGTATCGTTCCCTGCTCGACCACCTCGGCGCGGGCAAGGAATGGTTCCTCGACCGCAAGCGGGGCGGACTGTTCATACTGCCCGGCTCGATCTACGGCTTCAAAAACATGAGCACGCAGTTCCTTGTGAAAGACATGATACGAAACATGGACTATCTTACGCGCGATTATCGCGAATACGTTATTGTAACCTCCGCAAATCAAGTATATAATATGGATTACAAGGCTTTGACGGAGGCCCACGCGAAAAGCGGCGCCGACGTCACGCTCGCGTATCGCGGCGAGAACCCGGAGCATTGGAACAACGGACTTTTTCTCGATTTGAATTTTGAAAAGCGCATCACGAAGATGTTTCGCGTGCGGCCCGAGGCCGCGCCCGCCGAGACGCCGCCGCCGGCGCTCTTCATCGACTGCATGGTCTTCAAGAGACAGGTTTTGGTGGACCTGATCGGTTGGTACCGCGCCGTGGATCACATGGAATTGACCGATGTGCTGCTGGAAAACATACAGAACATTCAAATGCGCGGATACGAGTTCACGGGCTATCTCGGCAGGATCGATTCCCTGCATTCGTTCTTGAAGTGCAGCAGGGACATCCTTCTGCCCGAGATTCACGAGGAATTGTTCTTTGGCAAAAGACCCGTGTACACGAAAGTGCGCGACGGCGCGCCCACGCGCTATTACAGCGGATCGGCCACAAGCAACGCGCTGATTCCAAACGAATGCACGATTCGCGGACACGTGGAAAACAGCGTTCTCTTCCCCGGCGTGACGGTCGGAGAGGACGCGGTCGTCAAGGACAGCGTCATCATGCAGCGCTGCGTAATCGGGCGCGGCGCCATTCTGGAAAACGTGATAGCCGACAAATACGTGATCGTAAGCGACGGCGCGGTCATTCGCGGGAGCGAAGACAGGCCTTTGGTACTCGAAAAAAGAAGCACTATGTGACATTTTTTATAATTTATACCGCCGCGCCGCGGCGGGAACGGGGTTTAACAAATATGAACATATTGTACGCGATTTTTGAGGCTTCGCCCTTCGCAAAGAGCGGAGGACTCGGAGACGTCGGAGGGGCTTTGCCCTTCTTTCTGAACGAAGAGGGACACGACGTGCGCGTCGTCATGCCCAAGCACGACACGATACCGGGCAAATTCAGAAGCGAAATGGAGCATCTTTTCAGCTTTCAGGTGCAGCTTGGCTGGCGATCCCAGTATTGCGGCGTGGAAACGCTCAAGCACAGAGGCGTGACCTACTACTTCATCGACAACGAGCACTATTTCAAGCGCGATTCGCTGTACGGCCACGGCGACGACGAGGAGAGATCGGCGTTTTTCTGCAAGGCGACGCTCCTCTGCCTGACCCATCTCGAGCGTTTCAAGCCGCAGGTGATCCACTGCAACGACTGGCACACCGCGCTCATCCCCGTCATGATGAAGGAATACTTCGGGGATCATCCCTACTACTACGACATCAAGAGCGTCGTCAGCATCCACAATCTGAAATATCAAGGGGTCACCGGCCGCGACTTCTTGGGCGACGTCCTCGACATGGCGAATCACGCCGCGGCGCGCGACCACTTGGCCTTTGGCGACGCCATCAATTTCCTGAAAGGCGCGCTGCTCTACGCCGACGCGATCACCACGGTGAGTCCGACCTACGCGCGCGAGATCATGACGCCCTATTTCGGCGAGGGTCTCGACGGCGTGCTGCGTTGGCGCGAAGATTGCCTGACCGGCATACTGAACGGCATAGATTACGGCGAATACGACCCCGCCCGCGACAAGATGATCCACAAGCCCTATTCGGGCGACGACGCGGAGGGCAAGGCTTTCAACAAGAGCAAACTGCTTGAGGAACTCTCGCTTCCCTTGGACAAGGACGTCCCGCTTCTCGTGATCGTGAGCCGCCTCACCGAGCAGAAGGGTCTCGATCTGATCGCGCACATCATGGAAGAGTTGCTGTACAAGGGAGATGTGCGGCTGGCCGTCCTGGGAACGGGAGATTGGCGCTACGAGGAGATGTTCTACTATTTTGCCAACCGCTATCCGAAGCGAATGGCCGTGCGCATCACCTTCGACGAGGCGCTGGCGCATAGGATATACGCGGGCGGAGACATCCTCCTGATGCCGTCGAAGTTCGAACCCTGCGGCATAACGCAGATGATCGCGATGAAGTACGGCACGATTCCGGTCGTGAGAGAGACCGGCGGTCTGCGCGACACGGTCGTCCCGCACAACAAGTTCACGGGCGAAGGCACAGGCTTCAGTTTCGCGAATTACAACGCGCACGAACTGCTTTTCACCATCCGGGAAGCCGCCGGCATCTACGCGAGCGACCGCGCCGCGTGGCACGGGATTCAAAAGAACGCCTGCGCCGCGGATTTCAGCTGGCGCGCCTCGGCGAAACGCTATTCCAAGCTGTACGACGGATTATGCAGGAAAACCAAGTTTTCGAGAAGCCAATAGGGGTTGCCATGCACAGAATCTCACTGTATCACAATTCACATCTCGCGCGCTACAGGTACCCCTTCGGCGCCGCGCCCTGCGGCACGACGGTCGCTTTCTCGCTGGACGTCACGGGGCTGCCGGCCGATTGTTCCTGTACGCTGCGCATCTGGTTTGGCGACGTCGGCGAAACCTTGGCGCCCATGTCCGTGATCGGCGAAATAACGCCGCCGGACGCGGGAGGCGGCGCCATGGGCGCCGTATGCCGAAAATACGCCTGCACCTACACGACCCCTGACACGCCGGGCAACGTCTGGTACTATTTCATCGTGGCGACCGGCGGCGTCACGCGCTACTACGGGAACAACGACCAAAGCCGCGGCGGCGAGGGCAAGGAATCCTTTTCGCCCCCTCCTTCCTATCAGCTCACGGTCTACGCGGAAAATCCCGTTCCCGCGTGGTGGAAGGAAGGTCTCGTCTATCAGATATTCGTGGACAGGTTCGCGCGGGGAAGCGACTGGAAGGAACGCTTCTTCGACGCCGGACACGCGGACGACCGGCGAGGGCCGACGCGCATCCTGCAAAGCGATTGGCGGGACGATCCTTTTCTGTACAAAGACGACAGAGGCTGGGTCGTGCGCTGGCCCTTCTTCGGCGGCACGCTCTCGGGAATTCGCGAAAAGCTCTCCTATTTAAAGAGCCTCGGCGTCACCATCCTCTATCTGAATCCCATATTCGAAGCCGCGAGCAATCACAAGTACGACACGGCCGACTACACGAAGATCGATCCGGGCTTCGGGGACGAGGCGGCTTTCCGTCTGCTCGCGAAGGAAGCCCAGGATCAAGGGATATCCATCGTGCTGGACGGCGTGTTCAGCCACACGGGCGCGGACAGCGTCTACTTCAACAAATACGGCAACTACCCCTCCCTCGGCGCGTGGCAATCCAAGGATTCGCCGTATCGCTCCTGGTATCGCTTCAACCACGACAAGGAGGGCTACGAATGCTGGTGGGGCGTGGCCGACCTGCCGAACGTCGACGAATCGAACCCAAGCTACCGAGACTTCATCTTCGGCGACGACGACAGCGTGGTGCGGCGCTGGATCAAGGCCGGCGCGCGCGGCTGGCGGCTCGACGTGGCCGACGAGCTGCCCGACGAATTCATATGCGAAATCCGAAAAGCCATGAAGGAGACGGATCCGAGCAGCGTGCTTTTGGGCGAGGTCTGGGAGGACGCATCCAACAAGATGAGCTACGGCGTAATGCGCCAATATCTGCTCGGAATGGAACTCGATTCCACGATGAATTATCCCTTCCGCGACTGGAGTTTGGATTTCGCGCTGGGCCGCATCACGCCCGCCGAGGTGCATTCGCGCGTCATGAGCCTGTACGAAAACTATCCCCGCGAGTATTTCTTCTCCTGTCTCAATCTGATCGGCAGCCACGACAAGCCGCGCGTCCTCTCGGTTTTGGGCGAAGCGCCCATCGACGCGGAGCTCAGCGATTGGCAGAAGCAAACCCACAGGCTGAACGAGGAGCGTCGAGACTTGGCCAAACGCCGCCTGAAATTGCTCTCCGCTTGGCAGATGACCTTCCCCGGCGTCCCCTCCGTGTTTTACGGCGACGAGGCCGGCGCGGAGGGCCTTGACGATCCCCACAACCGCGTCCCCTTCCCTTGGGGCCGCGAAGACCATGAAATTCTGGAGCGATACAGGCTCCTCGGCAATCTGCGCGCGGAACACGAGCTGTTCCGCAAGGGAGATTTCGTTTCCTACGGCGGCTATCGGCACATGTACGCGTTCGGCAGACGCGGCGAAAACGAGCGCGCCGCCGTGTTTTTGAACGCCTCGCGCAACGAGAGCGAGGAGGTTTTGATCGCGCTTTCGCGCGATGAGACGGTGTTTTTGGAACTCCTTTCGGGCGAGATTCTCGAACCGGAGCGCGCGCGTTCGGAGGCGAGCGAAACGACGCCACGCGACGAGGCGCTGTTCTGGGAGGGCGGCGATCTCGACTCCTGGGGCGGACGGATGCCGGCCCTGCTGCGCGTGCGCGTCGGACCGCTCGAAAGCAAGCTTGTGTACATTAAAAAAGCCGATCCCGCGAGCTTGGTCATGAAGACCCTGCCGAGAGCGGCCGGCGTACTCTGCCACATCACTTCCCTGCCCTCCGAGCTGGGCTGCGGCGATTTCGGCAAAGCCGCTCACGATTTCTGCGACTACCTCGCTTCCGCCGGCCAGCGGATATGGCAGATGCTTCCGATCACGGCGGCGGGCGGCGGAAATTCCCCGTATTCCGGCGCTTCGGCCTTCGCGGGCAACGAGCTCCTGATCGACTTGGACGGCTTGGTCGGGGCGGGACTGCTCGCGGAGGAGGATTTGCCCAAGCCAAACCTGACTGCGCGGGTATTGCAAAGTCTCGTGACCGGCGGAAGCGGAAACCGCGCGGATTTCACGCGCGCGCGGGCCATCAAGTTCCCTCTGTTCGAAAAGGCGTTCGAGGCTTTCGATTGCGATGAGCTTGCGTTCAAGAATTTTTGCGATGAAAACGCGGCATGGCTTCCCGATTACTGTCTCCATCGCGCCATAAGCGACGAGCGCGACGGCGAGCCATGGCAGGAATGGCCCGAGGCCTTGCGCGACCGCGATCCGCAGGAACTCGCGCGCCTCAGGACGGAGCTCGCGCGTCCCATCGCCTTTCACGCCTTCCTGCAATACGTATTCATGAAGCAATGGGATGCGCTCAAGGCCCACGCCGCCAAGCGCGGCATCTCGATACTCGGAGATCTGCCCATCTACGTTTCCGCATCGAGCTGCGACACCTGGGCGCACAGAAATCTGTTCGATCTGGACGAGCGCGGTCGCATGCGAAAGACGGGCGGCGTTCCGCCCGACGCGTTCACCGAGGACGGCCAGAATTGGAACAATCCCGTGTTCCTCTGGGAAGCGAACAAGCGGCAAGGGTATCACTGGTGGATCGAGCGCTTCCGCCGCAACCTGCGGCTCTGCGATTTTTTGCGACTTGACCATTTTCGCGGTTTCGGGGCTTGCTGGGAGATTCCCGCGAGCGCGAAGACGGCGCGCGAGGGGAGCTGGGGCAAAGGCCCCGGAAAGGCGCTCTTTGAAGCCGTCGAGGCCGCGCTCGGCCCGCTTCCGATACTGGCGGAGGATCTCGGCGTGATCACGCCGGACGTGAACGATCTGCGCAATGTGTTTGCGTGGCCCGGGATGAAGGTGTATCAATTCCACGCGGACGAGATGGAGGCCGAGGCGCGCGCCGAAAGCGAAGCCGCGGCGGCGCGGGCCGGAAGCGCGGGCGATGCGGGCGCGGAAAGCGCGGAAAGCGCGCGAAGCGGCGCGACCGGCAAGCCGTCCGACGCCGCGTTTTTGCGGGTGTTTTACACCGGCACGCACGACAACGACACGCTCGCGAGCTGGGTTTCCGAGAAGCTGCGCGCGGAGGGCCGGGTTCCGCTCGCGGGGCCGGCCGGAGACACGGGCGCGCAGCCGGGGCCGGAGGACCGGACCGGGGAGGAAAGCGCGGAGACCCGCGTCAAAGAAGTCTGCGCCGCCATCATCGAAAAACTGTACGCCGCGCCGGCCATGTGGGTCGTCATTCCCTTGCAGGACATGTGGTTCCTCGGCGCGGACGCGCGCATGAACACGCCGGGCGTGGCCGAGGGAAACTGGGTCTGGACGGCGCCGGCGGAGGCCTTCACGCGGGAGGCCGCGGATTGGCTGCGAGAATTGGCCGAAAAGCACGGGCGATCGGGATAGACAAAGAGGCCTTCATCATGTGACGCCGTCTTTCAATTCCTTCAAAACGATCTCCGCGACGACGCCTTTGCCGTTTCTGAAAACGGTGATCTTGATCTTGTCTCCAACCGAAAAGCCTTTCAGCGCGGCGTTGAAACTCGCGAGACCGTCGATCGGCGTGTCGTTTACCGCAAGGATCATGTCGCCGGATTTGAGCGAGACGTCAGCCGACCTGTAAATGTACAGTCCGAGTCGATTCACGCGGTACAGCATGGCGGTCTGCGCGTTTTGGACATCCACAAGCGTGAGTCCCGTGTCGATCCTGCCCCTCACGTAGCCGTTTTCCGTCAACTGCGCAATCACAGTCCGCGCAATGTTTATCGGAATGGCGAAACCGAGACCCTCTATGTCCGATCCTGAGGATTTGGCGTTGACGATTCCGATCAATTCGCCGTACATATTGAACAGTCCGCCGCCGGAATTTCCGAAATTTATCGCCGCGTCGGTTTGCAGGAGCGACATTGTTTCGCCGTCGATGGTGATTTCCCGGTCGAGCGCGGAAATGATGCCGCTCGTGACGGTGCCGCCCAACTCGCCGAGCGGATTGCCCACCGCAATGGCGGCGTCGCCGACCGCGATTTTTGAAGAATCGCCGAATACGGCCGGCGTGAGGCCCGTTGCGCCTATTTTCAAAACCGCGAGATCGGTTTTGGCGTCAACCGCCTTGATTTCGGCGGCATATTCAGTGCCGTCGGCAAGCCGCACCGCGATGCTTCTCGCCCCATAAACGACATGGTAATTTGTGGCAATAAATCCATCCGCCGAGACGACGACGCCGCTGCCCGCGCCGGCGCTGATGAGCTGCCCCATCCTGCCGTTTCGCATCACCGTTTCGGTCGTGATCTCCACAACGCTGCGTTTGACCGCGGCGGCGACCTCGGGAACGCGCATCGCGGAATCGCCGGCGGCGTCAAGCGCCGCTGCGCGAACGACGGATTGATAAAGCGTCTCCGAACCGTCCGCGGCGGGAATTCTCGCCGTTTGCGCGGAGAGGCTGCCGCCAATATAGCCGAAGGCGCAGGACGCGACCATGCAGGCCACCATCAGAAGCCACACGGGAACGCGCATCCTCCTCCCGCGCCTGCGATCGCAACGCGAAGGGAAGGCGGGAGCCGGGGGCGATTCATCGCCGTCCGGCGCGTCGCGGGCGGCGTCGCGTTCCTCCGGGGCAGGCGTCTCGCACCCCGCGCGGCTCGACCTATCAAGGTATTCTTCAAACATTTTCAACACCTCCCATGCTTAGGGTCTGTCATACAATCACTTGCGCATTCGGTTCGCCTTTTTTTACCGTATTGTGTCTTATGCAAATTATGCCACGAAATTGTGAGGGATTTGTGAAAGTCGCAAATATTCATTCTCCAAAAATCAAAAACCGTTTAAGTTGCGTATTTTTAAAAAAAATTTTCAAAATTCTATTGACAGCTTATATTTTTTTTGTTATTATAAATTTGTAATCATTATAAATTTATTTGAGGTACAAACATGAAAGCCTCCGATTATTCGAACGAGCAACTGGACCAAAGGATGCGGAGCGCGGGTCTTCGCCCTTCCAGCGCGCGCATACACGTTCTGCGCTATCTGGAAAAGAACCGCAACCATCCCACGGCGGATCGGATATACAAAGCGCTGCGGCCCGACCTGCCGAGCCTGTCGCGCGCCTCGGTGTACAACAGCTTGGCGGCGCTCGAACGGAGCGGTCTTGTCCGCCCCCTGACCCTGGACGGCTGCGAGCTGCGCTACGACGCGTTTGTCGAGGATCACGGGCATTTCCGCTGCGAGCGCTGCGGCGCGATACACGATTTCCCGCTCGCGCACTCGGAAGCTGCGGATCTATGTCCGGACGGCTTTCTGGCGCGCCGCAAGGACGTGCTCGTGTGGGGCCTCTGCCCAAGCTGCTTGGAGGAAAGCGCGGAGAGCGCGAACGAAAAACAATCCTAATCGCGAAACGCGGCGGATTTGTTATATAAGTTGTAACAATGTTGTTGAGAGTTGAGGAGGAAAGAATTATGGCAAAGTATGTATGCACGGTATGCGGTTACGCGCACGAGGGCGACGCTCCGCCCGCACAATGCCCGCTCTGCAAGGCGGACGCATCGAAGTTCGAGAAAAAGACCGAAGGCGCCTTGGTATGGGCCGACGAGCATCGCATCGGCGTCGCAAAGGACGTCGACGCGGAGGTCATACAGGGTCTGCGCGAGCACTTCAACGGCGAATGCTCCGAGGTTGGCATGTATCTGGCCATGAGCCGGCAGGCCGACAGAGAGGGTTATCCCGAGGTGGCGGAAGCCTACAAGCGGATCGCGTTTGAGGAAGCGGAACACGCGGCCAAGTTCGCGGAGCTTCTGGGAGAGGTCGTGTTCCCGGACACGAAGAAGAATTTGCAGCTGCGCGTCGACGCGGAGCACGGCGCCACGGAATCCAAGAAGAAGATCGCCTCGCGCGCCAAGGAGCTCGGCTACGACGCCATCCACGATACCGTCCACGAGATGGCCAAGGACGAAGCGCGCCACGGCTGCGCGTTCAACGGACTTTTGAACCGCTACTTCAAATAGGAACGTCTCCGCCATTGCGGAAAAAAAAACGAAGCGATCCGGGACATCACGCCCGGGTCGCTTTGCTATTCCGTTCGTCAAGTGCGCCGGGCGCTTGCCTCATTAGGATCTGCTGCGAGCCGGGCTATTCGCCGGGCATTCGAACCTCGCCGCTCCCCTCCTCCGCTTCGCCCCAATTGGGTTCCGCGGTGTAGATGTTCACGAACGCGCCGTCCCGCACGGTCGTGATGGGAACGGATTTGATGGGATCCCCATTCTCGTCGAAGGTGATGTTGCCCGAAGCGCCGGGGAAGGAATGCGTGCGCATGAGTTCGTCGCGAATCAAATCCGTCCGCACCGAGGTTCCCGCGCGCTCGATGGCGTCAAGCGCCAACATGTAGGCGTCGAAGCCAAGCAGCGTCGCCGCGCTCGGTTCCGCCTCATCCCCGTATTCTTCCGCGAAGGCCCGCGCGAACGCGTCCGACAGCTCGTTTTCGACCGTCCGGCGGCCCATGTCCGACGAAAAAGCCATCATGGCGAGCGTTTCCGCATCCGCCGCCCGCAGCATCGACTCGTCATACCAGAGATCCGTTCCGAGAAAGAGGGCGTCGAGGCCGAGCTTTCGCGCCTGCTTCACGACGGCCACGCCGTTTTCGACCGAGGTCGGCAGGAATACGACCTCCGCGCCCGCATCCTTTATTTTGCCAAGCTCCGGACTGTAATTCGCGGTATCCGCGGTGCAATCCGCCGTGTACACGATGGAATCGGGATTTCCCGTCAGCGAAACGACCTTGTCGGCGAAAGCCTGCGAGACGGCGACGGAAAAATTGTTGTCCGTTTCGCGCATCACGGCAGCCTTTGAAATGCCCAGCTCCTCGACCGCGTATTTCGCCGCGGCCACGCCCTGAAACGATTCCACATAGCGCACCCTGAAATAATAGTCGTTCGTGTTCGTCACGAGGGGATTGCTGTTCGTGATGGCTATGGCCGGTATTCCGTTTTCCGCGAAAGCGTTCCCGCCCGCTATGGAAAGCGTGCTCCTGTAGCTGCCCAGCACGACGGCGACCTTCTTGTCCGCGAGGTATTGCGCCGCCGGAAAGGCGTCGTCTATGTTCGAGTGATTGTCCGAGATCACGAGATCGACGGGTTTGCCTATGACCTCCGCGCGCAGGGAATGCGCGAGCTCGATTCCGGCCAGCTCCGCCTCTCCGGCGTCCTTGTCCATGCCCGACAGCGGCTCGAACACGCCGATGCGCACGACGTCGTCCGGAAGCTCGTCGCGCAGGAATTCGTCGGCAAAATTCTCGTAGGTTTCGCAGCCCGCCATGCCCGCGAGAAGGACAACGACGACGACGGCGGCCGCCAAACGGCGCCCGGGCGAATTCATAATGTAAAAATCCTTTGCTTATTGCGATTGTTACGCTTGCTACTCATAAATCCAATCAAAGCCATTCAAAGTCATTCCCCTTTGTTGCCTTCCACAAACCTCTTGATCTTCTTCCCCGTGGTCATCTCGAACTCGCGCTTGCGGACGACTATGCGGCGGACGCGCTTAAACAGCGCCAGCTCCGAGTTGATCGGATCCAGCTTGCTCCACAGCAGCTTTTCGACCTGCTCATCCGTGTAATCCTCGCCGAGCTCCGCGCGCAGCACATCCTCGTCCGGCCTTATGCCTGCCACGATCAGCGTATCGCCGCTCTGCTCGCTGTCCATGCCCCACACCATGCACTCCGAAACGGCGTCAATGCGCCCGATATGATATTCAAGCTCCTCCGGATACACGTTTTTCCCGTTCTTCGTGATGATCACGTTCTTTTTGCGCCCCGTGATGTACACATAGCGATCCGCGTCGATGTAGCCGAGATCGCCCGTGTGGAACCAGCCGTCCGCGAGCGCCTCCTTCGTGGCTTCCTCGTTGTTGTAATAGCCGAGCATGATGTTCGGCCCCTTCGCGCAGATTTCGCCTATGCCCGTTTCCGGATCGGGGTTCTCGATCTTGGCGTCGAAGCCCGTCGGCAGATAGCCGGCGGAATCGTTCTTGATCGCGGTGTCGGGATTGAGGGCGCAGATCGGCGAACATTCCGTGAGTCCGTAGCCCTGCAGCGCGCAGACGCCGAAATCCCGAAGCCCCTGTAAGATGGCCGGATCGATGGCCGCCCCGCCGCAGATGATCAGTTTCATGCGGCCGCCGAACAGGGCGAGTATCTGCTTGAAGAAAATCGGCGCGAGGTTTATGCCGATCTTCTTTGTGACCGCGTTAAGCTTGATCACGCGGCGCAGCAGCTTTTCCTTGCCGCCGGCGCGCACGTTCTGCCATATCTTCTTGTACAGGCTTTCGAGGATCAGCGGCACGGCGAGCAGCACCGTCGGCCGCGCCTCCGCCAAATTTTTCACAATGTATTTCAGACCTTCGCAGTAGGCGATCGCTGCACCCCGGTACAGCGGTATGAGAAAGCCGCAGGTGCATTCGTAGCAGTGATGGATGGGCAGCACGGAGAAGAACACGTCCTCCTTGACGATGCTTATGACGGTGGGCGGGATCACGATGCCCGCGGCCAGATTTCCATGGGAAAGCATGACGCCCTTGGCCACGCCCGTCGTACCCGACGTGAAGATCAGCGCGCACATCTCGTCGCGCAGGATGCGGGCGTCGAGATAGTCCCGATTGCCCGCCGCGAGCAGTTCCTCGCCCTCCCTGATGCAATCCGCCAGAAGCGAAACGCCGACGGACGGCGCATCGCCCGTCAAATCGATGAGCTTCCGCAGCTTCGTGCCGCCCTCGGCCATGATTCCCGTGAATATGCCCTTGTATTTCTTCGTGAACAGCACGCACTCGGCTTCGGACGCGATCATGAGCTGCTTGAGCTCGCTCGCGTTCAATTCCTTGTCGAGCGGCACGACAACGCCGCCGCCGCAGACGACGGCCAGATAGGAGATCGCCCATTGATAGCAATTTTCCCCGATGACGCCCACGCGCTTCAGACCCTGCGCCGCGAGCGCCGTTCCGAGCGCGTCCACGTCCCGCTTCATTTGCCGGTAGGTGATGCCGCGATAAGGGGCGTCGTGCGAATCCTTCACGTAAAAGGCCGTCCTGTCCGCGTAACGCGCGGCGCATTGCTCGATCATTTCCCGCAAATCCGTCACCGCCCACAAGTCCTTGTAGCGCTCGTGCGGGGATGTGCTGCGACGGATTTCCTCTATTATCGCAGCGGCCTCATCCGCCTCACGCTTCTTGATCTCCGCATAGTCTTGATCCGAAATCATATCCTCCGTACCTCCGTATCTCCATGTTCGGGTATCCAAAACCCAATCAAAACCGCTCGCCTCAAGCGCGAATCACCGTATGCCTCTTAATCTTCTGCACCGTCGTCTTCTCAAATTCGCTGTCGCGCAGCGCGAAGCGCCGAATCCGCTTGTAGCCGGGCAGTTTCTCGTTGACGCGGTCTATCTCCTCTTTGAGTATGCGCTTGAGCGCGTCGTCGCCGAGTTCGCGGCCGTGTCTCTCCGCCGCGTACGCGAAATCCGGGAAGATGTCGGCGCAGATCACGACGTCGCCGCCGCGCGCGTCGTCCGCGCCCCAGACCACGACCTCCGCGATGTAGGGTATCTTGTATAAGAAGTATTCCAGTTCTTCGGGCGACACGTTTTTGCCGTTTTTGGTCACGATGATGTTCTTCTTCCGCCCCGTCACGTACAGGAAGCCGTCTTCGTCGAAGTAGCCGAAATCCCCCGTGTGCAGCCAGCCGTCCACGAGGACGCGCGCCGTTTCCTCCGGGTCGTCGTAGTATCCGAGCATGACCGAATCGCCCCGGCAGACGATCTCGCCGATGCCGCTCCCGTCCTCGTCGATGATGCGCACCTCCGTGCCGGGCATGGGCAGACCGACGGACGCAGGCTTGCTGTATTTGTCCTTGTTCACGGCGATGATGGGCGCGTTTTCCGTCATGCCGTAACCCTGGATCATGGGGAGACCCATGGCGTTGAAATCCTCGACGACGAGCGGATCTATCGGCGCGCCGCCCGATATGAACAGCAGTATGTTGTCGCCCAGAGCTCGGTGTACCTCCTTGAACAGGCGCTTCACGAGCTTTGTGTTCTGCGCGTTCATTAGCTTGGAGAACGCCAGCGCCCGCCGCATGCTCTTGAGTTTGCCCTTGCTTTCCGCGTTCCGCCACACCTTCCTGTGCATATTCTCAAATATGAGGGGAACGCCGAGCATGACCGAAGCCTTCGACTCCGCCATGTTCTTGACGATGTACTTCAAGCCTTCGCATATCGCGACGCGGCAGCCCTGATAGATCGCCGTCATGATATGGCAGGTCATCTCATACGTGTGGTGCATCGGCAGCACGGAGAGACCCGTGTGTCCGCCCGACACGTTTACGTATTTGGACATGTTGCGGACATTCGCCGCGATGTTCCTGTGGGAGAGCATGACGCCCTTGGGCAGGCCCGTCGTTCCCGAGGTGAAGAGGATGGCGCACAGCGCGTCCGGATCGACGGCGGCGTCGATGTAGGCGCGCTCGCCCGCCGCGAGCCGCCGGGCGCCGCGGGCGAGCAGCATGGGAAGCGACAGGCGTCGCCCCGCGTGCTCGCGCGCGTCCATGCTGATCAGGCAATCGATGTGAAACAGCCTGTCCGCCTCCGTCACGAGGTTCTCCGGCTTGCTCGAATAGATGATCGCCCGCGCGTCCGAGCGCCGCATGAATTCCGCGATGTCCTCCGCGCCGAGTTCCCTGTCGAAGGGAACGACGACGCCGCCTCCGTTCGTCACCGCGAGATAGGAGACGACCCACTCATATCGATTCTCGCCTATCAGCGCGATCTTGGCGCCGAGAAGCCCTCGTTCCGACAAAGCCGTGCCGAGACTGTCGATGTCCGCCTTCAACTTGGCGTAGCTTATGGGCCTGTACGCGCCTCCCGGGCTGTCTTTGACGAGAAACGCGTCTCTGCCGCCGAAAAGCGCGGCGCTCGAATTTACGAGGTTTTTGAGGTCGCACACCTCTCTGTGCTCGTATAGGACATCCTTGTATTTTACGCTGTTCAAATATGCCTCCGATAATTTTTTTGACAAATATAAGCATATCATATATTCAGAGAAAAAAAAACATATTGTTTGTCTCGTGAATAAATTCGTGAATAAAATTTTGAATGGGTTTGACTTACCCTGATCCCGTATGTTAGACTAAACATTGGAAGTAATTAATCCTGTCTTGCTCTGCGCCGAATGCGAGGAATCGCGGATCGGCGTTTGTCCATACCGCCGGCCGGCATCCCCTGCGAAGCACACGGAGGGCCTTGAAGAATCATGAAAACGGATGAGCTCGTGAAAAATCTGCCCGCGCAAGCGAAAGCGCTGTGGGCCAAGACGCCGAACAAATGGGGCTTCGGCCGGAGCGCGGACACGGACGACGCGGATCTGTGGCTGCCCCTGTACATGCACATGGCCGACTGCGCCGAGGTCGCGAAGCGGCTGTGGGAAACGTGGATTCCCGACGGTGTGAAGGAATCGATTCACGGCGACGAGGGGTTCGCCCGAAGGCTGTTCGTATTCCTGGCGGCGGCGCACGATCTCGGAAAGGCGACGCCGGAATTCCAGTGGAAATCGAAGTCGCTCGCGGCCTGCGGCAGACTGTTCATCCCGCACATGTCCAACCCCAACAAAATCCGGCACGGCTTGGCCGGACACCGCATCCTGACGCGGCACGCATTCGACGAATCCGTTGCCGTCGTCCTCGGCGGGCATCACGGAAAACCGCCGTCGTGCAGGGATTTGTTGGAAATCGACTCTTACGCCGCCAACACGGGTTTCGAATCGACGGAGTGGCTCGATGCGCAGGACGCGCTCTTCGAATACGTCTGCGCCCTGTCGGGCGCCTCGGCGGAAGAGTTGAGGCAAACGGTTCTTGCGCCGCACGCGCAGGCGTTGCTTACGGGGCTCGTCATCATGACCGACTGGATCGCGAGCGACGAGAGCCGGTTCGCATACATACCCCTGCTCCAATTCCGTCCGCAAGCCTCCGTCCAAAGGGCCGCGTCCGCTTGGGACGATTTGCGCCTGTCCGCTCGCCGGGAAACGCGGATGCCGCTCCGCGACGCCGACGCCTATTTTCGCGCGCGCTTCGGCGTGGAATCGCCAAGACCCATCCAAACGGCGGTCTTTCGCGCCCTTTCGGAAGCGAAGAATCCCGGCATCGTCGTGATAGAGGCCCCGATGGGAGAGGGCAA
>JAISMX010000037.1 GCA_031276515.1 Eubacteriales Family XIII. Incertae Sedis bacterium | reverse complement strand
TTTGCGCCCCGGCTTCGTTGCCGGAACCCTTGAATACTGCGAGTATTCGCGGAACCCGGCGCCTCGCCGGGACACAAAATTGCTACGCTGACTGCACACTTTATTTTTGAACTGTTCCTTACGGCCTTGCGCGGCCGCTTCCCTTGCTGTAAAATGAAAACGGAAATCGTCGGAAAGTGGCGGGTGAGCAGGAACAAAAAGGGAGATGCGGCGGATGCCGTCGAAAGGAGGACGCAAGTGGCAGACGCGACGCGAACCGGGCGGGCCGAAAGTCCGCAAGCGCGGATCGAAAAGGACGACAAAGGCGTTCAGTCCATAGAGCGGGCTTTGGACATCATAGAAACCCTGTCCACGGAGCAGAAAGGGCTCGGCGTCACGGAGATATCGAAGCGCATCGGCTTGCACAAGAGCACGACGCACAGGCTGCTCGCCACGCTCGCGCACAGGGGCTACGCCGCCAAGCGCGAGGACGGCGGCTATCAGCTCGGGCTGAAGCTGATCGAGGCGGTGAGCTGCTACATCAACAGCCTCGAACTGCAAACCGAGGCGCGCCCCTACGTCGCGCAGATCACGGCGGAGCTGGGTCTGACGGCGCATCTGGGCGTGCTGGAGGGCGACCGGGTCGTATACATCGAGCGCATGGACGTCTTTTCGGGAATCAAGCTGTATTCTCAGATCGGGCTGCGCATGCACGCATACTGTTCTTCTCTCGGCAAGTGCCTGCTTTCGGGCTTCGGCAAGGCCGAGCTGCAAAGGGTTTTGGCGAATTGCAGCTTCAACAAATTCACCCCGAACACCCTTTCCTCTTTTGACGCGCTGTACGCCGAACTCAAACAGGTTCGCGCGCGCGGTTTCGCCGTGGACAATCTCGAATACAGCTTGAACAACCGCTGCATAGGCGCGCCGATATTCGATTACAGGGGTGAGATCATAGCCGCGATCAGCGCGAGCGGCCCTCCGACGGTGTTGACGGAGGACCGCGTCTTGGGAGTGGCGGAGCATGTGAAGGCCAAAGCCTTGGCTATATCTCACAATCTGGGTTATGTGGAATGATTTAGCGCGGGCGAATTCGGGCCGCAACCCCTGCGGGACGGCTCTGCATCGGCAAATTCGGGCCGCAACCCGCAGACGCCGCCCGGCTTACGTTCGAATCGAAGCCCGCAGACGTCGCCCGGCTTACGCTCGCTCGGGCCGCAACCCGCAGACGCCGCCCGGCTTACGCTCGCTCGGACCGCAGCCCGGCTTACAGCAGATTCTTCAGCACGATGGTCTTTGCGCGCGTCATTTCTTCGAAGGTGCTCATCACGCCCTCCGTGCCGAGGCCGCTGTGCTTCCAGCCGCCGAACGGCATCTCGAAGGTGCGGAAGAAGCTCGCGCCGTTGATGACCGCGACGCCGGCCTCCATTTGAGAAGCGATCTTCCACGCGCGCTTATAATCCTTCGAAAACACGCAGCTTGAGAGCCCGAACACGGATTGGTTCGCGATTTCGACCGCTTCCTCGTCCGTATCGAATCCGATGATGGGCACCACGGGGCCGAATATCTCGAGATCGCCGGCCACATCCGCGGTTTTCGGAACATCGACGATGACGGTGGGGTCGTAATACGCGCCGTTCCGCTTGCCGCCGAGAACGATCCTTCCGCCCTGCGCGACGGTTTTGGCGACCTGCTCCTCCACCTTTACGGCGGCCTTCTCGCTGATCAGGCAGCCGATCTGCGTGGATTCGTCGGCGGGATCGCCGTATTTTTGACGCCGGATCCTGTCGACGGCTTTCTCCGCGAACGCATCCTTCAGCGAATTGTGTACGATGAAGCGCTTGCTGGCGCAGCATACCTGGCCCGTATTGTACATCCTGCCCCAGATCATCTCCTCGACGGCCAAGTCCACATCCCCGTCCTCCAGCACGATGAAGGCGTCGTTGCCGCCGAGCTCCAGGGCCGTTTTCGTCAGGTTCTTCGCCGCGAGCTCCTGCGTGGATATGCCCACCTCGGTGCTGCCGGTCAGCGTGACAAGCGTTACGCGCGGATCCGACACGGCGGCGGCCTTCACGCTTCCGGGCGCCGTCAGGCACTGCGCAACGCCGGGAGGAAGCCCCGCGTCCCCGAGCATTTCCGTGAGCCGCAGCAGAGTCAGCGGATTGTCGGAGGACGGCAGCACGATGGGCGCGTTGCCCATCATGAGGGCCGGCGCGACCTTTTGGTCGAACAGATCGCACGGAAAGTTGAACGGGATGATGCAGACCACGACGCCGATGGGCTCGCGCGTGACGAGCTGGAGATTCGCCTCCTGCCCCGCTTCCGTACCCGGCGGGATGATCTTTTCGTAGAAATGCTTCGCGTGTTCCATGAAGCCCGAGAATCCGATCCTGATGTTGCCGATCTCCGCCCGCGCCTCCGAAATGGGTTTGCCGTTTTCGGCGGACAGCGTCTGCGCGAGACTCTCCTTGTTTTGCTCCACGATGTCGAGGAATTTTTGCAGTATCTCGGCGCGCTTGTGAATGGGAACCTTCGCCCACTCCTTTTGCGCGCGAACCGCCGCGTCGATCGCGATTTTTATGTCCTCCGCGGTCGCGCTCGGCACGGTGTCGATGACCTTGCCCGTGGCGGGCGCCGTCACCTCAAAGGTCTTGCCCGACACGCTGTCAAGCTTTTTGCCGTCGATGATCAGTTTCATGCTTGTTCTCCTATTTTTGTTATCATTGTCCAAAATTTCAATCGGGGCTACGCAAACGCCGTAAACGAAAGCATCAAGCCGCCCGTGGTATTGTTGCCGTCGTCCTCATAGCCGTACTCTCCGAATGTGAATTCGACGATGAAGGGCGTGTCGCCGGCCGCTTCTTTGACGGATTTCACGACCTCGTCCACACGATCGCCTATGCCGGCCAGCCGGCCTCCGCAATGCACGAGATGCAGCGCGGCGGGCGGCGCGCCGAGTTTTTCCTTGACGGCCCTGACGTTTTCGCCGGCGGCGGAAATCAGTTTGTCCACGTCCGCGCGCATCTGTATGACCGCCGTGTTGACGGCGAGGTTGGCGCCGATGTTCATTGAGTAATCGTCGTTGCCGTTCATCGGGTGGCGGATGGCGATCAGATCGCCGAGCCGATCCTTGACGCCCAGCGGCGCGGTGATCGTCGCAACCAGCAGGTTGCCTCCCAAAAGCGCGTCGGGGTCTTGATTCGTCCATTCCGCGTATTTTTTGACCGCGGGTACGCCGTCGATCTCGACGAGGGTGCGGTATCCGTCGATCTTCGTGATGATGCCCGCATTGGGGCTTTCGTCGTAAGCGCCCGTGAACGCGTTCGCGAAAGCGCCGTCCGCATAGAAGAACGCCACGGCGACCCCGTCCGCCGTCACAAGCTCGTCCGTGTACAGCAGCCATTCGCCCGCGATGGCGTTGTCCGCCGCGCTGCCGCCGAAAACCGGAACGCGCCCTATGACGTCGCCGAT
>JAISMX010000034.1 GCA_031276515.1 Eubacteriales Family XIII. Incertae Sedis bacterium | reverse complement strand
CATATCGGCCACCTGCTTGCATCGATCGCCTGTTTTTTTCTTGCTATGTATAATTTATTATATATTCTCGGTTTGCGCCTGTCAAGGGAAAACGCTTCAAATTCCAAGAATTTCGTTTGCGCTTTTATTGAATAAAAGGATAATAATAGAAATCTATTGCATGGAAACAGACACCCTGCGACAAGATTGCGGATCGCCGGGTCAGAAGAAAATCGGTGTCAGCAGAGCGCCCCACACGGTGTTCATAAAGCCCACTATCGCCCTGAGCGCAGGCGTCATGATGCGGCCCGACACATTGAGCAGGATCAAAACCATCAGGATGGGAAAGCCGAAATTGTACAGCTTGTACCAGAATTGCCGGCGCCGCAGGTCGAAAATCTCCGTCACGATGTTGAAGCCGTCGAGCGGCGGCACGGGCAGCAGATTGAAGATCATCAGCGCGAGGTTCATCCACACGATGTTGAAGAGTACGGGATCGAGCGCGCCGATGAGGCGCGGGTTGAATCCGCTGCGGTAGGCGACGGTAATGACCGTGAGGTAAAACCCGAAGAACAGGAAAGCCAGCACGAAGTTCATCGCGACGCCCGCGATGGCCACGATGAAGCTCGCGCGGCGCACATTCTTGAAATTGTGCGGCGATATTTGGACGGGCTTGCCCCAGCCGAATCCGATCAGAAGCAGGGAGATGAGACCGATGAGATCAAAATGCCTGAAAGGGTTCAGCGTGACGCGCCCCTGCATGCGCGGCGTCGGGTCGCCCAGCATGTCGGCGGCCTTCGCGTGGGCGAATTCGTGCGCCGAGATGCCGATGACCAAACCCGGGCCGAGCAGGATCATATCGGCAATCCATTCGATGGGATTGCGAAAACCGCCTCCCCTCGTGGCGTTGATCGCCATAATCAGGAGCAGTATGATCGCGAGCGGATTGTTAAAAAGACTCCTCAATATTCCGCCTCCGTCAACTTGTTATTGAGCAATACCATTGGAAGAAAGCATATGTTTGACGAACTGCCGCGCGACGCGCCCCGAGCGGCCGCTCTGCCGCAGCTCCCATTGCAGGGCCAAACGCAGCAGATCGTCGTCGACCGCAAGGCCGGCGCGCAGCGCCAAGCCGCGCACGATGTCGAGATACTCCGCCTTGTTCGGCGCGCCGAAGGTGACGGTCAGGCCAAAGCGGTCGGCCAAGGAGCGCTTTTCCTGCAAGGCGTCGTTCAGGTTGATCTCGTCCTTGTCCTCCCGCTCGCGCCATACCTCCTTGATGATGTTGCGGCGGTTCGACGTGACGCAGACCAAGACGTTTTGCGGCTGCGCGTACACGCCGCCCTCGAGCGCGGACTTAAAGGCTTTATACCCGGTTTCGTTCTCTTCAAATGAAAGATCGTCTATGAACACGATGAATTTGGGGCCGCGCGGCGCCAGCGCTTCCATCAGGGCCGGCAGGTCGTGCAGTTCCGATTTGGGCAGAGAGACGAGCCGCAGGCCGCGCGGGCGGAACATGTTCAGGAGCGCCTTGACGCTCGACGACTTCCCCGTGCCGCGATCCCCGTAGAGCAGCATGTTGTTGCAGGGCCGGCCGCTCACGAAGAACTCCGTGTTTTCGATGATCTTTTGCTTCTGCGCGGCGTAGCCGATCAGGTCGTCGAAGGCGACGGAGTCGGGCCGCTCCACGCCGACGAGCCCTCCGCGCCAAGAAAAGGCGGCGTAGCGTGCGAAAGCGCCGCAGGCTTCGCGCGCGTAGCGTTCGGCGAGCGCCGAGGCCGCTTCCGCGCCGTCTTCCGTGCGCAAAATCCGATCCAAGTCGGCAAAAGAGCTTTCACCTTCCGCCGAAACGCCCGAGAGATCGCGCCGCGCGCGCGGCGGACGCATGTCGGCGACACAGGAATTCTCCTCGCCGAACACGGCGGCGGCGCGCTTCCAGTCCAAATCGTAGAGCGTCCGCAGGGTCGGCATCTCGGCCGCGGCCAGCGCGAGCAGCCCGGCGTCCGGCGCGCCGCGCTCCGCCAAAAGGCTGAACGCGTTCTCCGCCTCGGCGACGAGCCGCAATACGTGCCGCCGCCAATACGTGAAATCCCCCGCATCCGCGCGCGCGCTCAAAAGCTCCCGCTGCGCCTCGTAATAGAGCGCGATGGGTTCCTCACCCGCGGTGAACGGCGAAGCGTCGCCGGGCAGCGCGTCGAATATGCGCGCGGCCTTCGCCGCGAGCGCGTCCGCGCGCACGTTGTCGAACAGGATCAGCTTTTCAAGCTCTATTTTTTTCATTTTACTCGAAATCGAACTGCCTGACCTTGTACAGCGGATAAGCCTCGCACAGCTCCCGCACGATCGCGCGCGCCTTGTCCGCGCGGGATTCGTCGCCGGGATGATCCAGCACGAGCGCTATGGCCTCCGCGACGCGCGCGGTTTCGGCCTCGCCGAAGCCTCTCGTCGTCAGGGCGGGCGTTCCGAGCCTGATGCCGCTCGTCACGTTCGGCCCGTTCGGATCGTTCAAGATCGTATTCTTGTTCGTCGTGATGTTGGCGGCGTCCAGATACAGCTCCGCGTCCTTGCCCGTGATGCCCTTGTTCGTGAGGTTCACGAGCACGAGGTGGTTGTCCGTGCCGTTCGACACGAGACGAAAGCCCTTGGCCATAAGCTCCCGCGCCAAAACCCGCGCGTTGTCCCGCACGCGCTTCTGGTAGCCCTTGAATTCGGGTTTTGAAGCCTCTTTGAAGCAGACCGCCTTGCCCGCGATGATGTGCATCAGCGGACCTCCTTGCATGCCCGGGAACACGCCCTTGTTCAAGCGCTTCTCAAACTCCTCCTTCGCGAAGATCACGCCGCCCCGCGGTCCGCGCAGCGTCTTGTGCGTCGTGGAAGTCACGATGTGCGCGTGCGGCACGGGGTTCGGGTGCTGTTCTCCCGCGACGAGACCCGCGAAATGCGCCATGTCCACCATCAAAAGCGCGCCGACCTCGTCGGCGATCTCCCGGAATCTATCCGCTTCTATGATGCGCGGATACGCGCTCGCTCCCGCGACGATCATCTTGGGTCTGCATTCCTTGGCGATGCGCAGGACATCCTCATAGTTGATCTTCTCGTCGTTCACGTCTATGCCGTAGGAAACGAAATTGAAATATTTTCCGGACATGTTGGCCTTGCTGCCGTGCGTCAGGTGACCGCCGTTGGACAGATCCATGCCGAGTATCGTGTCTCCGTACTTTAGGAGCGAGTAGTACACGACGAGGTTGGCGCTCGATCCGGAATGCGGCTGCACGTTGACGTATTCCGCGCCGAACAGCGCCTTGCCTCGCTCGATCGCGAGCGCCTCCACCTCATCCACGTGCTCGCAGCCGCCGTAATAGCGCTTGCCGGGGTAGCCTTCGGCGTATTTGTTGGTCAGTGCGCTTCCGCAGGCTTCCATGACGGCGGGGCTGGCGAAATTCTCGGAAGCGATCATTTCCAGCTTGTTTTCCTGCCGATTCATCTCGCGCTTGATCATCGCCCCGACGTCGGGATCGGCTATGTCCAGATGGTTGAAATACATCTCTCCTCCTATCGATTGTTCCTGCTCAAACGCCGCGGCGTTTGAGGGATTTTGATTGATATATCGATATATTGCGGCTACCGATTGACCGCGATCGCGTCTCCGCTCGCGGTCTCGGTTTTGGCGCCCGTCCGGACGCCGGCGCTCCGCCCTCTGCCGAGCAGTTTCAGCCCGCGCGCGTACTTGCTTTCGAGCTCGGGCGCGAGTCCGTATTTCTCGGACAGCACCGCTCCCAGTTTCAGGAGGTCGTCCCTGCTGCCCGAAAACAGCTCTATCTCTATTTCCGCAATGTGGCGCTCGCCAAAATCGGTGACGATATCGCCGTCGTCCAGCGAAACCTCGCAGATGGCGCCGCCCGTATCCACCCTGAAACGGTTTCTGAGAAACTTCATCTCAAAAATGCTGACGAGCGGCTTGCCGTCCAGCAACGCAACGACGTGTTTGCCCACTTCGCTCTCCTTGAAAAGCATGGGGTCGGGCATCAAAAAACAAGCGGGATCGTCCACGGGAACGTTGATTTCTTCCCGCGTGTACAGACCGTCCTCGCCCGAATCGTTCCATTTGAGCGACGCCACGATGCGAGCGCCCTCCATGCGTACGCGAAAAGCTATGTCGTTCTCCGACAGAATGTAGTTTTCGGTATCGAAGTACGCGGCCTTCATGAAGACCCGCTCGCGGGTACCCATCTCCTCGATGCCGATCAGATATTCGTCGTTCGGAATCGTCGTCAGCAGATATTTGTCGTGGAGCTTGTATTTCAATTCGACTTCCAATACGGTTTTTCCTCCTGCATCCGGCGCGCCCGAGCGCGTCCGTGCCTTACTGTGGGGCCAAGCTTTTTTAGTATAGCATATAACAGGCTCCCTTGCAAGATTTTCGAAATCGAAATGAAAATAAATGAAATTTTGGATAATAATAGATTGGATTGGAGTCCCGGATTTCATGCCGTCGCCCCAATCGACGGGAAAGGATGGCGCGGCGCCGCCGCGATTTCATCGGTTTGCGCACCGCGTTTCGCGAAGTCGCGGCGCGGGCCGGACGCCCGAGCCGCGATCGCGAAAGCGATTATTTCAGTTTCTTCGCGGCTTCGTTTATGGACTTCTCGAAGATGTCGAGACCCGCGTCGAGCTGGGCGTCCGTCACGCAGAGCGGACACAGGAAGCGGATCGCGTTGCCGTAGGTTCCGGCGTTCTCGAGCACGAGACCGCGCGTCCAAGCGTCCGCGACGATGGCGCTCACGATGTCGGCGTTGGGCTCCTTACCGGCCTTGGTCTTCACGAATTCGATGCCGATCATGGCGCCCACGCCCCGGACGTCCCCGATGAACTCGTAGGCGTCCTTCCACGCGTTGAAGCGCTTCAAGCACTTGTCGGCGATGCGCAGGGCCTTGCCCGGATAGTCTTCCGTCGTCATGACCTCGAGGACCTTCAGCGCGGAGGCAACGGCGACGGCGTTGCCGCAGTAGGTGCCGCCGATGGTGCCGCCCGGCGTGCCGTCGAAGATCTCCTTGCGGGCCACGACCGCGCTCAGGGGCAGACCGCCCGCGATGGACTTGGCCATCGTGATGATGTCGGGGGCGCAGCCGGCTTCCTTGTAATACTCCGACGCGAACATCCTGCCGGAACGCGCGAAGCCCGTCTGCACCTCGTCCGTGATCATCATGATGCCATGCTTGTCGCAGATGGCCCTGACCGCCTTCACCCATTCGAGCGGCGCCGGCACGAATCCGCCCTCGCCCTGCACGGGCTCGAACACGATGGCCGCCACGTACTGCGCGGGCGAAACTTCAATGAACACCTCTTCCAGTTTTTTTACGTAATATTCGACCGCTTCGGCTTCGCTCACGCCGGCGGGCCGCCTGTAGATATTTGGAAATTCCGCCCTGTAAACGCCGTCCGGGAAGGGACCCATGCCGACGGCGTAGGCTTTCTTCGCCGTCATCGTCATCGTGAGCATGGTGCGGCCGTGAAACGCGCCCGTGAACACGATGATGTTCGGTCTGCCCGTAAAGCCGCGCGCGATCTTGACCGCGTTCTCGTCGGCCTCGGCGCCGCTGTTCACGAACATCGTGTTTTTGACGTCTCCCTTGACGGGCGCGACCTTGGCCAAGCCCTCGGCCAGATCGAGATAGCCCGCGTGCGTCGTGATGTTCATCATCGAATGGAAATATTTCTCGGATTGTTCTTTCACCGCCGCGATGAGCGCGGGATGGCTGTAACCAATGTTCATCACGCCCACGCCCCCGACCCAATCGAGGAATATGTTCCCGTCGACGTCCTCGAACATGGCGCCCTCGCCGCGCTTGATGACGAGCGGATAGATGGATTTGATGGCCGCCGGAATGACGCGCGCCCTCTTTTCGAGTATTTCCTTCGCTTTCGGACCCGGCAGGGCCGTGTTGACCTTTGGCAGTGCTTCTCGCAGTGACATGATGGAATCCTCCCTTTTAAAACTCTTTCACAATACCCTTTAAGTGATATCGAACTCGGCCAGCCTGCGGTACAGCGTCGCCCTCGATATTCCGAGTTCCTTGGCGACGGCGTCCTTGGCGCGGCCGGTGTTGCCGCATTGCTTTAATCTTTTCGCTATGATTTCCCGCTCGTAGGCGCGCGTTCGCTCCGCGAGGGATGCGCCGTTTACTCGCAGAAGGGCCGTCTCATTCTCGCCCGACAGCAGACGGGCGGGTATGGCGTCCGCGTCTATGCGGTCGCCGCAGGCCATGTTGACGCCGTATTCCACGGCGTTTTCGAGCTCCCTGACGTTGCCCGGCCAAGCGTGGTTCAAATAGACGCGCTCCGCCCGATCCGTGAATCCTGCGATGCTCTTGTTCATGAAGGCGTTGTATTTTGCAAGAAAATGCTCCATGAGAAGGCGTATGTCGTCCGGCCTGCCGCGCAGGGGCGGCGTCGCGAGGGGAATGACGCTGAGACGATAGTAGAGATCCTCCCGAAAGGTCCCGGCGCGAATCATCTCCTCGAGATTTTTGTTCGTGGCCGCGATGACGCGCACGTCCACGATGACGGTCTTGTTGCCGCCGACGCGCTCGAAGCGCATGTTCTGCAGCACGTGCAGCAGCTTCACCTGCAGGTGGAGCGGCATATCTCCGATCTCGTCGAGCAGAATGCTTCCGCCGTCCGCAAGCTCGAATTTGCCGGCCTTGCCGCGTTCGCTCGCGCCCGTGAAAGCGCCCTTTTCGTAGCCGAACAGCTCGCTTTCCAGCAGATTGTCCGGTATCGCGCCGCAGTTGACGGTCACGAAGGGACCGCCGCCGCGCGGGCCGGAATAGTGGATGGCCTTCGCGAACATCTCCTTGCCCGTGCCGCTCTCGCCCGTGATCAGCACGGTGGAACCGCCGCG
>JAISMX010000033.1 GCA_031276515.1 Eubacteriales Family XIII. Incertae Sedis bacterium | reverse complement strand
TTCCCCCTTGGCATGGCCATGGACCAGCCGACGAGCACCGACTTCACGCCCGCCCGCCGCGCGCACAGGATATCGTTGCGCGTGTCGCCCACCATCAGCGCCTCCTCGGGCCGCTTGCCCAGCCTTTCGAGCGCAATCAGCGCCGGCTCCGGATCGGGCTTGAATTTCTCGCAATCGTCGCAGGTCACGACCGGATCGAAGTAGCCCGAGAGCCCGTATTTGTCCAGTCCCTCCATGGTGGTCGAGGGCAGACGCGACGTCACCATCGCGACCGCGTATCCCCTTTCCTTGAGGGCTTCGAGCAATTCGCGAATGCCGGGGAACACCGAAATCATCGGCCCGAAATTGGCCGTGTGATAGCTGCGATAGATTTCCATGGTCTTCTCGACGGGCACGTCCGGAAAGAGGCGCGCGGCGGTGTTTTGCAGGATCTCGCCGAAGGTCGCGACGATCTCCTCAACGGGCCTTTCCGCGCCCGTGAGGGTGCGAAACGTGTGCTGCCACGAGTTGATGATCACGCGGTTCGTGTCCATGACCGTGCCGTCGAAGTCGAACAGTATCGTATTTATGCCCATTTCAGTTTATCTTGTCCTTCCGCATGCTGAGAGCGAGCTTCTGTTTTTCGGCGTCGACGCTCACGATCCACACCTTCACCGTATCTCCGACGCTGACCGCGTCCATGGGGTGGCGTATGTAACGGTCGCTCATGCGCGAGATGTGAACGAGCCCGTCGTTCTTGACGCCGACGTCGACGAAGGCGCCGAAATCGACGACGTTGCGGACGGTGCCGACGAGCTCCATGCCGACCTTCAGATCGTCAAAGGATTTCACGTCGCGGCGGAACACCGGGGGCGGCGCGTCCTCGCGCGGGTCCCGCGCCGGCTTCCGTATCTCGGCCACGATGTCCCGCAGCGTGGGAAGGCCGACGCCAAGCTCTTCGGCCAGCCGCCGCAGACTCTCGCCCACGCGCTCCTCGATGTCCGCAACGCCGCCGCGCGCGATCTCGTTCTCGCCGACGGAAGCCCGCTTCAATATCTCCGCCGCCGCCCCGTAGGATTCGGGATGCACCGAGGTGCCGTCCAAGGGATTCTTCCCTCCCGCGATGCGCAAAAATCCCGCGCACTGACCAAAGGATTTATCGCCCAATTTTGGAACCTTCTTTAATTGACGTCTGTCATCGAAGCGCCCGTTTTCCTCGCGCCATGCGACGATGTTCTTCGCGATCGCCGCGTTGATGCCGGCCACGTAGGACAGCAGGGGCGCGGAGGCCGTGTTCAGGTCCACACCCACGCGGTTCACGCAGTTCTCCACGACGCCCGTGAGCGCGCGCTCGAGCAGACCCTTGTTGATGTCGTGCTGGTATTGCCCCACCCCGATGCTCTGCGGCGGTATCTTGACGAGCTCGGCCAGCGGGTCTTGCAGCCTGCGCCCGAGCGACATGGCGCCGCGCGTGGTCACGTCGAGGTCGGGGTATTCCTCCGCCGCGAGCTTGGAGGCCGAATAGACCGAAGCGCCGGCCTCGTTGACGATCGTGTAGCGCAGGTCGAGATCGTTCTTCGCGAGAAACGCGGCGACCACCTCCTCCGTTTCGCGGGAGGCCGTGCCGTTGCCGATGGCGATGACGTTCACGTCGTACTTGTCGATCAGCTTCTTCAGCGTCGCCTCCGTGCCGGCGACGTCGTTTTTCGGCTCCGTCGGATAGACCGTCGTGTAGGCACGCAGCTTGCCCGTCTCCGAGAGGACGGCCACCTTGCAGCCCGTGCGGAAGCCGGGATCCAAGGCGAGGACGCGCAAGCCCTTGACGGGCGGCGTCATGAGCAGACTCTCCGTGTTCCGCGCGAACACCTTGACGGCCTCGGCCTCGGCGCGCTCGGTCAGCATGGCGCGAACCTCGCGTTCGAGCGAGGGCGCGATGAGGCGCTTGTAGCTGTCCTCGACGGTTTCGCGCAAAAGCCCCGTGAAGATCGACGCCTCGTTCGTGACGACGAAAGCCTCCATCACGGGCAGGAAGGCCTCCGAAGCGGTTCGCACGCGAACCTTCAGCTTCTTTTCTTTCTCGCCCCGGTTGACGGCCAGCACGCGATGATCGGGAATCTTCGCGATGGGCTCCTCGTATGCGTAATACATGCCGTACACCGTGCTCTCGGCGGCGTCCGCCGCCTCGGATACGATCAAGCCCTCTTTCAGCGTCTTCTCCCGCAGCGCGGTGACGATGTCCGGGTCGTCGGCCATGCGCTCCGCCAGGATGTCGAGCGCGCCCGCGAGCGCTTCGGCGGCGTCGGCCACGCCCTTCTCGGCATCGACGTAGGGCGTGGCGAACTCCAAGGGGTCGCCCGTAACGGCAAGCTGAGACCAAATGATCTCCGCCAGCGGTTCGAGGCCCTTTTCGCGTGCCTTCGAGGCGCGCGTCGCGCGCTTCCGCATGTACGGCTTGTACAGATCCTCGACGCGCCGCAATATCTCCGCGGCCCGAATCTCCGCGGCCAGCCCGTCCGTGAGCTTTCCCTGCTCGTCGATCAGCCGCAGAACCTCCTCCTTGCGCGCCTCTAAGTTTTTCAGATAGGCGAGCCGCTCGTCGAGCTCGCGGAGCGCGACGTCGGAGAGTCCGCCCGTGGCCTCCTTGCGATAGCGCGCGATGAAAGGGATCGTGTTGCCATCCTCGATCAGCGCGACCGTGCTTTCGACTTGCGAAAGCCTGAGATTGAACTCTTTCGCCAGTTTTTCGTTGATGTTCATGCTGTCATTCGCCCGTGCCGCTTACATGTGGCGCGTCAGGCGTCCTTCATCTTCAATTTTTCGTTGATCAAATAGTCCAGCTCCCCGTCCATCACGGCCTGCACGTTCCCGACCTCGGCGCCCGTGCGGTGGTCCTTCACGAGCGAATAGGGGTGAAACACGTAGGAGCGTATCTGGTTCCCCCACGAGATCTGCCCGTAGTCGCCCGCGAGTTCGGCGAGGCTTTCCTTGTGCTCGCGTTCCGCCAGCTCCACCAGCCGCGATTTCAGAATCCGCATCGCCACTTCCTTATTCTGATGCTGCGAGCGCTCGTTCTGCACGGAAACGACGATGTTCGTCGGAATGTGCGTGATGCGCACGGCGGAATCCGTCTTGTTCACGTGCTGGCCGCCCGCCCCGCTCGAACGGAAGGTGTCGATGCGCAGGTC
>JAISMX010000027.1 GCA_031276515.1 Eubacteriales Family XIII. Incertae Sedis bacterium | reverse complement strand
GCAAATCATGGAGGATCTCGAAACGAGCGCGAAGGCCGAAACGGAGCGCTTCACGGTTCCCGAAGGCCTGACCGCGGAGCAGACGGCGGAAACGCTGGAGAAGGCGGGGTTGGTCGTCGCGGCGGACTTCCTCGCGGAGACCGAAACGGGGGATTTCGGCGGCTACCGCTTCCTCGACGGCAACGCGGACGGTCTCGAGGGCTACCTCTACCCCGAAACCTACGAGGTCTACGCCAACGCGACGGCGCGCGACCTGATCGACCGCATGCTGTCGCACTTCGACAAGCTGTTTACGGAAGAATGTTACGGTACAGCGGAGGCCATGGGCCTTTCCGTGCGCGAGGTCGTGACCATCGCCTCGCTGATCGAGCGGGAAACCCGCGTTCCCGAGGAGCGGGCGCTCGTGGCGAGCGTGATCAAAAACCGCCTCGACAAGGGCATGCCGCTGCAAATCGACGCGACGATTCAATACGCGCTGGGCGAGAGCAAGGCGCGCCTCAGCTACGCCGATCTGGAGATCGATTCGCCCTACAACACCTACAAGACCGCGGGCCTGCCGCCGGGGCCCATCTGCTCGCCGCGCGCGGAGTGCATCGAGGCGGCCCTGAATCCCGCGGACACGGACTACCTCTACTACGTCCTGCGCCCCGAGCTCGACGGCCGGCACAACTTCACGAAGAGCTACGAGGAGTTTTTGAAATTCAAGGACGCGTATTTGAAGGCGATTTGAGGAGGCGTTTTTCGATGACAAAAGGATTCTTTTATGTGTAAAACCAAGCAGTCGACGGCCAATTTGTCCTTTCTTTTTCTCGGCAAAAAAAACGATGACCATTGCCATAGGGCATTGGAATTCATCCAAAAAAATTTTGCGAATGTAACATATTGTCTCGGCGAATGGGGAGACCCGTTGCCGGAGAGTATTGCTTTGTGGGATGGGGACTATATCGTTTCTTATTTGTCCCGATGGATCGTTCCCGAATATGTAATCAAAAAGGCAAAAAAAGCGGCTATAAATTTTCATCCCGCATCGCCGGCATATCCGGGAATAGGGTGCAACAATTTTGCGCTATACGAAAACGCATCGGAATATGGCGTCACATGTCATCATATGGACAAGAAAGTTGACACCGGAGACATTATTGCCGTTAAACGTTTCCCCGTATTTTTGACGGATGACGTCGCTTCCTTGCTTTTACGAACATATCACTTTCAATTGGTATTGTTTTACGAAATCGTGGAAAAAATCATAAAAGGAGAAGAACTTCCAATATCAACGGAAAAGTGGGAGCGGAAACCTTTTTCTCGGAAGGAATTCAATGAATTGCGCAAGATAACTCCCGGAATGGACAATGCGGAAATCGGAAAACGCATACGCGCGACGAATTATATGAAATTCAAACCAACAGTGGAAATAGGGGAGTATATATTCGAATTGAAAACAGAAGACGACTGAAAATCGGCGGACGCGCCAAATGTGAAATTTTTTGCGAAGGCGTTGCGGATTGCGCCGTCCTGCGCCGTCCAAAGCGTCCAAAGCCGACAAAACCGCTTGACGCGCCGCAAAAAATGCAATATAATCAAGCTGTTTTTATGGAATGATGCATCTGCGAAAGACAATGGGGTCTTGTCGAATTAGACGGGCCCCTTTTTTAGAACGAAGGCGCCCGATTGTGCCGGTATGCCGGAAAGGAGCGTGGGAAAAAATCCGGACAAACATCATTTTCAAGGTATGGCAGATGGCCGAGCTTTCACTGCGGCCGCAACAGCGCACATTTGGGAGGTAAAAGAAAATGAACAACGAATCCACCGTCAAGACCGAATCCAAAAAGAAGTTCAAGCTCAAAATGCCCCATACGTTTGTGTTGCTTTTTGCTTTGGCGATCATTGCGGGATTGCTGACATACGCGATTCCGGCGGGCGCATACGATCGTTTTGAGAAAGACGGAAGACAACTGGTCGACGCGGCGACTTATCACGTCGTCGATCCCGCGCCGGCGACCTTGTTCTCGGTGTTGAAGTCGTTTCCAAAGGGTTTGGAACAGGCCGCCGCAATCGTATTTTTCATTTTTATCGTGGGAGGTTCGTTCTTTGTCGTTCAAAAATCGGGCGCCATTGACGCGGGAATCGCGGCGGCCGTGCGAAAGACCTCCGACAAGGGGGTGTTGGTCATCCCCATCATATCCGTCGTGTTCGCTTTCGGCGGAGGCATTTACGGATTGGCGGAGGAGTGCTTGCCTTTCATTCCGGCCTTGGTCATTCTCTGCGTCTCACTCGGATACGACTCCATAACCGGCGCGGCCATCGCCTTGGCGGCCACCTGCGCCGGATTCACGGGCGCCTTCCTGAACCCCTTCACCGTCGGCGTGGCGCAAGGCATCGCCGAGCTTCCGCTGTTTTCCGGCCTCGGCTATCGCATAATCGTCTTTGCCGTAATGGTTTCGATTACCATCGCGTACATGGTCGTCTACTGCCTTCGCATCAAAAAGAACCCGGAAAAGAGCTCAATGTATGAAATTGACCAAAAAAGGGATATTCGCATCGACATAAAAGACACCGCATTCACCGGAAATCACAAGCTGATTCTGCTGATCGTTCTCGGCACCTTCGCCCTTCTCGTGTTCGGCGTGCTGAAATACGGATGGTACATTCAGGAAATATCGGGCTTGTTTTTCGGGATGGCGATCCTCGTGGGGATCGTAAGCAGACGCGGGCTGAACCAACTTGCGGAGGATTTTCTTGAAGGCTGCGCCCTGTTGGCTTACGGCGCGCTGGTGGTTGGACTCGCCCGGGGCATTTTGGTCATCTTCACGGACGCCAATGTGATCGACACCATCATATACGGGATGGCCACCGCGATTCAGGGACTCCCGACAAGCGTGACATCCTTGGGCATCTACGTGGCCCAGATCATCATCAGCGCCATCGTTCCTTCCGGAAGCGGCATGGCGGCGCTCACCATGCCCGTTCTCACGCCCCTGGCGGACATCGTCGGAGTGACGAGACAGACGACGGTTCTGGCATACCAATTCGCGGACGGTTTCACAAACATATTGACGCCGCTGTCCGGATATTTCATGGCCGGCCTGGCGCTCGCGGGAATTCCTTACCAAAAATGGATCAAGTGGATCATGCCTCTCGCCATCATCTGGTGGGTGGTCGGCGGCATTTTCGTGGTGATCGCCAATTCCATCGCGTATGGGCCGTTTTAGGAGGGATGATGAAAAACAAGATTATAGCGGAAATTGAGAACAGGCTTGACGAATTATTCGATATCGGCGTCTGGCTTTACGACAATCCCGAGCTCGGAGAGAAGGAATTTCGCGCTTCGGCTTTGCTCGCGGAATATCTCGAAAAAAACGGTTTTGACGTCGAACGCGGCGTTTATGGCTTGGAAACCGCGTTTCGCGCGCGTCTCGGAGACGGGGATGCCGAGCCGCACATCGTTCTCTTTTGCGAATACGACGCTTTGCCCAAGATAGGCCACGGTTGCGGTCACAATTTGATCGCGACCATGTCTCTGGGCGCGGCCATGGGCTTGAAATCCGTGCTGAAAGACACGGGCGGAAGGATCAGCGTATTCGGAACTCCCGCCGAGGAGACATCCGGAACAAAGGGCGTGTTGACGAACAAAGGGGCCTTTGACGGCGTGACGGCCGCCATGATGGTTCACCCAAACGCCGTGACGGAAGAGAGCGGCGCATCTCTCGCCATGCACGCGCTGAAATTTGAATTTTTTGGAAAGGCCGCACACGCGGCCGCCAAACCGGAGAAGGGGATAAACGCCCTCGACGCGCTGATTTTGCTGTTCAACGGTATCAACGCCTTGCGTCAACACGTGCCGAGCGATGTGCGCATCCACGGCATAATCACCGACGGAGGCGTCGCGCCCAATATCGTTCCCGACTATGCGGCGGCGAAGTTCTACATCCGATCAAAGGACAAAGGGGTGCTGGAAGCGGTTACCGCAAAGGTAAGGCGCTGCGCCGAGGGCGCCGCTTCCATGACGGGCGCGTCCTGCGATGTTTCTTTTTTCGAAAACACCTATGACAATTTGAGAACAAACGGAACGCTGTCGGATATTTTCACGGCCAATCTGATGGCGTTGGGGGAAAAGGACATTTTTCCCGCGAGCGACGGCGTCGGTTCCATCGACATCGGAAACGTAAGCTACGCGGCGCCCGCGATTCATCCGTGGATCGGAATCGGCGATTCGGAATTGGTGATCCACACAAAGGAGTTTGCGGACGCCACAGTGACGGACAAAGGCAAGGAAGCTTTGCGCAAAGGCGCTTGCGCGCTGGCGCTCACGGCGTACGACGTCATAACGTCCGAGGAAAACAGGCGCAAAATCAAGGAGGAATTCGACATTGGCTCAGTTTGACGCGGGAGAAGCAAGCGCAAAAAGCGCGGACCGCCGCAGTCCTTTGGAATACGTCTCCGAAAAGGAAGTCGTCGATCTGCTCGCGCGCCTTGTCGGCTTTCCGAGCCACGAGGGCGTTCCCGAGCGAGAGACGGCGGTGGCATCCTACATACGGGATTTTTTTCTGGACGAGGGCATCGAAGCGGAGACGGTACCCGTCACGGACGGAAGATGCAATGTCGTCGCGCGCCTGAGAGGCAAAGGAGGCGGAAAATCCCTGCTCTTTGCAGGCCATACGGACACGGTGCCTCCTTACGACATGAAGCGCGATCCCTATGCGGCCGAAATCGACCGGGGAAAGATGTACGGCCGCGGAGTCGTGGACATGAAGGCGGGACTGGCCTGCATGATGATTGCCATGCTCGCCATAAAGCGCTCGGGGACGGAACTTTCGGGAGATTTGATCTTTGCCGGACTCATCGACGAAGAAGCAAAGAGCGAAGGCGCGCGGGCGTACCTGAAAACGGGAGAATCGCCCGACGCGGCGATCGTCGGAGAACCCACCGGCATGCGCATATGCGTCGGACATCGGGGTTTGGAATGGTTTGAATTCACATTCCATGGCAAAACCGTCCATGGCGGCAAACAGAAAGAAGGCATCAACGCAATCCGGAAAGCGGCAATGTTCATCAATAAATTGGAATCAAATCTAATCCCTTCCATAGAGGCGAGAACCGACCCCTTAATCGGCGCTTCCTCGATGAATTACGGATTCATAAAGGGCGGCACACAACCCAGCACGGTCGCCGGCGAGTGCGTTCTTCAAATCGACAGGCGCTGGGTTCCCGCCGAAAAATTTTCCGACATACGCGCCGAGTATCAAGGCGTTCTTGACGGATTGCGCGCCGAGGATCCGACCTTTGACGCGGATTTCAAGGTGATGGACATCAGCTACATGGAGGATCGCTACATTCACGAAGCGATGCGCACCGATCCGAACGATAGAATCGTCCGCGTCGCGCAAAACGCGATCGAGGAAGCGTTGGGCGAATCGGGAAATCCAACCTCGTTTCCCGCGTGGAGCGACGGAGGGCTGCTGAATTATTACGGAAAAATACCGACAATCATATTGGGACCCGGCGATTTGGCCGGCGCCCATTCGTCCGACGAATATATCGAAATCGCCGCGCTGTTCCCCGCCGTGTCCGTCTACTGCGGCATCGCCTGCGAATATTGCGGTTGAATATTGCCGCGTTCCGCGAGAAACGCCGGCGAAAACCGGCGCGTTTGGCCCGAAAGGAGCAAGCATGTTTGATCTGGTCATCAAAAACGGACTTGTGGTGGATCCTTCGAATCGCGTCCACTCCGCGCTCAATATAGGCGTGCGCGCCGGGAAAATCGCCGAAGCGACGGCGGCGTCCATATCCGGAAAGGAAGAAATCGACGCCGAAGGGCTTACGGTGACTCCGGGTTTTGTCGACATGCATATGCACGAGGACGACTACGATTCCGAAAAAGACGCTTTTGACATCACGATCGCCGACACCATGCTCAAAATGGGCGTAACGACCGCCATCGGAGGAAACTGCGGCGTCGGATACGCAAATCCCGCGGAATACTTGGACGCGGTGGACAGGCTGGGGCATCCGATCAATCTGGGGCTGTTCGCGCCGCAAGAATGCGTTCGCAAGGCGGCGGGTTTGCTCGACCGATACGCGGCGGCGGGAACGGCCGACTTGGGCAAAATGGAGGAATTTCTCGCGGAACAGCTAAAAAGCGGCTGCGTGGGCCTGTCCTTGGGTCTCGAATACATTCCGGGGACGGAGGAATCGGAAGCGCTGACACTGATGAAACGCGCGGCGGAGAGCGGCAAACCGACGGCCGTTCATCAGCGCAGTGACGGAAACCGCGCCGTCGCCGCGGTGAAAGAGGTCATCGCCTACGCAAAGACGGTCGGCTGCGCCTTGCAGATTTCCCATCTGTCCAGCATGTGCAGCTTTGGCGATATGGAAGAAATCCTGTCCATAATCGACGACGAACGGATGCGCGGAACGGACGTGGGCTTCGACGGCTATCCCTATTACGCTTTCTGCACCCATCTGGGGTCGGCGGTGTTCGACGACGGATTCATCGACAAATACAAAGGCGGGGAAGCGCTTTACGCGAAATTGCGCGTCGCCTCCGACGATACGCCGGAAACGCCGATGACCGAGGAGCGTTTTTTGGATCTTCGGGCAAGGTATCCGGATGCCCTCGTCGTGGCTCACATCCTCGACGAAAGAGAGGTGGATCTGTGCCTGAGCCATCCCGCCGGCATCGTCATCAGCGACGGGCTGTACGGCAACGGGCAGGGTCATCCCAGGGGCAGCGGCGCCTTTCCCAAGCTGATTCGCGCCTGTCTCGACGGCAAAATCCACCTGACATTGGATGCCGCCATCGAGAAGATCACCCGGCTGCCGGCTCTTCGTCTCGGTTTGGATCGCAAGGGAACGCTGCGCGCCGGAGCGGACGCCGACATCGCGATCTTCGATCCCGCGCGCGTAAAGGACGAAGCCACCTATCGGGAACCTTTCAAATCCCCCGTTGGAATCGAATACGTGCTCATTGGCGGCAAGGTCGCTTTAAAGCGAGGGAAGATCGTCAACGGGAATTTGGGGAGATCAATCCGAAAATAGGAAAATTTATGCATAGACACGGAGCAAAAAATGCGTTATAATGCAATATCATAAAGTTACAGGCACCGCTTCCGCGCGGCACTCGCGCAGAGGCACTCGGCGCGGGGGTCGCCGCGCCGGGTACCCTGTAAACGCCCACAGCGGACTTTTGGGTGTCACGGGATACAGAGTGCGCCATGATGGAGGAACTGCCCTGATGGATTCGGATCCGGGGGACTTACACTACGTACCGCAACTGCTGCTATTGCTCTTTTTAATCCTGATCAACGCCTATTTTGCGGCGGCCGAAATGGCCATCGTTTCCGTGAGCAAGGCGAAGATCAAATCCCTCGCGGCCGACGGCGACCGCCGCGCCGCGATATTGCAGGGCTTGTTGGAACAGCCGAACAAGTTTCTTTCGACGATTCAGGTCGCCATCACGCTGGCGGGATTTTTGACCAGCGCCACCGCGGCGACCGCCATGGCCGACGACGTGGGCGGCGTCCTGCGCGCCTGGGGCGTTCCCTACGGCTATCAGGTGGCCGTGGTGCTGATCACGCTCGTGCTGTCGTACTTCAACCTCGTGTT
>JAISMX010000137.1 GCA_031276515.1 Eubacteriales Family XIII. Incertae Sedis bacterium | reverse complement strand
GCGGTCGGCGTTCACTGCGTGTGCGGCGCGGTCGGCACCCTCTGCGTGGGCTTGTTCGCGCTCGACGGCGGCCTGTTCTACGGCGGCGGCGCGGCGCTTCTCGGCGTGCAGGCCATCGGTGTGATCGCCGTGGCGGCTTGGGTCACCATCGCGATGCTCGTCACCTTCTCCGTCATCAAGGCCGTCGTGGGACTTCGCGTTGGCAAGGATGAGGAAATAGAGGGTCTCGACCTTCATGAGCACGGCATCGCGAACAGCTACGCGGATTTCATGCCGCTTTTGCCGGGCCACTCGGGCGAAGCGCCCGCGCCGGTCGCCGCGGCGTCCATTCCCGCGGCGTCCGCGGAGACCGCGATTCCCGTCACGGACACGCGCGAAGCGCCGGAAGCGGGCGCAAAAGACAAGGGTCCCAAAATGACAAAAATTTCCATAATCACGCGGCAGAGCATGTTTGAATCGCTCGAAGCCGCGATGAGTGCCATAGGCATCACGGGCATGACCATGACGAACATATTGGGTTACGGCACGCAGAAGGGGCATCCCGAATTCTATCGCGGCGTCGAGGTGCAGTCGCGCCTGCTGCCCAAGATCCGCGTCGAGATCATCGTCTGCAAGGTGCCGGTGCGCACCGTCATCGAAACCGCCAAAAAGGCGCTCTACACCGGCAACATCGGCGACGGCAAGATATTCGTGTACGACGTCGAAAACGTGATCCGCGTGCGCACGGGAGAGGAGGGTTACGACGCGCTGCAGGACGAATGAAGGTCTCCCCGCAGCAGAAGACTGCGGGGTAGCAAGCCACTCGCTCCGCTCGACCCAAGCATGCGGCAGAGCTGCAAAGAATCAGACCCGAAGCGATTGAACGATTCCGATCAGATGTTGCAGCTCCTGTCGTATGCCGTAAAATTCGCGTTCATGATGTTCTTCACTTGGTCACAATCGCCGACATAGTACACATCCGGTATGAGCTCGAAGAATCGATCCGTCATCTCTTGATTTTTCTTCATGCCGAAGGCCTCGACGATGAAATCCGCTTCCAAGGCGCGAATCGTCCAATTTTTGTCTTCGATCTCGATCTTCGTTCCGGCGATGGAGCGGACGAGGTGCTCGCCTATGAGCTCGACGCCGTTGTCGCTGAGCAGCTGCATGAGCATGTTGCGCGCCAGATCGTGGCCGCCGCTCGCGAAATCGTCGATGGGGATCCTATCCACGACGGTGACGGCGTTGCCCTCCATGGCGAGCGCGAGCGCGGATTCGCAGCCGGAGAGTCCGCCGCCGAGCACGGCGATCCTGCTGCCCTTGGGGAATTTCACGCGCCCTCCGTCCACGTCGAGCACGTTGTGGACGTTCTCGCCGCAGAGGCCGGGAATCGGCGGGCGAGCCGGCACGGCGCCGACGGCCACCACGATGGCGTCCGGCTTCTCGGCCATGACGTTTTCCGCCGTCGCCTCCGTGTTCAGGCGTATGTCCGCGCCGCAGGCGAGGGTTTCGCGCCGCAGCCATTCTGTGTAGAAAAGCATGTCGTCCTTGAAGGGCAGACGGCTGACATCCTTCAACAGGCCGCCGAGTTCGCCGCTCTTTTCGAACAGCACCACCGCATGCCCCTTCTCGACGAGCGTGCGCGCGGCCTGCGTACCCGCGACGCCTCCGCCCACGACGACGACCCTCTTCTTTTTCTCCGCGGGCCAAGGCCGCGAATAGCGCCACGTGCGCGCGAGCCGCGGGTTGACGGCGCAGTGAATGTGCGTGCCGTAGCCGCCCGCGCACATCCAGCAGCGCAGACAGGGCCGCGCCCTCTCCGGCTCTCCGCGCCAAGATTTGTTCAGCATGTCGGGATCGGCGAGCAGCGCGCGCGCGATGGAAACCATGTCCACGCTGCCCTCGGCGATGAGCGCGTCCGCCATCTCCGCCGTCGTGATGCCGCCCGCGACGCTGACGGGTATGCGTATGTCCTTGCAGGCCTTGATCTCCCTCGCGTAGGGGACGTTCGAGCCGCGCGGGCGGAAATACGGAGGCATGCTGTAGAATTGGCCGCGCGTCTCGACGATGAGCCCGGCGGAAACGTTGATGAGATCGATGTAAGCCTGCGCTTCCTTGAGAAAATCGATGACTTCGGGCGTGCGCATCCCCTCGGGAACGATCTCGTCGCCCGACACGCGCAGTTCGACGAGAAAATCGGAACCGACGGCTTCGCGCACGGCCTTCAGCAGGGCGAGCGGAAAGCGTCTGCGCCTTTCGGGGCTGCCGCCCCACATGTCCGCGCGCGTGTTCGTCATGGGCGACAGGAATTGCGCGATGAGGTTGCCGTGCGCCCCATGTATGAGGACGCCGTCAAAGCCGCAGCGCTTCAGGCGCGTGGCGCAGTCCACGTAGGACGCGATGACGGCCTCGATGTCGTGCTGATCCATCTCCTTGATGTATTTGCATCGGCCGGGTATGGTGAAGTTCGACGGGGCTATGGCGTAGGGCGTCGCGATGAGCTCGCCGTCCGCGCCTCGGCCGGCGTGTACGAGCTCGACGGAGAGTTTCGCCCCGTGGCGGTGCGCCGCCTCGGCCATCATGACGAGCCCCGCGATTTTAAACTCGTCGGTCACGTCGATCTCCGCGCGATAGTCGACGGAATTCAATTTGTCGACCGGCGTCGCGCCGAGGTGAATGATCGCCACGCCGGATTCCGCCTGACGCTCCACGAAGTCGATGTAGCCCTGCGTCGGTTCTCCCAGGGAAGTCGTCATGTCGCATACCATGGGAGAAAACTCGACGCGGCTTTTAAAGGTCGTGTTTCCCACCTTCAAGGGGGTGAATATATGCTTGAAATTGTTGAATGACGCCATTGTATGCCTCCTGATTCTCCGCGGAAGGGATTGGGCGTTCGGATGGTTTTGATTTAAACGGCTGAGCGGTAACGGCCCGAGGTCAAACCACCGTCAGAAGTCCGCCATCATGCGGCAGCACGGCGCCCGTGATCTGCGCGCCGGCGGGGGACGCGAGGAAGACGCACAGCGCGCCGATCTCGATGGGTTCGCCGAAGCGGTGCGCCGGCAGATTCCTTTCTATCGTTTCTATGAAGCTCGGCGGAAGATCCTTGTCCAGATCGGAATGCGTGGGGCCGGGGGCGACGGAATTGACGCGAATGCCGTAATCGCCGAGGGTGACGGCCAGATATTTGGAGAAGATGTCGATGCCGGCCTTGGAGGCGTTGTAGGGCGAATTGTGGTGCTCCTTGGAACCCGACACCCTCTGTCCGCCGACGGAGGAGATGTTGATGATGCTGCCGCCGCGTCCCGCGTCGCGCATCTTGGGCGCGATGTGGAAGATGACGTTCGCGACCCCGTGCAGATTTGTGTCGATCACGCGATGCCATTCGGCGAGACCATTGGGATCCAGAAAATTCGTCGTGGTGGCGACGCCCGCGTTGTTGACGAGCACGTCGACGTTGTCGAAAAATCCGAAGACCTTTTCCGCCGCCGATTTCACGGACGCGACATCGGAAATATCGCATTGAAAACACGCGTATTTGCCTCCCAAGGCCGCAAAGCCGTCCGCAGCGGCCTTGCCGGAGGCCTCGTCGCGGCACAGGATGGCGACATTGGCCCCGCTCTGCGCAAAGGCAGTGGCGATTCCGAGGCCGATGCCTCTGTTTCCGCCCGTCACGGCCACGTTTTTGCCCGATACGTCGAAAGCCTTGCTCATGTCTTTGATGGGTGTTGACTTGTACATGAATTTCCTCCTTTACTTGTTTATAAAATAATACAAATAACTCCCTCCTTTTGTTGTTTATAGTATAATACAAATCATCCGCGAATTTCTAAAAGATGTGCATATGGCATGATGAATTCTTTTTATTGCTTTTCACATTCTATCGAATCCTCACAACAGCCCGCATTCGAAATAAGCCGGCCGCTTGCGCGGCGCCGGCCGCGCGCCGTCCTTTTTAAAATCGAACAGGCACAGCTTGCTGCCAAAATGAACGCTTTTTATCCCTTGCAGCACACGGCCCGTTTCGCTGTCCGCGGTCGCGCCAACGCACAGCGTGTCGCATCGCGACCGGGCGATTGCCGCCATTTCGCCGAGGAAGGCCCGTATAAGCGCGGGTTCGTCGCGTTCGACGGCGAAAAAGCCGACGTACGCGAAGTCGGCGACGGCATTCGCCTTCGGCAAGGGCGGATAGCGCAATAAGCGAAGCAGGAAGTTGAATTTCGCCGCCGTCTTGTAAGCGCCGCCGTATTTTTTGACGATGTGCTGTTTGAAATCCCGCTGATCCCAGAGCGCGCCCGCCGCGACGATATCGCCCGAGCGATGAAGGAGCAGATAAAAGCATTCGATATCGAGGCCGGGAAACTCCGAAAAGGCGCTGATCTCCGGAAAAAAGTCGTGATGCTTCCCGTATTCGCGATAATGGAGAAGCAAGGCTTCCGAATCGTTTTCCGTCGCCCTGCGAAACGCGAAGCCGTGGCCGGTGGTGCGCTTTATCGCTTTCGGAGAGAACAAGTGCGTCGTGTATTCGCTTATGACACGCAATTCCGGCATGTATGCGCGCTTTTTGTCGAGCATTTTGAAGACACCGTCGTTCCCGTCGAGAATCGAGCAGAAGAACAGATCGATTTTGGAATCGTCGAGCGCGGCGTGAAACAGCCGAGGCAGATTGACAAAGCCGTCCCCGCGCTTGCAAAGGCCCGTGAGGTAGCCGGCCGTGCGCGCTTCGCCGCCCATGTACAGCCGGCGCGGCAAACAGGCCATTTGCGCCTTTATCCGACCCTCTTCGTCGACGCAGAGGGTTATCTCGGCGTCCTTGCAATCGGCAAGGTAGGAACGATAGGCGTCCGCTCGCCTCGTGTACACGGTATCGAGAGCGCCGCCCGAAGAATGGGATTCGATCAGCTCAAGCATTCCTACGCCGTCCTCGGGAAGGGCTCTGCGGTAGTGGGCGCTATTTTTTTGCTTCATCGAGATTTTCTCCCACCGGGATGCCGATCCGCTTATCCACTTCAAAATGAAACAGGAGGTTCATCGCCCAGTACGCCAGATGCAGCATCGGTTTTTTTGTGCGCGAGAACAAAGTCGGCAAGCGCCCGAATATGGAGCGGAGGGTGAAATATTCGCGCTTGTGCCTTCCGCACAGGTCGCGAAGCTCGCCCGGCGTCACGAGCGCCGGGGCAAAGGATATTTGCCCGTATTCGTAATCCTTTTGCAGCCACCAGCGCGCATGGAGCAGGCGGCCTTCGGATTTAAAGGTCTCATAGGTTTTGGTTCCCGGAAAGCACAGCAGATGATTGAAAGCCACCACGAAAAATTTGTGCCGCATGGAAAACCTCAAGACCTCCGCAAAGCTTTGCTCTCGGTCGTGATCGAAGCCGAACACAAAGCTGGCGTAGATGTTGATGCCGGCCTTGTGAATGCGCTCCACCAATTCGTCGCGTTCGCCGAGCTTTGCGTTCCATTCTTTGTTCATTTGCCTGAGGTTTCTCGCGTCGATGGACTCAAAGCCGATCAAGACCAATTTGCAGCCGCTTTTTCGCATCAGGCGCAGCAGTTCCCTGTCCCCCGCAATGTCGAGGGTGATCTGGGTGGTCCATGTTATGTTGAGCTTTGCGACTTCCGTGAAAAGCTCCTCGGCAAAGGGCTTGTCCGAAAAAATGCTGTCGTCCACAAAGAAGAATATCCTGTGTTCGCAGGTTTTGATTTCGGCGACGATGTCTTCGATGGGGCGATGCCGGTAGCGGCCCCCGTAATAGGAGGATATGCTGCAAAATTCGCATTTTCGGGTGCAGCCGCGTCCGATTTCAATCAGGGATACGGGCAGATATTTTTTCATTTTGTCCGCGTAGATCGAGCGGTCGGGCAGACCGTAGGCAGGGGCCGTCTCGCCGCGGTAAAGCGGTTTGAAACTCCCGTTTTCGATGTCGGCCAGCACGCCCGCCCAAATTCCCTCGGCGTTGCCGATGATCACGACGTCGGCGTGCTCGGCGGCGTCCTCCGGGCAGAGCGTGACGTGATAGCCGCCCATGATTACGATTTTCCCTTGCCGCCTGAAGCGCTCCGCGAGCTCATACGCGCGTTTTGCGGTGTAGGTCTCGACCGTGATCGCCACCGCGTCACAGGGTGTATTTTCGTCCACGATCTCAATCCGGTCGTCGAGAAAGACCCTGCCGTATTTCGCGGGCGTCAGCTTGCTGAGCACGGCTATGGTCAGCGGTTCCATCAACCATGATTTGAGATATTTCTCGCCCTTCTTTTTCCCGATTCCGGGCAAAACAAAAAGTATATCCACTTTTATCCTTTCTCGTAGCCAAACAGAATGCCCTGTTTGTTGAACACCTCGCGCCTGAAGATCGGATTGTACGCGAGATAAGCAAAGAAGCGGTAAGGGCTGCGCATATTGGTGCGCGGTTCAAAGGCGCGGCGGAGTATCGAGCCGGCGCCGTTGAATCTTTGCCGGCATCGGAAAGATTCCGCCGTCAGCTCGTCCGGGCTCATATTTTTGGGAACAAACGACGCGTGGTTAAAGCGATATTCGGGGTGGAGCCACCATTTGCCGCCGTACAGCAGACGGTTTTCCTCCGCGAGCCGGCGATACAGGTCGGTACCCGGATAGGGGTTCAATATATTGAAGGCCGCGAAGCAGAATTTGTGCCGAAGCGCGAAATCGCAGGTCTCGCGGATGAGTTCGACGGTGTCGGCGTCGTGTCCGACGGTGAAGGCCGCCCAGGTCTGCTGGCCGTAGCGGCGCAGCTCGGCGACGGCGCGCTCGTATCCGTCCTCGATGAACCGGGCGTTGCTGTCCTTTCGCATTTCTTCGATGCCGGTTTGTCCGATGGATTCAAAGCCGATGACGTTGCCCAAACAGCCGCTCTTGACCATGAGATTCATCAGCTCGCCATCGTCCAGCATATCCATGGAGGCCTGGCTCACCCAGCGTATTTTCAGCGGAATCAGCGCCTTGAACAATTCCTTGGCGGCTTCCTTGTCGGCGACGATATTGTCGTCGGTAAAAAAGACGAGCTTTCGCTTTTGCGCGCGTATCTCATCCGTCACGTCGCCGACGTCGCGGGTGTGATGGCGTTTGTCAAAATAAACGCCGGAGGCGCAAAATTCGCATCGATTCGGGCATCCGCGCGAGAACTGCATCAAGGTGACGGGCAGATATTTTTTGCCGGCGAAAATTTCCCGCCGCGCCCGCGTTCCGTTTTGCGGGCGTTCGGCCGTTCGGCCCATGTACTTCTTTTTCAGATTGCCCGCGCGCGCGTCCTCGAGCAGCTCTTGCCAAACGTTTTCCGCGTCGCCGAGCACCAGGGCGTCGGCGTGCGCCTCGGCCTCCTCGGGAATCAGCGTGACATGCACTCCGCCCAGCACGACGGGCGTACCGCGCCTGCGGAATTCGTCGCTTATTTCGTAGCTTCTTCTCGCGGTGAAGATTTGCACGGATATGGCGACCAGATCAAAATCGCCGTCGTAGGGGATGTCCTCCAGACGGTCGTCGAACAGGATCGTTTCCACGGCGGGCGGGGTGAGTCCCGCCAGCACGGCCAATCCCAAGGGTTCCATCTTCGCGCCGTCGAGGAACATGCCGTGTTCCTTGCGACCGATGTTCGGATAAATCAAAGCCAGCTTCATTCGCCCAAGCGCCTCCCTTGTTTTCGGTGGATTTCCTTGCGCGACACGAGGTTGATGAGCGCAAACACCCCCAAATTGAACAGTCCGCGCGCGTTTGCGCCCAAGGCGCGGCGCAAAATATTCCGGTAGGAATAGAATTTGTATCTCGCCGCTTTGCACGAATCCGCCAGCTCCCGCGGCGTCATGGAGCGCGGCGCGAAAGCGCTGTCGCCGTATCCGTAATCCGAAGCGTTCCACCAAGCGTCCCGGAGCAGCCGATTCTCGCTTTTCAGGCGCTCGTAGAGCGGCGTGCCGGGCGTCGGGATCAAGGGATTGAAATTGGCCACCGCAAAGCGATGCTTCAGCGCAAAGCGCAGTATTTCCTCGGCGGTGTCTTTCGTGTCGGCGTCGTAACCGATGACAAAGGTGCCGAATATCATGATTCCGGCTTTTCGCATGTTTTGGATCGCAATGGCGTAATCGCCGCGCAGGTTGACGCCTTTGCCCATCCTGCGCAGATTCTCGGCGTTCAGGGATTCAAAGCCCATGACCGCCATGATGCAGCCGCAGGCCGCCATCCGTTCCGTCAAATCCGAGTTTTGCGCGGCGTCGATGCTGATCTGGCAGCCCCAACGCCGTTTGAGCGGCCCGATGGCCGTCAGAAGCGCGTCGATTCGCTTGGGATCGGCAAAGAGGTTGTCGTCCGAGAAGAAAAACAGCTTCTGCGGCATATTCCGTATGTTTTCCGCAACCGCCGCGACCGGGCGCGCGCGAACGCCGCTGCCGTAAAACGCGCGTATCGAGCAGAAGTCGCAGTTGAATTTGCATCCCCTGGAAAATTGCACAAAGCCGAGCCGATGATACTTCTTTCCTTCAAACACGGAATAATCGTATTGTATCCGCGACATATCCGCGTCGTTCCCGCTTCGGTATATCCGTTTCAAGGAATTTTTTGAGATATCTTCCACTATTTTGCCCCAAGTGTCCTCCGCCTCGCCGATCACAACCGCGTCGGCATGGCGCAGCGCTTCTTCCGAGCACAGCGTGGGGTGATATCCGCCCAGGATCACCCTTATGCCCTCGGCCCTGAATCTCTCGGCGAGAATATACGCCCGCCGCGCCGTGAACGTGTCAACGGTCATCGCAACCGCGTCGCATTCGAGGTCTTGCGGTATTGCTTCCACGTTCTCGTCGTAAAAAACCAAGTCCACGCAAGGCGGCGTCAGCGGTTTCAATATGGCGAACAGGAGCGGGTTCAACGCGTCCTTCGACCTGTCGCCGAACAGGCTTGGCTTGATCACCGCTATTTTCATTCGAAAACCTCGTCCGGTATGTCCGAATTGTCCGCCATGGCCGCGGCGTCGAAGATATCGAATTTCTTCGCGTACTTGCGGTAACCCGCGTTTGCCAAGGCATAGACGAACGCGAAAAGCAGAATCCGAGGTCTGCGCCAATCGAGACGCTTGAATATGCTCCTTATCGAATAAGAAGCCTTCCAGGCTCGGCGGATTCCCTCTTCCAGCTGCTCCTTGCTCATGTTTTTTGGGACAAACACACAGTGTTCCACGTCGTACAGCGCCCAATCGCGCTCGGCAATGCGCTTTTCGTCTTCCAATTGACGGTAATAATCGGTTTGCGGAAAAGGCGTGAATATGGCGTAGCGCGGCAGATCTATCTTGACTTCGTCGGCGAGCCGCACGGTTCGCTCAAAGACGTCGAGGCCGTCCTCGTCCGAGCCGAAAGCGAAGCAGCCCATTACCATGATGCCGTGCTTGTGGAGCTTGTCCATCAGATTTTTATAGTTCGACGGATTGTTGAAGCCCTTGCGCATCTCTTTTTGGCTCGCCGCATTGACCGATTCAAAGCCTATCAGCAAGCCCTTGCAGCCGCTTTTTTTGAAAAGCCGCAGCATTTCTTCGTCAAGCGCGATATCCGAGGTCGTGAGACCGAACCACCACTTTTTAAGCGGGATCATCGCGGTGAAAAGCTCCTTCGCATAGGAAATGTCCGAGAGAAGATTGACGTCGGGAAAGATGACGGGTTTCCCGCGCAGCGCCTTTATTTCGGCGACGACCTCCCGCACGGGTCGCGGTATGACGCGATGCCCGAAGGCCTTCGGATAGGCGCAGAAAGAACAGTTCCGGTGGCAGCCGCGAACCGCTTCGACCGTATTCAAGGTGATGTACTTTTTGGGGTTCAAAAGCTCTCTTCGCGGGAGGGGGCGGTTCGCCGTCGAGGGAGTGTCGTCGGCGTAATACGCCTCCGGGCGGCCGTCGCGGCAATCGAGGAGAAATCTCGGCCAGCTCCGGTCTCCCAAGCCGACGACCACGCTGTCGGCGTGTTCTTTGGCTTCACGCGGCAGGAGCGAGGGGTGCGGGCCGCCCAAAACCACCGTCGCGCCGCGCCTCCTGAAATAATCGGCGAATTTGTACGCGCGCGCGCAGGTACCCGTAACGCAGGTTATCCCCACGATGTCGGCGTCCAAATCGAGAGGGATGCGGGCCGCGGTTTCATCGTAAATCGACACCTCGGCGTCGAGCTCCGCCGGCACGAGAGCGGCGAGCAGGGTGAGCGTGATCGGCGCGTAGTGCAGATTTTTTGAAAAAAGGCCGTTGTGTCTGTGCATGGCGCCGGCCGGACTGAGCAGTGCGATCTTCATTATATGGCGTTCCTTTTGTGGGACGATACAAAAAACTCACGGGCCGGCACGCGGGGCGCGCCGGCCTTTGAGTTTTGCGAGGGACACACAAAGTCTACATTTCCAACCTTGCGTCTATCATGTTCATCAAGTTGTCGGCGTGCGGCAGCCTGTCCGCGAGCGCGCCGTCCGCGACGACCACGAGCGCGGCCTTTTCCGGGACGAGCACGCCGCCCGCGATCTCGCCGGGCGCCGCATATCTGTAAACGGGCAGGCGGTCGTCCATCTCGCGCGAGATGTCGGCGGTGTCCTCCCACGGGAACTCGACCTCGTAGATGCGCGCGATCTCGCACGCCACCTCCCAGTTCGACAGCTCCACATCCTCTTCCACCGCGCGCCGCACGACCCCGAGCCGCCGCTCGGTGTTCGTGAACGTGCCGTCCACCGAGGCAAAGCCCGTGCCGGGAATCACCACGTCGGCGGATTTGGCGGCCTCGGTCAGGTGCGTGTCGCACACCATGAGAAATTCGAGGCCGGAAAGCGCGCCGGGATCCTCGCCGAAGGCGAGCAATGCCTTTACGCCCTCCATCGCCTCCGCGCCGTCCCTTATGCCGAGGTCCGCGAGACCCTGGCTGTTGTTCTTGGATTTCACCTGCAATATCCCGTTTCGCGGCGAACCGATGTGGCCCGACGCGACGGCGATGTCGGCGAGCAGCGTCGCCGCCTCCGTCGAAACGAGATTCTGCTGGAACACGATCATGGCCTTCTTCGCGCCCAGATAGAGCGCCGCGATCTCCGAAGCTTCCGCGCCCGGCTTGACGCGCGCCAGATCCGCCGCAAACGCGTCGAAGCCGTCGGCCTTCACGGCCTTTTCGCTGTCCGCGACCGCCTTGGCGAGCTCCTTCAGAAAGCCGAGATCGTTCTTCGCGCGAACGGTCTTGTAAGCGAAGTCGAGCGCTTCCCCGTCGTCCTCGGGATCGATGAGGATCACCTTCGCGCCCGCCTCGGCGGCCTGCTTGAGCTTGATGCGAATGACGGGATTTTCCTTCCAATCGAAGGCGACCGCGAGGATCACCTCCGTCGAAAGCAGCTCGTCTATCGTGTTCGGCGACGCGTCGAAGCCGAGCACGGGCTCGATGCCGCTCTTTTTGTTGTCGAAGGACAGGAGGCGCGCGCCCATCGCCTCGGCCATCCGCTTCACGGCGTAGGCCTCCTCGTTCGTGTACCTGTCGGACACGGCGACCGCCACGGCGCTTCGGCCGTAGCGCGCCGCTATGGACTGCGCTTTCTTCGCCGTCATGACGAAGGCGTCGCGGTAATCCGCTTCCGCGAGGCCGCCGCCCTTCCGGATCAGCGGGCGCAGGAGCTTGCCCTCGAGCTCGGCGCAGTCGAAGCCGAAGCGGCCGCGGCCGCAGAGCAGACCCCGATTCACGGCGCCCTTCTTGTCGGGAACCGCTCTTACGAGCATGTCGCCGTAGGTTTCGAGCCGCAGGCCGCAGCCCACCGAGCAGTAGGGGCAGGTCGTCTCCGTCTCCTCCGTGTCGAGGGGTACGGGTTTCACGAGGGAAAGGCGCTCCTGCAAGGCGCCCGTCGGACAGACGCTGACGCATTGGCCGCAGGATATGCAGCCCGATTCCGCAAGCGGCTTTTCGAGCGTGGGTTTCACCACCGTGTCAAAGCCCCGGTTCACGAGCCCCAGCGCGCCCACGCCCATGACCTCGTCGCAGACCCGCACGCAGAGGCCGCAGAGGATGCACTTGTTCGGGTCGCGCACGATGAAGGGATGCTCGTCCTCGTATTCTATGCTGTGCTTCTCGCCCGCAATGCGCTCGGGTTTCACGTCGAAGCGGTTCGCGAAATCCACGAGCTTGCACTCGAAATAGTCGCCGCAGCCGCATTCGAGACAGCGCATCGCGTCCGCCGTCGCCTGCTCCTCGTCGTAGCCGAAGACGACTTCCGTGAAGTTGTCCTTCCTCTCGTCCGGCGAAAGCTGCCGCATCTTGGGTCTGCACTCCCGCTCCCTGTCCTCGAAGCTCTTTTCGGTCAGATCGTCGCGCTCCACCGAATAGGGACTCTCGTATTTTATCTCCTCGCCGGACAGATAGGCGTCTATGACATCGCAGGATTTGTGCGCGTCGGCGATGGCCTCTATGGCGATGGAGACCTTGTCGTTCCCGCAATCGCCGCCCGCGAACACGCCCTTGAGGCTCGTCATGAAGGTGTCCTTGTCGTAGGCGATGCCTTGCTTGCGCGTGCGCTCGAGGCCGTCGAAGCCGGCGGATTCCACGGCCTGGCCGATGGCGAGGATGACGTTGTCCACGTCCAGGGTTTCCGTCTTGCCCTCGACGGGCTTTGGCGCCCGTCTGCCGGAGGCGTCGGGCTCGCCGAGCTCCATCACCTGCAGCACGATGCGCTTGACGCGCCCCGCGTCGTCCTTGACGATCTCCAGCGGATTCGTCAGGTTCTTGAAGATCACGCCCTCCTCCTCCGCCTCTTCGATCTCGATGCGGTCGGCGGGCATCTCGTCCTTCGTGCGCCTGTAGATGTTGTACACGCTCTCGGCGCCGAGGCGCACGGCGGTGCGGCAGGCGTCCATGGCCGTGTTGCCGCCCCCGACGATGGCCACCCGCTTGCCGAGCTCGATGTTCTCGTTGCGCACGACCTTGCGAAGCAGGTCTATGCCGCCCATCACACCCTCGGCGTCCTCGCCCTTGCAGCCGGCGCCCGTGGACACCCACGCGCCTATGCCGACGCATACGGCGTCGAAATCGTTTCTGAGGCTCTCAAAATCGACGTCCTCGCCCACCCGCGCGTTCGGCACGAGCTCGACGCCCATGCCCTCGATGCGGGCGATCTCGTCGTCGAGCACCGCCTTGGGAAGCCTGTACTCGGGGATGCCGTAGCGCAGCATTCCGCCGAGCTTGGGCATCGCGTCGAACACGGTGACGGCGTGACCGCGCCGGCGCAGGAAGTACGCGAGGGAAAGCCCGTAGGGGCCGCCGCCCACGATGGCGACGGACTTGCCCGTTTCGGGATCGATCTTTGGCATGAAGGGATCGTCGCCGCCCAGATCCATGTCCGCCGCGAAGCGCTTGAGCCACGCGATGGATATGGGCTCATCCACGAGTCCGCGGCGACACTTGTCCTCGCAGGGATGCGGACACACGCGCCCTATGGACGCGGGCAGCGGAATTTTTTCCTTGATGAGCTCGATGGCCTCCTCGAAGCGTCCGTTGGCGATCAGGCCCACGTAGCCCTGGCAGTCTGTCTGCGCGGGGCAGGCCAGCGCGCAGGGCGGACGGCAGTCGCCCGCGTGATTGGACAGGAGCAGCTCGAGGTTCGTCTTCCGCGACTCGCGCACCCTCTCCGTGTCCGTGCGCACGACCATGCCGGGCGCTATGGTCGTGGCGCAGGCCTTGACCATCTTGGGATTTCCTTCCACCTCTACGACGCAGAGGCCGCAGGCGCCGTAGATTTCCGTCCTTTCGTCGAAGCAGAGGGTGGGGATAAACACGTCGTTTTCCTTTGCCACCTCGAGAACGGTTTGGCCGGGAAGCCCCAAGACCTCCTTCCCGTCTATGTTCAATCTGAAATGTTTCATTCCCGTGTCACCTCACTCTCAATCGCGCAGGATCGCGTCGAATTTGCAGGATTCCTCGCACTTCCCGCAGCGTATGCAGCGATCCAAATCTATAACGTGTTTCCGCTTCGTCTCGCCCGAGATGGCCCCGACGGGGCATTTCTTGGCGCAAAGCGTGCAGCCCTTGCAATCGTCCGTGATCTCGAACGTCAGCAGGGCCTTGCAGGAGTGAGCCGTGCATTTTTTCTTGTAGATGTGATCCTCGTATTCGTTGCGGAAATAGCGTATCGTCGTCAGCACGGGGTTGGGCGCGGTCTGACCGAGGCCGCACATGGAACCGTCCTTGATCTTCTCCGCGAGCTCCGTGAGCAGCTCTATGTCGCCGTCGCGCCCCTCGCCCCGCGTGATGCGCTCGAGGATTTCCAGCATGCGCTTCGTGCCGATGCGGCAGTAGTTGCACTTGCCGCAGGATTCCTTGCGCGTGAAGTCGAGGAAGTAGCGCGCCATGTCCACCATGCAGGTGGTCTCGTCCATGACGATCATGCCGCCCGAGCCCACGATGGCGCCCGTCTTGGTTATGTTTTCGTAATCCACGGGCGTGTCGATCAGCGACGCGGGAATGCAGCCGCCGGAAGGCCCGCCCATCTGAACGGCCTTGAAGGCCTTGTCGTTCTTGATGCCGTCGCCGATGCCGTAGATGACGTCGCGCAGCGGAAGGCCCATCGGCACCTCCACGAGTCCGCCCTTCTTGATCTTCCCGGCCAGCGCGAACACCTTGGTTCCCTTGCTCTTGTCCGTGCCGACCGCGCCGAAGGCCGCGCCGCCGTTCGCGATGATCCACGGGACGTTCGCGAAGGTTTCGACGTTGTTGATGTTCGTCGGCTGCTGCCAGAAGCCCTTCTCCGCCGGGAAGGGCGGCTTCAGCCGCGGCATGCCCCGCTCGCCTTCCAGAGAGGCGATCAGAGCCGTCTCCTCGCCGCACACGAAAGCGCCCGCGCCGGCCTTGATGCGGATGTCGAAGTCAAAGCCCGTTCCGAACAGATTCTTGCCGAGGAAGCCCTTCTCCCTCGCCTGCTCTATCGCCAGCTCGAGCCTGAGAATGGCCAGCGGATATTCCGCGCGCACGTAGATGACGCCCTCGTTCGCGCCCATGGCGTAGCCGCCGATGGTCATGCCCTCGAGCAGCGAATGCGGATCGCCTTCGAGCACCGAGCGGTCCATGAAGGCGCCGGGGTCGCCCTCGTCGGCGTTGCAGACCATGTACTTGTTCGCGCCCCTGTTTTTGCGCGCCGCGTCCCATTTGAACCAGGTCGGGAAGCCCGCGCCGCCGCGTCCCCGGAGCCCGGATATTTTGATCTCCTCGATCACCGCCTCCTGCGACATCTCCTTCAGCGCCTTCTCTATCGCTTTGTAGCCGCCGATGGCCGTATACGCGTCGATGCTCTCGGGGTTGATGACGCCCGCGTTGCGCAGCACGATGCGCTTCTGGCTCGATAAGAACTTCTCATCGGTCTCGGAAATGGCGAGTTCCGCCACGATCTCGCCGCCTTTCAGATGTTTTTCCACGATCTCGCCGACCTTGTCCGGCTGCACGCGCACGTAGCGCGCCGCAAGCGCGTCGGCGTCGTCGTATACGTCCACGATGGGTTCGAGATAGCAATTTCCCACGCAGCCGGTCTTTTCGACGGGTACGCCGAGGCCCGCCTCGGCGATGCATTTTTCAAACGCGGCCGAGGTCTTCTTCGCCCCCGTGGCAACGCCGCAGCTGCCCTGTCCAACAACAACTTTCATCCCGCGGCCACCTCCTTCTCCCTGTCGCCGATTTCCTTGAGAATCGCCGTCACGCCGGCCTTCGTCAGATTGCCGAAAGTCTCCTCGCCGTCCGCGCTCTTGACCATCATGACGGGCGCGAGGGAGCAGCAGCCGAGACAGGCCACGTTGTTCAGCGTGAACACGCCGTCCGACGTCGTTTCGCCGTCGCTTATGCCGAGATGCTCCGTTATGGCTTCCTCGATGAGATCGGCGCCGTTCACGTGGCAAGCGGTACCCTTGCAGAGCATGATCAAATTCTTTCCGATGGGTTTCAGTCTGAACTGCGTGTAGAAAGTGGCGACGCCGTAAATCTTCGCGGGCTTGATTCCCGTTTTGGCCGCGATGTAATGAATGGCGTCAATCGACAGATATCCGTAGATGTCCTGCGTTTTCTGGAGTATGGTGATCAGGCCGCCCTTGACGCCTCCATATTTCTCCAGCACAGGGGCAAGGGCGGCAAAGTCTGCTTCAACTCCCTTGCAACTCTTCTCGCACATAATAAATCTCCTCTTTAAAATTACCGAACAGCACCATATACATAAGTATAGCAAATCTGCGAAGGAAAAGCAATGAAAAAACTCGAGAACATCTGTTTTTCAATGTTTTCGAGTTTTCTGACTTCATCGCCAATTTAGAATCTTCGGCGACGGCGCGGCGGACGGCGTTGTCAAAGAGGGCCGGAGGCGGCGTTGACGAACAGCTCGAGCGCGAGCGTGTCGCGCAGCAGACCCGTCTTGATGTGCATGTCGGTCTCACAGGCGCGCAGCACGATTTCGCGCAGCCTGCGCGCGTCGAAGCGCGCGGCCGTCTCGACGGCCATGCGAAGCCTGTATTCGTGAACGCCGAGCTCGCTCTGCATGCGGCTTCGCGCATAGCCCGCGTCCATCATCTCGCGAACGGAGAGCAGGAGCTCGAATTGCGAGATCAGCAGGGCCAGCAGCCTGTACACGTTTTCGCCCGAGGCGAGCATGCCGGCCAGCAGATCGAAGGCCTCGCCCCGCCGCCCGCGGCTCGCCGCGTCCGCGAGCGCGAAGGCGTTCAGATCGAGGTTCGTTTCCATGACGGCGCTCAGATCCGAAAGGCGTATCTCGTCGCCGTCGCAGTGGGCCGCGAGCTTTTTGACGTCGTTCTCCAGCCGGTAGAGGTCGTATTCCGAATCGCGCGACGCGTAGCCCGTCATTTCCGTGAACTGCCGGATCACGGAGGCGGAGGCGCGCTTCCCCGCCTTCTTAAACCGCTTCTCGACGAAAGCGCGCAGAAGCGGCGGATCCAAGCTCGCGAACTCGTAGGCCTCGCCGTTTTTCGCGATGGCCTTGTACAGCTTCTTGCGCTTGTCCGCGCGTTCCGCCGTGAGGACGAGCACGCAGGTGTCGGGCAGGTCGGCGACGTACTTGGCAAAAGCTTCCTCGTCGAAGCGCGCCGAAGCCCGCGCGTCGTCGCCCGCGAGGACGGAGAGACCCTCCACGAGCACGATCCGCTTGGCGCTTCCGAGCGGCAGGGTCTCGCAGCTTCGCACCACGGCGTCCACGTCGGTCGAGGCCCCGTCGAGGCGCGTGAAATCGATGACTCTGAACGAGGCTTCCACGTATTTGCTCACCACGTCCTCCGCGGCGCGATTCACGAGAAATCGCTCCTTTCCGAACAGAAGCAGGGGGGATGCGAGCTTTCCCGACGCGATATCGTCCTTTATTTTCATGTAGGCGTGCGTTTCGCCGCGATCATATTGCCTCAATGCGTGCGTTCCTCCGCGTTTCGGTATCGAAATTGCCACGGGTTTTGCTTGTATTGTACACCATCGCCGCGCGAAGCGCAAGCGGCTGCCCTCCGAATTCCAACGATTTTCAATCGTCAGAGCGTTTTCCTTATGCGAAACCGCAATACGTACGCAAACGCAACCGGAAAGATTGCCCCGGCCACGAATCCCGGCTTTATGGAATGAAACATTTCCGATGCCCGATGCGTCGAACCGGTACGTTCGCCAAGAGAGCGCCGATAATTTGCGCCAGAAAATTCGCGGCAATCAGCACGGAGATCGAGCGGAAGGACAGGTCATATTCAAGCCGGAACACCGAGAACAGCAACGGCGCAAAATTGTTGACAATCGCGGACGTAACCATGGCAAGGCGACAGGCCGTTTTTGTCAAACGGCATTTTACGCCGTCCATCAATGGGCGTCCCGTTCGCTCAAATACCGCCGCACCAGATCCAAGGACGCTTCGTATTGGTCCTCAAAGCGTTTCTCGATTTCCAGATTGATGATGCCGTCATATCCGGCCAGCGCCTCAATGACTTCCTTTACGGGGATCGTTCCCCACCCAAGCGGCAGATG
>JAISMX010000103.1 GCA_031276515.1 Eubacteriales Family XIII. Incertae Sedis bacterium | reverse complement strand
TGATCCTGAACGATGTGAGCGTTCCGGAAGGGAACGTCGTCGGCGCGCTCGGGAAGGGCTACGACGTCGTATCCAAGGTCATCGGCGAAGTCGGGCGGGCGAGCATGGCCGCCATAAGCGTCGGCATTCTCCGAGGCTGCTTGGAGGAAAGCGTCCGCTTCGCCAACGATCGCATCGTCTACGGGAAGCCCATTTCCAAGCTGCAAGCGATACAATTTCACGTGGCGGAGCTGCGTTTGGCCTATGAGAGCGCGCGCTTGCTGCTCTACAGGGCCGCCGCCATGAAGGACAAGGGTCAATCCGCGATAGCGGAATTCAGCCTCGCCAAGTACCATGGAACGGAGGCGGCCTGCGGCGCGGCGAAGCGAAGCATCGAGCTCATGGGTGGCTACGGCGTGATCGACGAATATCCGGCGGGCAGATTCCTGCGGGACGCGCTGGCGTCCATTTCGTCGGGCGGAACATCGGAAATTCAGAAATTGATCATCGCCGGCGACACGCTGAAAAAGTATCGGGTGTAGGGCCATGCCGGGCGAAGCGAAGCTGCGCGTATTGGTCTGCGTAAAACCCGTACCCGACCCGGAGCGATACGAGCTCCTCGGAATCGATCCCGCAACCGGCCGCCTGATTCGCGAGGGCGTTCCGACGGTGATCAATCCCGCCGACAAAAACGCCTTGGAAACGGCGCTCGGGATAAAGGACGGCTTGGGAGCGTCCGTGACCGTGATCGGCATGGCGCCGGATTTCACACGGGAGCGGATTCGCGAATGCTTGGCCATGGGCGCCGACGAAGCCTATCTTTTGAGCGATCCGGCTTTCGGCGGCGCGGACACCTATGCGACTTCTTATGCTTTGGCAAAGGGCGTTGAAAAGCTCGGCTTCACGCCCGATTTGATTTTGGCGGGCAGTGCGAGCGCCGACGGCGCCACCGCCCACGTACCCGTGCAATTGGCGGAATGGCTGAAGCTTCCGCATGTTTCCAATGTTTCGAGCGTCGAATTGGAGATGCCTTCGGAGAGGGAAGGGATCGATGCGCGGATGCACGCGATCGTCCTCAAAAAGGCGGAGCGGCGGCATATCCGGTACAGGGTTCGCTTGCCGGCCGTCATCTCGGTGGAGCGGAACGCAAACAGCCCGCGAATCGTTCCCGCCATCGGCGTGGTCAAATCCAGAAGCAAAAAATTGGAAATATGGGGACGCGAAGATTTGGGCATCCCCGCGTCCGCGGTTGGCTACGAGGCTTCGCCCACGAAGTCGGGGCGGCTCTTTATGCCCGATTTGCGCCGAAACGGAACGCGCGTGGAGGGCTCGCCCGAAGAAGTGGCGGCCGCTTTTGCGGAGATACTCCGCAAGAAACTGTGATGTGTGCGGCCGGAGGGAGAGATGCGCATGAAATCCGATTCGCGTTTTTCCGCGAACGACGGCGAAAAGATCAAAAAAATTCTCATTTTGGCGGAAACCGAAGAAGGGAAGCTTCGACGCTCGTTTTCGGAATTGCTTGCCAAGGCGAAGGCCATCCTGCCCGAGGCCGTCTGCGGCGCGGTGTACATCGGCGCTGAAAATCCCGCCGTCCTGGGCGCGCTGCGAACGTCCGGCATCGACGCGCTGTACGCGGCCGAGGATGCGCGCCTCGCGGTCTTTCATCCCGAATGGCACTGCGCGCTCTTGGAGCTTGCGATACGGGCGTTCGATCCCGACCTGCTGCTGATCTGCGCGACGGCGGCGGGCGAGGAGCTGGCGCCGGCCATGGGCGTGCGTTTTCATACGGGCGTGGCTGCGCATTGTCTGGACATAAGCGTTGGCGAAGACGGCGAGACGGTTCAAATGGTTCCCGCCTTCGGCGGCAAGGTGATAGGCGAGATATGCATTCCCGCGACGAGACCTCGAATCGTTACGGTCAAGGAGGGGATTTTCTCATTCGAAAACCGGCCGCGGGCGCGAGAGGACTGCGCGCTTGTCATGCTGGACACGCGGATGCTGCGGGACTTGGACGCGTCGATAGAGGTCATCGACGCGACCTTTGACGAGCATGACGGTCCGGCCGTCGAAGGGGCCGATTTTGTCGTATGCGGCGGATACGGCCTGCGAGACAAGGCGTCCTTTGACACATTGAAAGAACTGGCGGAGCATTTTTCGGGGGCGCTCGGCTATACCCGTCCCGCTCTCGATTCCGGTTTGGCGGACGACGCGAGCAACATGATCGGAACCAGCGGGAAGGCCGTGCGGCCCAAGGTCTATATCGGTTTCGGCGTGTCCGGCGCGTCGCATCACGTCTGCGGAATAAAGAACGCCGGCACGGTGATCAGCGTAAACAACGACCCCTTGGCTCCCATCTTCGACACATCGGATTTTTACGCCGTCGGCGACGCGCCGAAAATCGCGGAGGCGCTGCTTGCGCTTGTGAAATCCGGGTCGTAAAGGTCATTTTTGACCGTTTATTCGCTTTCCTTTCCCCGCGATTCGTGATATACTATTTTTGTGAGTAAGCCAGGCAGTCGCGTGCGCGGGAGCGCATGAGGAAAGTCCGGGCTCCAGAGGGCAAGGACGCCGGATAACGTCCGGTGAAGGCGACTTTAAGGAAAGTGCAACAGAAACACACCGCCGAAACG
>JAISMX010000048.1 GCA_031276515.1 Eubacteriales Family XIII. Incertae Sedis bacterium | reverse complement strand
CTTCGGCAAGATCATGATCCTCGCCGCGCTGCTCGGCATCGTGACGAGCTGGAACGGCTTCATCATCGGCGGTTCGCGCGTGCTCTTCGCGATGGCCCGCGCGAAGATGCTGCCCGCCGCCTTCGGCAAGATCCATCCCAAGTATCAGACGCCGCACGTGGCGATCATATTCGTCGGCGTGCTCGTCTGCCTGGCCGTGTTCCTCGGCCGTTCCGCCCTCGTGTGGCTCATCGACGCGGCCGCGTTCGGCACGGTCGTTTCCTACTTCATGGTGTCGCTGTCCTTCGTCATCCTGCGCGTCAAGGAGCCGGAGCTCAACCGGCCGTACAAGGTCCAAGCGGGGATGCTCGTCGGCGTGCTCGCCGTGCTCGTCGCGCTCTTCTTCCTCTATCTCTATCTGCCGCTCGGCCCCGCGGCGCTGCTTCCCGTGGAGTGGGCGCTGGTGCTGGGATGGATCGTGCTCGGCTTGATCTTCTACATCTGGGTCAAGGGCAAGTACAGGGGCGTGACGTCCGCCGAATACGAGTACCTGATGTTCGGCGACGAATACGCGCGCAAGGACAGGATAAAATCCGGCAACATCGCTTGACGCGACGCCGGGCGAGAGGCGGCGCGGGTCGCTCCTCGCGGGCATGAGAATCAAAAGGGTTACGGTTATCGGCGCTTCCGCCGCCCTCGGCGAACGCCGCGCGGCGTTCGCCGGGCGGGCGGGGCGTTTCAAAGGGAAACATTTATTAAGGAGGATTAAAACCATGCAACTGAAAGACATCAATCTGACAAAGGAACAGGCCATCGAGCAGACGAAGAAGTACATGATCGAGACCTACGAGCGCTTCCCCTTCGTCGCGGTCAGGGCGAAGGATATGTACCTGTACGACGAGAACGGCACGGGCTACCTGGATTTCTACGGAGGCATAGCCGTGAACAGCGCGGGCAGCTGCAACGAGAAGGTCGTCGCGGCGGTGCGGGAGCAGGTGGGAGATATCATGCACACCTTCAACTATCCGTACACCGTGCCGCAGACGGCGCTGGCGAAGCTGATCTGCGAGACCATCGGGATGGACAAGATATTCTTCCAGAACTCGGGAACGGAATCCAACGAAGCCATGATCAAGATGGCGCGCAAATACGGGGTGGACAATTACGGGGAAAAGAGGTATCATATCGTTACGGCGAAGGACGGTTTCCACGGCAGAACCTACGGCGCGCTGTCGGCGACGGGGCAGCCGGACAACGCGTGTCAGAAGGGCTTCAAGCCGATGCTTCCGGGCTTCACGTACGCGGACTACAACGACCTCGAATCCTTCCGCGCCGCGGTGACCGAGGACACGATCGCGATCATGCTCGAGCCGATACAGGGCGAAGGCGGCGTCGTACCGGGGACGGAGGCCTTCTTCAAGGGGATCCGGAAGCTGTGCGACGAGAAGGGCTTGCTGCTCCTGATCGACGAGATACAGACGGGATGGTTCCGCACGGGCCCCGCGATGGCGTACATGCGCTTCGGCATCAAGCCCGACGCTGTATCCATGGCGAAGGCGATGGGCGGCGGCATGCCGATCGGAGCGGTCTGCGCGACGGCGAAGATGGCGACGGCCTTCAACCCCGGCTCGCACGGAACGACCTACGGCGGCAATCCCGTGTGCTGCGCGGCGGCTCTCGCGCAGATCAACGACATGATCGAGCGGAAGCTCGGCGACAACGCGGCGAAGGTCGGCGCCTACTTCATGGAGGAGCTGCGCAAGCTGCCGCACGTGAAGGAGGTGCGCGGCGAGGGTCTGCTCGTGGGCGTGGTGTTTGATATCCCGAGGGCCTTGGACATCAAGCACGGCTGCCTCGACGGGAAGCTGCTCGTGACGGCGATCGGAGCGAACGTGGTTCGCATGGTTCCGCCGCTCATCGCGACGAAGGAGGACTGCGACAAGGCCGTCGGGATCATCAAGGCGGCGGTTGAAGCGCTGTAAGGTTGCCGGGGCCGACTCGTCGGCCCCGGATGCAACATCAATGTAATATACTTGAAAGGAGAACGGAAACAATGGATGCAAAAGCACACGTATCGGAATTGATCGGCAAGGCGAGGGCGGCGCAGAAGATCTTCGAGGAGTACTCGCAAGAGCGCGTGGACGAGGCGGTGCGGGCCATAGGCAAGGCGGTGTACGACAACGCGGAGTCGCTCGCGCGCATGGCCGTGGATGAAACGGGCATGGGCAACTACGAAGACAAGGTCATGAAGAACAAGGGCAAACCCAAGGTGACGTGGCAGAAGCTGAAAGGCGTGAAGAGCCGCGGCGTCATCCGCTACATAGAAGAACAGGGACTCGCGGAGGTCGCGAAGCCCATGGGCGTAATCGGCGCGGTGACGCCCGTGACGAACCCCGTGATGACGCCGGTGCACAACGCGATGATCGCGCTGAAGGGCGGAAACGCCATCATCCTCTGCTCGCATCCCAAGGGCGACAAGACAGGCAGGCGCACGGTGGAGATCATGCGCGAAGCGCTTAAAAAGATAGGGGCGCCGGAGGATCTGATACAGGTCGTGGCGGAGTCCACGGTGGAGACCTCGAGCGCGCTGATGGCGACGGCGGACGCCTGCATCTCGACGGGCGGACCCGGAATGGTCAAGGCGGCCTATTCGAGCGGCAAGCCGGCCTTCGGCGTGGGGCCGGGCAACGTGCAGTCTCTCGTGGACCGCGACGCCAACATACCCGACGCGGTGGCGAAGACCATACGGGGCAGGACCTACGACAACGGCGTGCTGTGTACCTGCGAGCAGGCGACGCACATTCCGAAGGAGAAGGCCGACGAGATCATCGCGGAATTCAAGAAGCAGGGCGCGTACTTCGTCGAAGACGCGGCGGAGGTCGATAAGTTCAGAAAGACCCTGTTCATCGACGGCGTCATAGCGAAGTCGCTCGTGGGGGCGAAGCCCGTGACGATCGCGAAGGCGGCGGGCGTCGACATCGCGGAGGACACGAAGCTGATCGTCGTGCGGATCGACAAGACCGGAGCGGAGGAACCTCTTTCGAGGGAGAAGCTGTTCCCGGTGCTGGCGCTCTACGTGTACGACAAGTGGGAGGACGGCGTCGCGAAGGCCGCCGCGAACATCGACAACGAGGGAACGGGACACAGCGCCGTCATACACTCCTTCACGAAGGAGCACATCGAGTACGCGGCGAACAAGATACGCGTCTCGCGTTTCTCCGTCAACCAGATCGGCTCGAACAGCCTCGGCGGCACGCTGACCAACGGGCTCAACCCCACGGCCACGCTCGGCTGCGGTACCTGGGGCAACAACAGCCTCAGCGAGAACCTCTGGTTTCACCACCTGATCAACATCAGCCGCATCGCCTACGAGATCGCGGACGCGCCCGCGGCCAAGCTCTCCGACGACGAGATCTGGAGTTTGAATTAGGCTTGTTGCGAGCGTAGCGAGCGCAGCGGTCGACTCCCCGGCCTTTGGCCGAGCGGAGGGGGGGGGCCGCTGCGCTTTTTATGTAAAAATATAGAAATATTCGCAGCGATTGGGGGGGGGGGGGCCATATTTTTGTGCGCTTGCAATAATAGCGCAAATTTTAACGCAATTTGAAAAAAACACTTGCCTATTTTGCGTTTTTCCGGCATAATTTAGAATGCGATCGCAAATTCTTCCCCATTCATTCAGTAAAGAGGAGGTAGCGTTATGCCATTGATGTTCAAAAGCGCCATACGCGAAGACGGACAGCTGCAACCGCACATCAAGGCGGGCATGTTCCACATCCGTTTACCGCTCGTCCACTGGGAGATCGAAATCCCGGAAGCCGTTCAAGCGATTGTCGTCTTTCTGACCGGAGCTTCGGCGACGGCCTATCTGCAAGATCTGTTCGGTTTTTCTTTTGAGCTCGCCCTGTCGATCATCGTCGTTCACGAGGCATTATACCTATGGCAAAATATGATGGGAGACGCCTTGGTGGGCGGCTGGATCACGCCGGCCGTGCCGCTGATCACCACGTATTTGCTTTTATACGAAGGCCAGGACCGCATCCACGCGCTGCTCGCGCTGGAATTGATGCTGGGCCTTATATACGTGATCTTGGGCATCACCAAGATCGCCGGCAAGCTGGTCGCCTGGTGCCCCTCGTCCCTCAAGGGCGGCATCCTGATGGGGGCCGGCATCTCGGCCGTAATCGGAAGATACGGTTTCAGGCCCGCGGCGGACGGAGGCATCGGCTTTTGGGCGACGCCGATCACGTTCAGCATAAGCGTGCTGGTCGCGCTGTTCCTGCTGTTTTCCTACGGCTTTGGAAAGATCAAGCGGAACAGCAAAAATCCTTTCATCAACGCGATTTCCAAGATGGGATTCGTGCCGGCCGTCATCCTGGCCTATATCGTGGGCATGATCATCGGAGAGGTCGCGACGCCGGTCATGGACACCACGGGCGTCGTGTTCAATCCCTTCCCGGGCCTCGCGTGGGCCGCCGGCAACTTCACCGTCTTCGGCGTGGGCATACCTCCCATGCACATCATGGCTTCGGCCTTCCCCATGGCCGTGATGGCTTACGTCATCGCCTTCGGCGACGTCGTGGCGGGTACCGCTTTCTACGCGGAGACCAGGCGCTTCCGCACGGACGAGGACATGGACATCAATCCGGACAGGACGAATCTGTGCTGCGGCATCCGCAACCTGTTCGAGGCTCTGTTCGCGCCCACCTGCACCATGTCGGGTCCCCTGTGGACGGCCATGACCGTCACGGTCGCCGAGCGCTACAAATCCGGCAAGGAAAACATGTATTCGATCTTCGGCGGCGCCTGTTCGTTCAACCTGTTCAAGGTGCTGAGCTGCCTGTGCATTCCGCTGATGGCGCTGATCAAGCCCATACTGCCCTTGGCCATGTCGCTGACCCTGCAGATTCAGGCCTTTGGTTCCTTCTACGTGGGCATGACCTTCTGCCGCACCAACATCGAGCGCGGCGTCGCGGGCATCACCGCCGCCGTCATCGCCACGAGCGCGAACCCGTCCGTCGGCCTGTTCGTCGGCATCGTCCTCGCCATCGTGGTGGAATTCATCAACACGTCTCGTGTTGAGCGCGCGGAACACGTGCTCAACGGCCTGAACGAAACCACGGGCGACATCCCCGCGGCCGTCGCGGTGCTCGAAGATTTGAAATCGGCCAGAGACAAGAAGCAGGCCGGGGCCTAAGCGCAGCGGCCGGTTCACAAGGAGGTATGCACAAATATGTTAAACGATTTTTCGTTCACCGTGCCGCAGGAAATCATATTCGGCGTCGGTTCCCTGAAAAAACTGCCCGACATCCTGAAAAAGAACAAGGCGAAAAAGGTTCTGCTCATTTCCGACAGAGGTCTCGAAAAGTTGGGCGTGGTCGAGAAGGTCTCGAAGATCGTCACGGAATCGGGCCTGGAATTCGAATCGTTTCTGGATGTGGAGGCCAATCCCTCCTGCGAAACGGTCGACGCGGCGACCGCCCTGTACAAGGATTGCGGCGCCACGGCTCTGATCGCCCTCGGCGGCGGCAGTCCCATGGACGTCGCGAAGGCCGTCGGCGTGCTCGCGGTGTACGGCGGCAGCATCACGGAATACGAAGGCGCCGCGAAGGTTCCGGGGAAGATCGTTCCGATCATCGCAATCCCGACGACCGCCGGAACGGGCAGCGAAACCACGCCCTTCGTCGTCATAACCGACCGCAGCAAGAACTACAAGCTCACGGTGTTCAGCTACGAGACGATTCCCGCTTACGCGCTGCTGGATCCCGACATGATCACCTCGCTGCCGCCGCACATAGCGGCGTCCACGGGCATAGACGCGCTGATTCACGCGGTGGAATCCTACATCTCCAAGTGGGCGTCGCCCTTCTCCGACGCCATGGGCGAAAAGGCCATGGAGCTGATCGGCAAGAACATCCGCCCCTTTGTGTCCGACAGGTCGAATGTCGAGGCCGCGTCCGCGATGCTGCAGGGCAGCATGTTCGCCGGCATCGCTTTCGGCTGGGCGCGCCTCGGCAACACGCACGCGATGGCGCATCCGCTGGGAGGTTTCTTCAACGTGCCGCACGGCGTGGCCAACGCGGTGCTCCTGCCGACCGTGCTGGAATACAACGCGCTGGCGGACAGGGGGCGCTATGAGGTGATCTACAATTACATCAAAGCCGGGAGGGGGAGTCTCGACAGATTCACCCCCGATATTCTCGTCGATGAGGTCAAACGGCTCTGCGCTTCGTTCAACATCCCCAAAAACCTTACGGAGGTGGGCGTGACCGCCGACAAGATTCACGATATGTCCGTGGACGCGATGAAGAGCGGCAATGTCACGGTCAACCCGAGGCATACCACGCTCGCGGACATAGAAGCGCTCTATACGAAGGCGATGTAGGCGAAAAGCCTCTCTCCTCTCCCCAATGGTCGCAAGAAAAAGCCGGAAAAGCGCCGCGCGCGGCGCTTTTCCGGCTTTTTGCCGTTCGCGGCGCCGGCACGATTTTTGCGTGTTAAAAAGTTGTCAAGGCGCCGTCGCGCGTTTCCGTCAAACCGGAAGCGCGGTCAAACGCCGTTCCGCAGAAACAAAGGGTGCGCTATTTTTGCGCGACAACGGAGAGAGGATTTGTATGAAGATTACGGATGAATACAGGAGCAAGTGCGTTTCGGCGGCGGAGGCCGCGAAACTCATACGCAGCGGGGATTGGATTGAATATTCATGGGGTTCGAGCTGCGCCGATCTGGTCGGAGACGCCATCGCCGCGCGCATGGAAGAACTCACGGACGTGAATTTCCGAGGAGGCGTGATCATGAAGCCTCTGACATTCATCGAAAACGATCCGGAGGGCCGGCATTTCACCTGGAACAGCCTGCACATGAGCGCGTACGAGCGCAAATTGGCGCAGAAGGGCATGGCCTATTACACGCCCATCAAGTATTCCGAGGTGCCGCGCTACGTGCGGGAAAACTGCCGCACGGACGTGGTGGTCATACAGACCGCGCCGATGGACGACTGCGGCTATTTCAGCTTCGGCACGTCGGTGTCGCACTACGCGGCCGCCATCGACAAGACCCGCACCGTGATCGTCGAGGTGAACGAGGATATGCCCAAGGTTCACGGCGGCTACGAGCACGCGGTTCACATCTCGCGCGTGGACTGCGTTGTGGAGGGCGGCAAGCGCGGTCTTCCCGTCCTGCCCTCGGCCGCTCCCTCGGAAATCGACAAGAAAATCGCGGGCCACGTCCTGTCGGAAATCCCCGACAGAGCCTGCATACAGCTCGGAATCGGCGGCATGCCCAACGCCCTCGGAAAGATGATCGCGGACTCGGATCTGAAGGATCTGGGCGTTCACACGGAGATGCTCGTGGACGGCTTCGTGGACATGGTGGAGACCGGCAGGGTGACCGGCATGTACAAGAACTTGGATCGCGGCCGGATGGCCTATTCCTTCGCGGCGGGAACGCAGAAGCTCTACGACTTCATGCGCGACAATCCCTCCGTGGCCGCCTATCCCGTGGATTACACCAATCATCCCTTTATAGCCTCCAAGATAGACCGCTTAATCTCCATCAACAGCGCCGTCGAGGTCGATTTGGCGGGGCAGGTCTGCTCCGAAAGCGCCGGCCCGAACATCATAAGCGGCGCCGGCGGACAGCTCGACTTCGTGGAGGCCGCCTATAATTCAAAAGAAGGAAAGAGCTTCATCTGCCTGCCTTCCACCTTCAAGGACAAGGAGGGCAAGGTGCATTCCCGCATCAAGGGCATGCTGACCCTTGGCTCCATCGTCACGGATACGCGCGCGGGCGTTCAGTTCGTCGTCACGGAATACGGCAAGGTCAATTTGAAGGGCATGTCTTCGTGGCAGCGGGCGGAGGCTTTGATTTCGATCGCGCACCCGGACTTCAGAGACGGGCTGATCGAAGAGGCCAAGACGCTCAAAATATGGAGGAAAAAGTATTAAATTCCGATACGTAGTGTACGGATTTCGCGCGTGAATTGTACGCATATGTCGTACATGTGTGCGGGAATCCGTACAGGTCTGCGTTTTCGCGCGTTTTTTCGCGGGGACGGGTTCGGCGTTGACGCCCCGTCGATGTCCTGCGCGCGCCGGTACGGTTCTTGCTATAAAATAATCATAAGGTAAAGCATCGAGAATTTCCATGTCTCGGTCTTTCGATAAAGCATGTTGCGAATCAGGAGGGAAAACAGATGGCGGAATTATTGAGCACGATAGCGGGAAAGGTCAAAGAGATCAACATCAAGGTTGGGCAGATGGTGACGGAGGACGACGAAGCGTTCATCATCGAAGCGATGAAGATGGAGAACGTCGTGTACGGAGAGGCCGGCGTGGTGAAGGAGTTATCCGTAAACGTCGGAGATTCCGTGGAAGAAGGGGCCGTGCTCGCGATCATCGAGTAAAACGTACCGGCTGCGGGGCATTTTTCGGCCCGCGGCCGGATTTTGAGTTTTGAAAGGAAAAGGAGGGAGCGACATGGATTTTGGTTTGACCGAAGAACAAAAAATGGTGCAGGACATGGCCCGGAACTTCGCGGAAAAGGAAATCGCGCCTTTTGTGGAAGAGGACGAGGAAAATCATTATTACCGCAGAGAGATATTATCTAAAATGGGCGATCTTGGGCTTCTCGGATGGAGCATTCCCGAGGAGTACGGCGGGAACGGCATGGGCTGGCTTGAAGCGGTGACCGCGCTGTACGAGATCGCGAAGGTTCACACGTCGTGGCGGCTGGCGATCAGCGGCAACTGTTGGGGTCCCGCGATGACGATCAACGAATGGGGAACCGAGGAGCAGAAAGCGAAGTACATACCCGCTCTAATCAGCGGTGAAGCGGTGGGCAGCTTCGCGATCACGGAAGCGAACTCCGGCTCCGACGTGGGCAGCATGAAAACCTTCGCGGCGGACAAGGGCGACCACTGGCTCCTGAACGGCTCGAAGATGTGGATATCGGGCGGACACGTGAGCGACACCGGGCTCGTGTACGCGGTGACGAAGGAAGGCGGGGGCGCGAAAGGGCTGTCGTGCTTCATCATCGACTACAACAACACGCCGGGCATCGAGCGCATTCCGATCACGAAGAAGGTGGGCATGTGGCCGGCGCCGACGTCGGAGCTGGTCTTCGAGAACGCGGTCGTACCCAAGGAAAACCTGCTTGGTCCGCAAGACAAGGGTTTTCAGATATGCATGTGGATGCTGAACAACACGCGCATGGGCTGCGCGACGGGTTCGGCGGCGTTGGCGGCCGCCTGCCTCGAGGGCGCCACGAACTACGCGAACGAGCGCACGCAGTTCGGGCAGCCGATCGGAAAATTCCAGATGATACAGCAGCAGATCGCCGAGATGAAGCTGGAAGACGACGCCGCGAAGTTCCTCGTGTACAGGGCCGCTTGGCTGAAAGAGAACAAGCTGCCGAGTCAGCAGGCGACGTCCATGGCGAAGCTGGCGGGCTGCAACGCGGCCGTTCACTCCGCGAACATGGCGATGAAGCTATACGGCTCCTACGGATATTCGACGGAGTATCCCTGCGGCAGATGGCTGCGCGACGCGAAGCAGTTTGAGACGCTCGAGGGTACGTCCAACATACACATGGGCATTATAGCGGGCATAGAGCTGGGTTATCAGCCGAACAGGTAAGGACGAAGGGCGCGGGGGTCGCGGGCGGCAAAGTCCGCCCGTCTCCGCCCCGTTCGGACTTTTAGGATTGGCCGGTCAATCGGACGGCCTTTTTTCCATGAAAGGAGTACGGAAGATGAATTTTGAACTCACAGAAGACCATGTCATGATGCGCAAGATGGTGCGCGATTTCGCAGAGGCGGAAGCCGCGCCGGGTACCGAGGAACGCGACGAAAAAGAAGAATTTCCCCTGGAGTTGTGGAAGAAATGCGCGGAACTCGGACTTGCGGGCGTCACGTTTCCCGAGGAATACGAAGGCGTGGGCGCGGACTACATCTCTTACGCCATCACGGTGGAGGAGCTGTCGCGCGTGGACGCTTCTCTGGGCGTGACGATATCCGCGCACTCCAGCCTGTGCGCCAATCCGATCTACCTGTTCGGCAACGATGAGCAGAAGAAAAAGTACCTGCCCGACTTGGCGACGGGGCGCAAGATGGGCGCTTTCGGCCTGACGGAATCCATGGCGGGTTCGGACGCGTCGGGTACGCGCACGACCGCCGTGCGCGAAGGGGACGAATACGTGATCAACGGCTCCAAGGTGTTCATCACGAACGGATACTACGCGGACACCTATGTGATCACGGCGCAGATGGACAAGAGCAAGGGCAACAAGGGCATCGCCGCTTTCATACTCGAAAAGGGTACGCCGGGCTTTGGATTCGGCAAGAAGGAAAAGAAGATGGGTATCCGCGCGTCCGCGACCTACGAACTGGTGTTCGAAAACGTGCGCATCCCCGCGGCAAATCTGCTCGGACAGGAGGGGCAGGGCTTCAAGATCGCAATGACCACGCTCGACTACGGCCGGATCGGCATCGCGTCGCAGGCCTTGGGCATCGCGCAGGGCGCCTATGAGCAGGCTCTCAAATACGCGCAGGAGCGCGAGCAGTTCGGAAAACCCATCTCCACGCTGCAGGCGATACAGTTCAAGCTGGCGGACATGGCGACTTCGATAGAAGCCGCGCGTCTCTTGGTCTATCAGGCCGCCTTCATCGCGAGCGAGCACAAAATTCCCGTGTCCAAATACGCGGCGATGGCCAAGGTGTTTGCCGCCGAAACGGCGAACCGGGTCGCCACGCAGGCGGTGCAGATACTGGGCGGATACGGTTACACGCGCGACTACCCCGTCGAGCGCATGATGCGCGACGCGAAGATCACGGAGATCTACGAAGGCACGAGCGAGATACAGCGCGTCGTCATCGCGGCCAACATCCTCAAGGGATAGAGGCGCAAAAGGAAACAAAAGAAGGAGGGAAACATGAACATAGTCGTAACCATCAAACAAACCTTCGACACGGAAGCCAAGATCGCGCTTGACGGCAAGGGCGGCATCGACGCGAGCGGCGTGAATCTGGTCATCAACCCCTACGACGAGTTCGCCATCGAGGAAGCGCTGAAGCTCAAGGAGAAATTCGGCGGCGAGGTGACGGTCGTGAGCGTGGGCGGCGACAAGATCGAGACGTCCGTGCGCACCGCGCTGGCCATGGGCTGCGATAAGGCCGTGCGCGTGGACGATCCCGCGCTCGCGGACGCGGACGAATGGGCCGTGGCCGAGGCGCTCGCGAAAGCCATCGCAAAGCTGCCCTACGACATCGTGCTCGCGGGGCGCATCGCCGTGGACGACGGATCGGGGCAGGTCGCGGTTCGCACGGCGGACGCGCTCGGCATTCCGTCCGTCGGCAGCATACTCAAGCTGGACGTCGACGGCGACACGGCGACGGTGACGCGGGAGATAGACGGCGGCACGGAGCTGATCGAGGTCAAGCTCCCCGCGGTGCTGACCGCGCAGAAGGGCTTGAACGAACCGCGCCTTCCCAGCATGAAGGGCATCATGGGCGCGAAGAAGAAGGAAATATCCGTGCAGACTCTCGCGGATATCGGTCTTTCCGCCGCGGACGCGACGCCCAAGATGCGCGCTCCCAAGTACAGTCTGCCGAGTCCGCGCAAGGGCGGTAAGGTTATACCGGGCGAAGCGGCCGACGCGGCGCGCGAATTGGCGCGGCTGTTGCGCGAAGAGGCCAAGGTAATATAGGAGGAATGGACATGGCGAAGGGAATATGGATAATCGTCGAGCAGAACAAATCTGAGATACGCAAGGTTTCATTGGAACTTTTGAGCCGGGCGCGGGAGCTCGCGGACAAGGCCGGAGAGCCTCTCGTCGCGGTGATCGCGGGCAGCGGCATCGCGGATTTGGCGGCCAAGGTCACGCCCTACGGCGCGGACAAGGTGATCCTCATCGACGACGAAAAACTTGCGGAATACACGACGGGCGCCTATACCTCGGCGCTCAACAAACTGATCAGGAAAGAAGAACCGCAGGCCGTGCTGCTCGGAAACACGGCCGTCGGCAAGGATCTCGCGCCCCGGCTCGCACAGCGGCTGGGCGTGGGCATGGCATCCGACTGCACCGGCATGGAAGCGGATGACGAGAACTTCCTCTCATTCAAGCGCCCCATTTACGGCGGCAAGGCATTCGCGGAGGTCGCGGCAAACGCAAGGCCCGTGTTGGCGACGATCAGGCCGAACACCTTCCCCGTGGCGGAGCCCGACGCGTCGCGGAAAGCTGAGATCGTAAACGAACAGGCGGACATCGACGCGGCCGATCTCAGGGCCATCGTCAAAGAGGTGGCGATCGCCGTCTCCGCGCGGCCCGAGCTGATCGAAGCCGACATCATCATATCCGGCGGACGCGGCATGAAGGGTCCCGAAAATTACAAGATACTGGAAGATTGCGCCGACGTGATCGGCGCGGCGGTGGGCGCGTCGCGCGCGGCCGTGGATGCGGGTTGGATCGATCAGAAGTTCCAGGTGGGCCAGACGGGAAAGACCGTTTCGCCGACGCTCTACATCGCCTGCGGCATTTCGGGCGCGATTCAGCACCTCGCGGGCATGGGCTCGTCGAAGGTCATCGTCGCGATCAACAAGGATCCGGAGGCCAACATCTTCACGCTGGCGGATTACGGCATCGTCGGGGATCTCTTCGAGGTCGTGCCGCTGCTCACGGAGGAATTCAAGAAGCTCGCCTCCTGACGCGACTTCTCGGTTTGACATCGAGGCCGGCGGCGGGCGTTTCGCAAAGCGCCGCCGCCGGAATCGCGGTTGCGGAATCGATGCACTGCGGTGTGCGAAAAAGAGGAAAAAAGGGGAGGGGGATAGTATGGGACAGCAAGAACTCGACCGGCTGAGCAATGTGGAACTCGCGCGCTTGGCCGTGGATCTGATGCACAGGACGATGGTGCATCACGTGTTCTGGTTCAAGGAAGTGGAGCATCAGATGGGCTTTGAGCGCGCGCTTGAAGTAATGAACGATGCCTATGAGAAGAGCCGGGGCATACAGCTGAAGCGTTTGAGCAAGCTGCTCGGCTTCGCGTTGGAGGACGGAGTGCCCGAGCCATTGCTCTCGCTGCCAAAGGAAAAGCTCGCGGCGCTGATAGAGGGCCTGAGCGTGAACTGGCTGGCGGGAGACGGCGTCTGGTTTCAGGCCGTGGAATCGAAGTACGGCATGCTCGACGCAAAGCGCTGCAACGACTCCTGCTGGGCGTGGTTTTCGCCCTTTGAGGCATGGTCGATCAAGCGCATTCTGAATCTGCCGGAGCGGGCCGGCATCGAGGGCCTGAAAAAGGCGCTCGCGCTGCGTCTCTACGCGTACATAAACGAGCAATCCATCGTGGACGAAGGCCCGGACGGCATACTGTTTTGCATGAACAACTGCCGCGTGCAGGCCGCTCGAAAGAGCAAGGGAATGGAAGATTATCCCTGCAAATCCGCCGGACTTGTGGAATACGCGAATTTCGCGCGTACGATAGATGCCGGCATTGAGACGGAGTGCGTCGGCTGCCCCCCGGACGAGCATCCGGACGAGTGGTTTTGCGCTTGGCGCTTCAGGATGACCTGAGCGCCGGAACGCGCGCGGCGGCCCGGCTGCCGGAAAAATCCGGTATTTGAATTGAGCAAGGAGAGTGACTATGTTCGCATTAACCCCGGTAACGCTGATCGCGGCGGCTGTGATCGCCGTGCTTGTCGCCGTCGTCTTCGTCGTCTTCATCAGACGCGAATTGAAGTGAGCGCGCGGCGGCGCGCCGGCCCCGGCGAACGGGTTCCGGCCGCGTAGAACCAAAAGACGGAAGGAATAATACTTATGAATGACATTTTAATCGCATTGGAAATTTATTTTCTCGGATTCGTCATCGCGGTGATCATGGCCGCCCTGATCAAGTGCTTGGTGGTCGTGCTCAACCGCCGTCCCGCCGAGGAAAGAGACGCCAAGAAAAACGAGGAGGGAGCCGTATGAGTTTCGCGTTTTTGTTTCAGGGCATCGGAACCCTCTTTTATCAGGACCCCGCGGTTGCCATAGCGAGGATCGTGCTGATTTTTCTTGGGATATTATTGGTTTATTTAGGCAAAAAAGGAACGCTTGAGCCCCTGATCATGATTCCGATGGGCTTTGGCATGTCGGCCGTGAACGCGGGCGTGCTGTTTCTCGATTCGGCCAAGTTGGGCGCGGAGTCCGCAAAACTGGGCACGCTCTTCATGGATCCGCTCGTCACGGACGTGGACGAGCTCGTCAACATTATACAGATCGACTTTCTGCAGCCCATTTTCACGTTCACGTTCAGCAACGGCTTGATCGCCTGCTTGGTGTTCATGGGCGTGGGCGTCATATCGGACGTGGGCAATGTCCTGCGCTTCCCCTTCACGAGCATGCTGATCGCCATGTTCGCCGAACTCGGCACCATCGTCACCTTCCCGATCGCGCGCGCCATGGGCTTCACCGCCGGCGAATCGGCGGCCATAGCGGTGGTGGGAACGGCAGACGGGCCGATGGTTCTCTTTACCTCGCTGATTCTGGCGAAGGAATTGTTCGTGCCCATCACGATCATCGCCTACCTGTATCTGAGCCTGTGCTACGGCGGCTACCCCTTCCTGATCCGCTTGCTGATCCCGAAGGAGTTGCGCGGCATCGTCGTCAAATCGACGAAGAAGATCGATATCGGCTCGAAGGAGAAGATCATATTCGACGTGATCGCCTGCACGCTGCTCTGCCTGCTGTTCCCGATGGCCGCGCCGCTGTTCGTGAGCTTCTT
>JAISMX010000047.1 GCA_031276515.1 Eubacteriales Family XIII. Incertae Sedis bacterium | reverse complement strand
GTTGCAAAGCCTCACCGAACCTTCGGGTTCGCCTGCGTTTTGCGCCTCGCCCGGCGAAAAAAATCCTCGCCGGTTGATTACAACATTTAGGTAACGCACGACACCGGCGGAAATCGCGGGCTGAACGGTCACGGCGGGTCCCAAACGGCGCCGCGCCGCATTTCAACAATTCCGTCGCCACTCGCAAAGCCGCAATTCGTTTCGCGCGCAGGAGCAGGAGGAAATACAATATGGCCGAAAAGATAACGCACAGCATCTGTGTGGGAGGACCCATCGCCATACACACGGAGGACGGGGTGATCCGCCGCGTACGTCCCATCGTGTTCGACAAGACCGATCCGCCGGGCTGGGTGATCGAAGCCCGGGGCAAGCAGTACACGCCAAACCGCAAGACCTCGCCGGCGTTCATCGCGCTGACGGAAAAGAACCGTGTCTATTCCTACGACCGCATACGCTATCCGATGATCCGCGAGGATTTTGTCGAAACGCCCGACGGGCAAAACCGCAACACGGAAAACCGCGGCAAATCGGGCTACCGCCGCGCGAGCTGGGACGAAGCGCTGGATCTCGTCGCGCGGGAGATCAAGCGGCTGCAAAATACCTACGGAAAGGAAACCGTCACCGCCTGCACGGGATCGCACCATTCTTGGGGACTTCTGGGCTACAAGCTTTCGACCTTCGGCCGCTTCTTCAGAATGCTCGGATACACGCAGATATTGGACAACCCCGATTCGTGGGAGGGCTTCACCTGGGGCGCGCCCCACACCTACGGCTACTACTGGCGTCTCGGCGGCACGGAGGCCTTCGACCTGCTCGAGGACGCGATGCAAAACGTCGAAACGCTGATCCTGTGGTCGCACGATCCCGACACGACGCGCGGCGGCTACGCCGGCAACGAATCCACGATGTGGCGGCATTGGCTCAACGAGATGGGCGTGCAGTTCATCTTCATCGACCCCTTCAACAATTTTTCCTCCGTCAAGCAGGCCGACAAGTGGATCGGGCCGAGGCCCGGCACCGACGCGGCCCTCTGCGAGGGCATCGCTCACGTATGGCTGACGGAGGGCCTTTACGACAGGGAATACATAGCGAAGCACGCGCACCGCTTCGACGAGTGGGCCGACTACATCCTCGGCAAGGGCGCCGACCGCCTCGCAAAGACGCCCAAGTGGGCCGAGCGCGAGACGGGCGTACCCGCCGCGGACATCAAGGCCCTCGCGCGGCGCTGGGGCACGACCAAGACGATGGGCGGCTCCGGGCTTCGCGGCGGCTTCGGCGGCGTCTGCCGCACGGCCAACGGCACGGAATTCGCGCGCCTCATGGTGCAGCTGTTCGCGATGCAGGGCATGGGCAAGCCCGGCAGCAACATCTGGTCCGCCACGACGGGCGCGCCGATGGACTACGACTTCTGGTTCGGCGGCTATTCCGATCCGCTGAGCCAGATCGCGAACGAGCCCATCGCGGACAGGACGGCCGTCAACTGCGTTTCGCAGAAGCTGTACAGGCCCAACGTTCCCGACGCCATCCTGAACGGGCATTACGAGTGGTACGGAGAAGGCTTCTGCGGCGGCGGCATCGACCTCGAATTCACGGAGCACATCTATCCGGAACCCGGCCATAGCAAAGTACACATGTTCTACCGCTACGGCGGCACCTTCATGGGCTCGATGCTGGACACGAACAAATGGGTCCGGATGTACCGGAGCCCCGAGCTCGAGTTCGTCGTGAATCAGGACATCCACTTCCACGGCGAAGCGCGCTTCGCGGACGTGATCCTGCCCGCCTGCACGAACCTCGAACGCTACGACATCGGCGAGTACTGCAATTCCGGCAACGGCGGCTACCAGTCGCATTCGCAGACGGGTTGCAGCTGGCAGGTGGTCGTGTTCCAGGACAAGGCGATCGAGCCCCTGTGGGAATCGAGGTCGGACTATGCCATCTTCGCGGATCTGGCCGGGCGGCTCGGCTTCGGCGACGAATTCTCCGAGGGCCGCGACGAACTCGCGTGGTGCAAACGCTTCTGGGAAAAATCGGATCTCTGCGAGAAGATATCGTGGGAGGATTTCACGAAGAAGGGCTATTACATCGCCGGCGTCCCCGAGGACAGGGAGCGGCATTACGGCTTCCGCTGGTTCGCGGAAGGCTACCCCTGCGACACGCCGAACCACAAGGTGTTCCAGGAAGAATGCAAATTGGGAACATTTACCGGAAAGTTCGAATTCGTGTCCGAGTCGCTGCTGTACTGGGCGCCGCACGACGAAGTCCGCACGCCGATCGCGACCTACAAGCACAGCTGGGAGGGGCATCATTCGATCAAGGCGCGAAAATATCCCTTCCATCTGATCAGCCCGCATCCGCGCTTCGACTATCACACGCAGCACAATTCCTCGACGCCGTGGTTCTGGGAAATTCCCGAGAACAGGAAATACATCAACGGCAATCCCTATCTGGTCGCGCGCATTCACCCCGCGAAGGCGGCGGAGAAGGGCATTCGCGACGGGGATTTGGTCAAGCTGTTCAACGAGCGCGGCAGCGTGATCTGCGTCGCGCGCGTCACCTACCGGGTGGAGGTCAACACCATACACGCCTACGGCTCCTCCGGCATATACAATCCCGTCAAACCGGGCGAAACCTCCATGGACATCGGCGGCTGCGTGAACGTGCTGACGCCGGGCAGGCTCATAGGCGACATGGTGCCGGGCATGGCGCCCAATTCCACGCTGCTCGACATATGCAAATACGAGGGCGAAATCCCCGATTCGCAGCTTTTCGAGAGCAAGCTCGACGCCGTGGCTCGCGACGCGGATCCCGACGCCGAAACGTGCAGAGAGATCATAGAAGGCCACGGTTTTGAGCGGATTCAGGAGAAGGCGAGAGCCTTGTATTTGCGGAAAGGAGCGTCTGCGCAATGAGATGGGGAATAGCCGTCGATTCACGCCGGTGCATGGCGTGCTACTGCTGTTTTACGGCCTGCAAGGATGAGCATTGCGGCTACGCCGGGAAGTATTCCGCGCCGCAGCCCATGATGGGCCAGTTTTGGATCAACATAAAGGAATGGGAGCGCGGCGACGATTCGCGCCGCGTCAAGACCGCGACGGTTCCCGTGCTGTGCGCGCACTGCGAGAAGCCCGCCTGCGCGGAGGCGGCGAAGGGCGGCGCCGTGTACAGGCGGAGCGACGGCATCGTGATCATAGACCCCGAGAAGTCGAAGGGCCAGAAGGCCATCGCGGAAGCCTGTCCGCTGGGCGCGGTGTTCTGGAACGAGGAACTGCGGATTCCGCAGAAGTGCACGATGTGCGCGGAGCTGCTCGACGACGGCGAATATCTCGCCTATCTCGGCGATCCCGCGCTCAAGCGTCCGCGCTGCGTGGAGGCCTGTCCGAACCGGGCGCTGATCTTCGGCGATCTGGACGATCCGGACAGCGAGATCAACAAGATCATCGCGGCGAACCGCGTCACGCCGCCCGAGGGAATGGAGGGCCGCAAGGGCAGCGTGACCTATCTGAACATCCCGACGGTGTTCCTCGCGGGAACCGTTTGTCTGCCGCGCGAGCTCGACGAGGTCGCCATCGGCGCGACGGTGCGCGTTTCGTGCGAGGAGAGCGGGGAGAGTTGGGAGACCGTGACGAATTACTTCGGCGACTGGGAGGTGGAATGGCTGCCCAAGGGCAAGACCGTGGACGTGCGGATCGGCATGGACGGCTATAAGGAAGTGCGCTATACCGCGACGACGGACGAGGATCATTACGTCGCCGTAACGTATTTGGAGCTTGCCGACTGAGAGGCGGGAAGCGCGGCAGGGTACCGGCGAACGGGATCGGGCCGCCGGGTACCGGCTTCGGATCGGCCAATGAGACAAACGGGAGGAATTGAAAATGGGAGATGTCGTAATCGTTGAAGCCTGTCGCACGGCGGTGGGCAAGATCGGAGGCGCGCTCAAGAGCGTTCCGCCGGAGGAACTCGCGCGGGTTGTGATACAGGGAATTCTGGACAGGAGCGGCATAGAGCCGAGCGAGATAGACGAGGTCGTCTTGGGCCATTGCCGGCAATCCTCCGACAATCCGAACATCGCGCGGCTTTCCATGCTGCGAACCGCCATTCCGGTCGAAACGGCGGCGTACACCGTGATGCGCCAGTGCGCGTCCGGCCTCACGGCGGTCAACAACGGCTTGATGAGCATCCTGGCGGGCCAGTGCGAGGTCGTGCTGGCGGGCGGCACGGAATCCATGAGCACGGCGCCCTTCTACATGCGCGGCGCCCGTTTCGGCCTCGGCACGGGCAACGCGCTGCTGCTCGATTCCCTCGTCGAGGTGCAGCCGCAGAGCCAGCCGCAGGAAATCTACGGCAGTTTCAACATGGGCATGACGGCGGAAAACGTCGCGGAGCAATTCAATGTGTCCCGCGAGGATCAGGACGCGTTCGCCTTGCAGAGCCAGAAGCGGGCCTTGGCCGCCATCGCGGCGGGCCGCTTCAAGGACGAGATCGTTCCCGTCTCGATACCGCAGCGCAAGGGCGACCCCATCGTGTTCGACACCGACGAATATCCGCGCGACACGACGCTCGAGGCGCTCGGAAAGCTGAAGGCGGTGTTCAAGGACGGCGGCTCCGTGACGGCCGGCAATGCCTCGGGTCGAAACGACGGCGCTTCCGCGGTGCTCCTCATGACGGCCGAAAAGGCCGCCGCTCTCGGTCTCAAGCCCATTGCGCGCTTTGTGGGCGTCGCGAACGCGGGCGTGGATCCGCGCATCATGGGCATAGCGCCCATAAACGCCACGCGCAAGGCGCTCGCCAAGGCCGGTCTGAACGTCTCGGACATCGGACTCGTGGAGCTGAACGAAGCCTTTGCGGCGCAGTCCCTCGCGTGCGTCCGCGAGCTCGGGCTTTCGCAGGAAATCGTGAACGTCAACGGCGGCGCGATCGCGCTGGGGCATCCCGTAGGCTCGTCCGGCTGCCGCATCCTCGTCACGCTGATTCACGAGATGAAAAAGCGCGGCACGCGCTATGGCCTCGCCACGCTGTGTATAGCGGGCGGTCTCGGAATGGCGGATATCGTGGAGTTAATGTAACATTTTCATTTGGGATTGCTATTGCAAGCGGAAGGAGATACGAATATGGGTCTTTTTGACTTAACCGGAAGGAGCGCGGTGGTCGTGGGCGGCGCGGGCGGCATCGGCCAGGCGGTGGCACAGGGTTTGGCGGAGGCCGGCGCGCGCGTCGCGATCGCCTCGCGCAGCGAGGAATCGCTGAAAAGGGCGGTCGCCGAGATCAAGGAAGCGGCGGGCGTGACGGTCGCCCATTACACGGTCGACGCCACGGACGAGGCGAGCGTCGCGGCGCTCGCGGAGAGGGCGAACAAGGATTTCGGCAAGGTCGACATTTTGGTCAATTCGCAGGGCTTCAACAAGAAGTTCGACGCGCAGGACTTTCCGATGGACGTGTTCAAGCAGATGTTGGAGGTCAACGTCTACGGCGTCATGCTGTGCTGCAAGCACTTCGGCAAATACATGATCGAGAACAAATACGGCAAGATCATCAACGTCTCGTCCGTGCGGGGCAAGATCGCGACCAAGACGCCGGGCAATTGCGGCTACTGCGCCACGAAGGGCGCCGTCGACATGCTGACGCGGCAGCTCGCCTCCGAGTTCGGGCAATACGGCATCACGGTCAACGCCTTCGGCCCGACCGTCACGGAGACGCCGATGATGACCGCCATGATCGAATCGCGCGGCGGCGATTCCTACCGCAAGCAGCTCGCCGACGGCCTGCCCATGAAGAAGATGGCCATGCCGGACGACTGCGTCGGCACGGCGGTGTACCTCGCCTCGTCCGCTTCCGATTTTGTGACGGGCAATATCGTCTATCCGGACGGAGGCCTTACGGCCGTCGGGTGAGTGGTTCTGATTTGAACGGTGACCGGGTGAGAGCTTGTCGCGCAAAAGCCGCGCAAATTCGCTTGTGCCCGGAATGCGAAAACCGGATTGCCGCATCCCGCGACAATCCGGTTTTCGTGCCTCATGCCGCGGTTTCGGAACACGGCCGGCGCGGCGCCCGCATCATCCAATCTGAGACAGAATCGCCGGGTCTTTGATCGTTTGGTCCTCGGCCAAGAGGATAATCTTGGATAGGACTTCCGCGGTCCGGGGGTCGTCGTCGGCAAAGGGCAGGAACACCCGGCCCCGGTGCTGGCCGGGTACGGCGAGGATGTTCACCGCGCCCCGGCCCATCTTGTGGGCCTGGGCGCTCCCCAGGTGTACCGTGTACTCGCCCAGCTTGCCGGTGATTTTCGCGTGGCGGCCTTCGACAACGACGTTGCCGATGCGGAGGAGGCGCAGGAGTTCCCGCACGATGACGGCCCGCATTTCCACGGTGGAGTGGCTAACTTCCGGGTCAACGCCGCCGACGTGGGCCACCGAAACCACCAGGTCGATGTCCCGCATAATCTCGGAGAAAATCACCGGAGGAACCTCTTCCAACGGAACGGCCTTGTGGGTCTTGCGGTCGAAAAATTCCACTGTTTCCAAGGTGGGCGCTTCGATGTCCGCGGGGGAAAACCAGTCCGCGGCGGCGTACAGCTTGACGTAGAGGTTCTCCCGGTAGTACACCCGCTGGAGGCCCTCCTCGTAGTCCACGGTCCAGAGCCGGCCCTTGAGGAGGGCCACGGTTTTTTTCGGCTGCACCTGATGCCCCGCGTAGCGGCGGGAAACGGTTTTCGCCTCCCGCTCATCCTCGTTGATCAGGTAGAGTTCCCGGAAAATCTGCTTGAAGGGCTGCACCAGTTTTTGCTCGAAGGCGGAGCGTTGGTGATCCTGCCAGGTTCCCAGAGTGTAGAGGTCAAAGGGATGGGCCACGCGCACCGGGCTTGTGTCGTCAAGGCACATCGCCGGTTCGCCGAAGACGCCGGAAGAGACCGGGCTGCCATCCTCCTTGATGCCGACAAACACCAGTTTGGCAAGGAGGGGAGCGACCACCGGATGTTTCATGAGGGCCTTGATTTCGCCAAAAGGAAAGACATCGCGGTTCACCATGGTCAATTCCAGATTTTCCCTTGCGCGTTTGTGCTGATCCTTGAGAGCGGCGGCGGTTTCCTTACACTCCGTAACATAAGGGTCCTTTTTGAGCGCCCCCGGAACGGAAGACAAAAGCTTGCCGTCCTTTTCGCAGGCCAAGGCGGCGGCGCCGTCTTCGTTTATGCGAACAAACACCCGGTATTCGCCGATGGTTCTGCCCTCAAAATACTGCCTGACGCTTTCTGTTTTCAGGATTTCCATGCGCCAGGCAAAACGCAGCGCGTTGGAAAAACCGGCGTTGCGCCCCAGGTTTTCCAGGGCAATGGCGGAAGCCTTGCTTTCGCTTGCGCGGCGCTGGGCGCCGAAAGACTTGCTCTCCTTCAAAAAAAGCCGGATGTTTTCGTAGCGCGACAGCGCCTCTTCCTCTTCCCGGCCCTTGGAAAGCGGGATGAGGGAATAGCTCAGGAGCTTGTCCTTGTTGCGTTTTTCGTGGGCCGCGTTCCACAGTTCGGCGGCGTCGAGCTTGTCCAGAACCGCGTCGGCAAAAAGCTGGGCCCGGCGGTGATTCGCCCCTTCGGTCAAATATTTCGCGCAGTCGTAGACCAAGGCGAAGCGCTCTTCCCCCAGCGTTCCGTAGGCGTCCCTGAACCAGTCTATGTCAAAGGCGCCGTCGTTGAATTCCTGCGGCGTGATGGGGCTGTACCGGGCGACTTCGGTTTCCTTTTCCGCGGAAAAATTTTCGTTGATATGGGCGTGAAAGTACCAAACCGCGCTTTTAAGGCCCGGCCAGTTCAGGTACGCGCCGACAATGTCTATCCACGCGGGGGCGTACATGGCCGCCTCGATAAGCCGCTTGTCGGAAATTTTTCCGGCCAGCGCGGTCCGCAGGGTTTCGGCGTCGTCCCCCGCCTTTGGATGGGAAGTTTTGAGTAAACTGGAAAATACAGCTTTTTTGGTGTCGCTGCCGCCATAGATATAGCCCCGGACAAAGGTTTCCGTTCCCATGGCCACGAGAAGTTTTGCGAAGCTTTCCGCCCCTTCATGCCAGCCTATGTTCATGGCCAACCGGCTTACCTCGGTGGGGCTGTCCCCTCGCCGGAGTTCAATCTCAATGATCCTGGCCGCCGCCTCATCGGCGACTTTTTTAAGAAGGGGATATTTCTCAATGTCTTTTTTGCTGCGGTCCAAGCGGATTTTCCCCGCGTAGATTCGGATATATCTATCATTGGAAAGAAACATCGTCCGATACAGCGCGTCGATTTCAAGAAGCCCCAGGTCCACCGCTCGGGCCACGTCCGCCGCGTTCATGTTGACGTAAAACATGTCCGAGAGGCGGCCCAGGGTAAAACAAAGTGCGGTATAGGCGCCAAAATGCTCGTCCGTCTCCGATGCCTTTTTCAGCTCGTCAAGAAAAAAACGCAGCTCTTGCGTATCAATGAAGGTGTGGACTTCCTTGCCGCGGCTGTAATAGCCGTGTCCGCTTGTCTCGTAAATGGACCGCGTCCAGTCCTTTTCGTCAAGCTGTTTCGGAATGCCGGTCAGGACGCCGTAAACGGCGGCAAAACGCTCGTCTTCGGGATATTCGCTATGGAGAATGCCGATGATCTGCATGGCAAGGTTAGCGTATTCCCGTTTATGCAGGTCGGCGATGAGTTTGTCTATCTCTTTTGCGCGGAAAATTTTTTTGATCCGCTCGTTCGCCCACGAATCGTAATTCGGCTCGTAGCGGTTGTGGTAATCTTTCACTTGTATGATGAACAGAAAAAGGAGTATCTCGTTGAAGCGCACCCCGTTGTCCCGGATCCAGCCGCGCCATACTTCCTGTAAAACGAACTTTTCAAACATTGAAAGATTGTCGTCGCCGTCCGCCTCGGCGCGGCCTCGCATCCATGAAAGACCCCCCAGGACGACTTCTTCATCGCCGTTGTAGCCGCGAATTTTGAACGTATAGTCTCGGTTTTCGTTGATCAGAGCGCAGAGGGCGTCAAAAATTTTGATGATCCTGTCCCGCGAGAAATCAAAGATATGCTCCGGCGCGCGGTTTTTGTCCGGCGCGGGGAAAGGAAAATCCGGCGCATAGGCCGGGTCGTAGAGGCCGAAACCGTTTGACGCGTCGTACCGCGGTTCATCCGTCATCAGGGAATCGATAAGCACCTGTTCCTTGTCGGTGATTTTCGGCATGAGAGCAATGCACTCCGCGGCCCTCTCTCCGGGAAACTTTTCCTCTTTGACAAGCCGCGTCAGCATGTCAAGGCCGCCAAGGCGCTTGTTTTCGTTCTTGTCCGCCAGCAGGGTTTTCGCCGCTTCCGCCGGGCGCTCTCCTGGCAGACCGTGGAGGACCGTGATCGCGTTCTGGCGGATGTCGCCGGTTTTCAGGGCCAGCAGCTTCATGACGGATTTTTCCTCGTCTTCCGTCAGTGCGGATTCTTTGGAAAACGACATTATATTTTCTAAAGCCTGGGATCGAACGTTCATGCTCTTGTCGTTGAGCGCCGCAAAGACAAAGGCCCGGCTTTTTTCGTTCTTTGGGTCATCGAGAAAATAACGAATAAACGCGGTTCGATTGTCCGGGTCGGACCGGGACATCACATCGGTAAGCCGGGCGGTTTTTTCCGGATCCCGATCATACCCCGCAACGAGCAAAAGCCGGGTAAATATATCTCCCGGCGTCAGGGAAAGGTCGTGCCAGGGGAAGGGCTTTCCGTGGGAAGCGTGGCCCCCGGCCGGTATGAAGGGAAGCAGATTCAAAAGCGCCTCAAACTGCCGTCCCCGCAGTTCGTCGTCGAGCAGGAACGTATGCCGGCGGCAGGCGGCGGTAAACGCATCGGCGTCATTGTGCCGGCCGACATAAGAAGAAAGATAATTGTCCATCACCAAGGAAAGGACATCCGGGTCTGTTTCGCCCAAGAGTTGCATCGCAACGAAAGACTGCAGGGGCTTGTTCTCCGTCTGCCGCAAAAAGTACAATGCTGCCAGTTTTTGGTATTTTTCTCCCTTCATCAGCGTATCGATCAGGACGAGAGCGGCGTTCATCTCCACAACGGAAGCGGCCCACAGGGCGGCGTAGATTTCCGTCAGGTCCGGGCTTTCAATTCCGGCCTTGAGCGATTTCGTTCCGGTAAGGTACGCATAGCCCAAGGAAAGAAGTTTTGCCGCCACCCGCTTGTCCTCGAAGGTTTCGCCCAGGCCCATCCATACGTCAAGCGCCCGGATCGCCGAGGAATAACGGAGAAGGTCGTTGTCCATGACGACTTTCATCAGACGAATGAACGCCTCGACCCGGCCGTTGTCGGCGTTTTCCAAAATAGCCTGGCGCAGCCCTTCCTGGAGCCTTGCCGCCAGAAGCAGACCCTCCAGCAGTTTGTGCAGTTCCTCGTTGGCGCTTTTGAGAATGCCGTTGATGATGGCGGCGGAAAGGAGGGCGGTGTTGTTGTCTCCCAGGATGATTTCCTTTACCGCACCGATAATCTCCGCATCGCCGTCGTCGATGCGCACCGCCAGAAAGTCGCCGTACGCATGAAACCCAAAGTCGCCCGTCCGATTTTCCGCGGGGGGCGCGGTCAGATCTTTTGCCATGTCGAAATCTTCCCAGGAAAAAAAGAGCATCTCCAGAATGGTGCCAAAGCGAACAAGATAGGGCCGCACTTCTTTGGTTCTGAAAGAGCGGCGGTAGGTCGAAGGGGAGTGAACATAGAGGTGCAGGCGCTCCGCCGCCTTGCCGGCCCGGTCCGCCACGTCTTTGCCGTGAATGGCGGCAAAAAGTTCGCGGGGGCCGTCGTCGAACATTTCGGCGCAGCTTTTAGGAGAATTTTCCATTAAAACGGAGCTCAAAACGTCAAAAGTCTCGCCGCGATTTCTCCATCCGCTTTTATGCCAGGCGATAAGCGCCTTTGCCACTTCGCCGGGCCGGCCTTTCCGGCCGGTAAGTTTTTCGATAATAGCGTCTTTGTCCATTGTTCAATTCTCCATATTAGGGGCATTCGATTAAAATAGCCGGCCCGCCAGCATCACCAGGCGGATAAACGTAAGGACATCGCCTTCTTTCAGGTTGACGGGATCGCCCGGAATGGCTTCGGTTTCGTTCACCAGCACGCGGTAGATGCCGTCGGCAAAACATTGCAGAGCGTTTTGCACCGCTTTTTCCTCGTCCGCGTCCCGTTCGTTTTTTCGGTCGCCGAATCCTATTTTGCCCCTGTGTTCCCCGTCCTCGATTTCCTGTCGCGACAGATAACGGAAGAACGGCGCGTCTATTGGTTTGGCGTTGTAGGCCCGGACGTTTTCCCGCACCAGATATTCGATGAGTTTTTCCGGAGTATCCGCAGCGGCGGGGATGTCCCAAGGCTGTTTTTCCAGCATGTCCCGCCGTTTCCCGGCGGCCTTGACACGGACAAAAATGTTCACAGGCATCTCCTTTGTTATGCTTTCTCCACCGGCAGCCAAGCTTCAAAATAGCCCGTGATGGCGCCTTTGTCCTCGTCGAGCACGCTGCAGATCAGGTTGCCGAAGGCGCGGCCGCTGACCTCCAGCCTGTTCTTCGTCGCGAAATCGCGCATGAAATCGAGATGCCGCGCGGTGAAGGCGTCCTTGCCGGAGCTTTTGAAGGCGGAATGCACGCAGAGGTGCGGCTTCGTATGCACCACGGGCGGCGCGATGGGTATGTCGAAGGCCTCGACGTATTTCACGCCTATGGAAAAGCCCCACGCGTAATCGGCGCCCTTTCCGAGCAGATCGTCCTTTTCCACCTTGAAATATCGCTTGGTGAAGGGCATGAATCCGCCCCATTCCCGGTTGAGAGTCCGAAGCCTCGGACTGTTGTCGTAGGTTCGGTTGAAGCGGTTCAGATAGTAATAGTGCTCTTTGCATTTGCGCAGATCGCACCGGCCTATGTGGTCCTTGACGCGGGCGACGCTTTCGGCATGGCCGCGTATGCGTTCGAGCAGCATGCTTTGACGGCGAAGCCCCGCCAATATCTCGTCGCCCTTTTCGTTCAGACGGTTGACCAGCATGTCGCGGGATTCGGCGGTCGTCATCAGGGCGATCTCCTCGATGCCGAATCCGAAGTTTTTGTACCAGATGCAATCGATCAGAAAATTGATGTCCCAAGCGTCGTAACAGCGATAATTGTTGTTCGCGTCCTTTTTCGGCTTGACAATGCCACGTTACTCATAATATCGTATGAGGTCGGTGGATATGCCTAGAATTCCCGCCACGTCACCGATTATGTACTGCATTGAAAACATCCTTCCTCGAGGTTCGCTTATTGATTCGGGGTGATCAGAACGACCAGCATTTGGCATGAAACCGCGCCGTTGTTGACGACGGATTTCTTCGTGTCGGGTCCGCAGTGGTAGGAATCTCCGGCGTACAGCGTGGTCTTGACCTCGTTCGGCGTACCCAGTTCGCTTTCGAGGTACATCTGCCCCTCGAGGATGTAGTAGACGGTTTCCTTGGCGTTGGAAGCGTAATTGCATCCGCCTCCCGGCAGGAAGTGGCTCAGGCCCATCGTGATGCCGCCCGCGTTCACATCGCCGGGGTCGTGCAGGCGCGTCGTCCGGACGTCGAAATGCCCAGGCGCCTCATAGTTGTAGCTCTCGTTCTTTCTCGTGATCTTGTAACTCATTTCGTTTGCTCCTTCCGTTGTGTCGTCGTGAGATCGCGCCGGGGTCGGCGCAAGGGCGGGTTTTACGGCGGTTTACTGTGTTGTCGCGGCGCCGGCTTCCGCTTCGGCGACCGCCTTCTCGTAATCCGCGGGGACGTTGATGTTGCGCAGCATGTTGTCGCTCCAAAGGCCGCCGAGCTCGGAGGGAGCGATAAAACGGACGTCCGCGCCCTCGTAAAGCTCCGTCATGGCGTATGTTCCCGCTTCAAGCGCTTTTTGCGCGCGGGGAAGCATGCTTTTGGCGTAATAGGCGAAAAGAGGCTCAAGGTAGCCGTCGCCGGTTCGGACGACGCAGGCGTCGCAGCCCCGGCCTTGCCGCGCAATGAAGAGCGCCGCTTCCGGATTCGCGAAGGGCAGATCCGCCGCCAGCAGGAATATCCCCTCGGCCCCCGTCTTTAAAAGCGCCGCGTGCAGACCCGCCATGGGGCCGCAGCCGCGAAACACGTCCTCGATGCGCTCAATGCCCGCGTCGGCGTATTTTTCGCCTTCGCCGACGCTCAGGTACACCTTGTCGAATCGCGCGGCGTAGAGACGCGTCGCGCGCTGCAGCAGCGTTTCGTTCCCGTAAGGGAGTTTCAGCTTGTCCCGGCCCATTCTGCGGCTTCGTCCGCCGGCGAGGATCACGGCAATGTCCGAACGCACACAAGCCTCCATGCTTGCCATCCTTTCTCGCTGAGTATAATCATACTACCAAAAGGCGATAAATTCAAGGAAATATTGTAACGATACGGTATTTTGACGCGGTATTTTCGCGATGAAAAATGCGGCTTCCGCTTATTGACTAAAATAAAAATAACAGGTATAATCATATTGTGCTTGCGGCAGAAGCCGCGGAGAGGAGCGTGTAATGAATTACAGAATATTCCCCAAAACGGGCGAAAAGGTTTCCCTGCTCGGATTCGGTTGTATGCGTCTGCCCGCATCGGGCGACGATTCCGAGAAGATCGACGAGGCGGAGGCCATCCGCATGATCCGCCACGCCATCGACAAGGGAGTCAACTACGTCGACACCGCCTATGTGTACCACGGCGGCAAAAGCGAGGTCGTTCTCGGCAAGGCATTGAAGGACGGCTATCGCGAAAAGGTATTCGTCGCCGACAAGCTGCCCGTCCTGTCCGTGAAATCGAGGGAGGAGGCGCCCAAGCTTTTGGATGAGCAGCTGCGTCGCTTGGACACGTCGCATATCGACATGTATCTGCTGCACAACGTATTCAAGAAGACTTGGGAAACCGTCAAAACATTCAAGCTGTTGGACATGCTCGAAGAAAAACGGGCCTTGGGCCTGATCAAACATATCGGCTTCTCGTATCACGGCGATGGCCTCCCCTTCTTCAAGGAGGTCATCGACGCGTTCCCATGGGATTTCTGCCAGATACAGCTCAATTACATGGACGCGGAGTTTCAGGCGGGCGTGAAAGGCTTGAAATACGCCGCGAGCAAGGGCATTCCCGTCGTGATCATGGAACCGCTCAAGGGAGGCAAGCTCACGGACGCGATTCCGCAATCCATACAAAAATATTGGGATGGGATCGATGTGAAGCGTTCGCCCGCCGACTGGGCCTTTCGCTGGGTCGCCGACTTTCCGGAAGTGCTCACCATACTGAGCGGCATGAGCACCTTTGCGCAGGTCGAGGAAAACATCGGAATCCTTTCGGCCGCCGACGCGAACGCGCTGACGGACGAGGAGCGCGCGATCATCGGCAAGGTGGCGGACGAATACAACAAGCTGACGCCCTATTCCTGCACCGCTTGCAAATACTGCCTGCCCTGCCCGGTCAAAATCAACATACCCAATTTGATCGGCATGCGGAACGAAGCGACCATCTTTGAGAGCACGGAAAAGGTTGCGTTTTCGATTCGCAACTTCGTGCGCCCCATGCCATCGGCGTGCGTCGCCTGCAAGCAGTGCGAGGAGAAATGTCCGCAGCATCTGCCCATAGCCGACATCATGGCCGAATCCGCCGCCATGTTCGAGTGTAACAACCGGTGAGTTACTGCTCAAAGATATCGAGTAGTAACAACCGGTGAAAAAATAAATTTGTTTTTTTGAAATTACCTATTGACAACCCATTTGGAGACGTGGTATAGTATACGTAAGTTAGCGGAATCTAACCAAACGATTGGCCGACGAATTATCCGCTGCGATACGGCAAGGAGTTACAAAGGCCGCCGGCGCCCATACCGGCAACTCAACTCACTCCTCAACAACACCACACAAACAACGCGCACCGCACGAACCGTAAACCTTGCCGAGCTCCCAATCGTTATTTGCCGGCCGATGGGTGAAAACCGATCGGCCGGCAAAACCGCCGACTCGATCCAAAATCGAACGCCCGCGACATCGACGAGCGCCGAGGAATTCATCGCAAAACCCCCGCATCCGCATCGGGCGACCGCCGCCCGCTCGCCGCCGACCGTTGCCGCCTGATCTCATAGAGCGCGACCGCCGCCGCCGTCGCCGCGTTCAGCGAGGCCGTTTTGCCGTACATGGGCAAGGAGACGGCGAAGTCGCAGCTCTCGCGCACCAAGCGTCCGATGCCGCCGCCCTCGCCGCCGACCGTGAGCGCGAGCGGCCCCGTCATATCCCGCTCGAAACAATTCTCGCCGCGGGGATCCAGCGCGGCGATCCAAATCCCCGCGTCCCTGAGCCGGAGCAGCGTCCGCGCCATGTTCGAAACCCGCGCGACGGCCATGTGCTCGGCGGCGCCGGCCGATGTCTTGGCGACGGTGTCGTTGACGGAGGCGGCGCGCCTTTTGGGCAGAATGACGCCGTGCGCGCCGACGGCCTCCGACGCGCGTATGATCGCGCCGAGATTGCGCGGATCCTCTATGCCGTCGAGCGCGACGAACAGGGGCGGCTCGCCCTCGGCAAGCGCGCGCGCGAACATATCGTCCAAGCTCGCGTATCGATAATCCGAAACGAAGGCCAGGACGCCTTGGTGCGCGCCGCCGCCCGCTTCCCTGTCCAGGGCGGACTTTTCCTCAAAGCGTATCGCGACGCCGCTCCTTCGCGCCATGTCCACGATCTTTTCGACGGAACCCGCCGCGCCCTTTTGCACGAGCAGACGGTCAAAGCCTCGGCCCGCGCGCAGGGCCTCGAGCACGGGATTTCTTCCGATGATTTTATCCATTTGCGGCTTCCTCCGTGATCCGCATCGCCTCGGCCGCGACCGCGTCGAGCTTCTCCGTCTGCCCCGTCAGGCAGTAATACCCGAGCAGGGTCTCGAAGGCGGTGGCCCATTTGTAGTCCACGGGGTCGGCGTTTTTGGGTTTTGTCGCGATGCGCTTGTTGCGCGCCCGCTTCGCAAGCCGTTGCTCCTCCTCGCTCAGACCGCCGAACAGCGCTTTCATGGCCCGCGCCTGCGCCGAAGCGCGCACGTAGCGCGTCGCCTCCCGATGAAGCCTCTCGCTGTGAAACGAGCCGGAGGCCGCGACGCGCAGACGGACGCGAAGTTCGTAGGCCGCGTCGCCGATGAACGCGAGCATGGATGTGTTGTCGTACATCGGATCGTTCATTGTCCTTCCTCGCCCGATCCGGGCCTCAAATCGTTACAGCACAATCGGTTTGTCGGCGTTTGTCAGCCGCGCGAAGCCGTAACCCTTTTCCTCGTATGTGTCGATGATGCGAGACAAGGCCCGCACCGAGACCGCCTTCGTGTCGTGCATCAAAAGTATCACGCGATTGGCGTTTCCCGCGCGCGAAACGGCGTTGCTCCACGCCGAATCCTCCGTCGCCCTGCCCGAGGTGTCGTTGCTCGAAGCGTTCCAATCGTAGTGGGTGAATCCGCGCCGCGTCATCTCTCCGATAAGCGCCGCACGTATTTTGACGTTGTAGGCGTTCACGCTGCCGCCCGGAAAGCGAAATATGTCCGAGCGGACGCCCGTGATGTCGCGTATCAGCGTGAACGCGGCGTTGAAATCTTCGAGGAAGGCCTCCACCGACGCGTAGACGCGCTTGTAATCGTGTACGTCGCAGTGTACGCCGATGGTGTGTCCTTCATCCGCCATGCGGCGGAGCAGCGCTTCGCCTTCCTCGCCGAGACGTCGAACGGAAGTTCCGACTATGAAGAATGTCGCTTTGACGCCCTTCTCCTTCAAGGTGTCCAGTACGCGCGCGGTATGGACGGTGGGGCCGTCGTCGAAGGTGAGATAGACCGTTTTGTTCCTTGAAAACCACATTTCCGGACGCCGGACGCTGAGAGAGGGATACAGGTCCTGATAAGCTCTGTACTCCGTCCACAGCTTGGGCGGCGCGGGTTCCCAGACGCCGTCCTCGCCGCCGTCCGGCGCCGTCTCAGCCGGAGAGAGCGCTTCCGAGGGGCCGCCGCCGTTCGCCGCGAGCCGCTCTTTCAATTCGACGATCTCCGCCTGCCGTCCGGCGAGCAATTCGCTGAGGGCGTCGACCCGGGCGCGCAGCGAGCGATTCGCTTCGCTTTGCCGGTGGGACAGCGCCAGCGAAAAAAGCAGCGCGCAGATCAGCGCGGCGTATGCCGCGAGCCTCAATGCGGTCTTGGCCGCGCCGCGCTTCATGGCCGGTTCTTTCCTTCATTGGCGGCTCGGTTCGCGTCGAGCAGGTTTTTTTGCCGCAGCACCACGCAGGCCGAGGCTATGACGATTCCCCCTCCCGCGATCTGCAAGGGTCCCAATGTTTCTTTCAGCAGAATCCGGCCGAAGAAAGCCGCCGTCACGGGCATGAAGATCGAAAAGAGCGCGCAAGGCGTGGCGCCCAACACGGAGAGCGCGTTGACGTAGATGAAGAAGCCCAGAGCGCAGCTGACGACGCCGAGATACGCGGCGCCGCCGAGCGCCGCCGGCGTCATGGAAGCGAAAGAGGGCGGATTGGCGATTATGTAAGGCGCGAGCAGGATCAGCGTACAGGCGATCTGGTACAGGGTCAAATCCAGAATTTTAAAGGCGTCCGTCAGCTTTTCGGTGAAGAAATTGTATAGGTTCCACGCCAAAATCGCCACGCCGCCGAGCGCGTAGCCGAGGAAACCGCCGCGCAGCTGTTTCAAATCCACGCCGATCACGAGCGCGATGCCAAGGATGCACACGAACACGCCCGCAAGCATGAGAGGGCTTGGACGCCTGCCGAAGAACCCCCATTCGATCAGGATGGACAGCAGCGGAACGAAGGAGAGGAGGATCGTCAGCACCGCAACCGAAACATAGGAGAGCGCGCGGTATTCCGCGGCGTAGTAGATGATGTCGCCGAACAGCGCGCACACGAACAGCGGGAGGATGTGCTTCCGCCGCATCTCTATTTTGCGATTTATCGCGAGCTTGACCGGCGCGAGCACGACGAAGGCCACGCCGTATTTAAAGAAGACGAGCGTCAGAGGTTCGATGTCCTCGAGCGCTTTTTTGGCAACGATGTATTCAAGCCCCCACAAGCATACGAGCAATGTCATGAGGGCAAAGCTCAGTCCGCGTGATTTTAAATTCATTCGAAAAGACACCCCTTTATTTGTCGCGCAATATCTGCACGCCCTGCGGCGTGTCCTTCAGCGCAATGCCTCTGCTCTTGAGGATGTCCCGTATTTCGTCCGCGCGCGCAAAATCCTTGGCCGCGCGCGCCCGCCCGCGCTCCTCGATGAGCGCCGTTAGTTCCGCGTCCGGTTCCGCGTCGTCCGTCTCGTCGTTTCCGAGCAATCCCAGCACGCCCGCGAGCTCGACGAGAAGGGCGAGACAAGAGGCGGCGAAGCGCTTTGTCGCGCCGTCCCGCACGGCCGCGTTGATCGCGGAGATGAGCTCGAAGATCACGCTGATGGCGTCCGCCGTGTTCAGATCGTCGTCCATCGCGTCCTTGAATTTTTCGCGAAAACCCTCCATCTCGGCGAGAGAGGCTTCCTCCTCCGCGCGGAGACTCTCCGCATCCGCGCCGTTGGCGATCAGATGCCGCAGCGTGCTTTCGGCGTTGCGCATGCGCGCGAGCCCGGCATTTGCCTGCTCCATCATGTCGTGATTGAAATTGATGGGATTTCTGTAATGTCCAGACAAAAGAAAGAAGCGTATCGTTTCGCCGTCGTACTCCTTGAGGATGTCCCGCACCGTGAAGAAATTGTCCGCGGATTTGGACATCTTCTCATCGTCTATCGTGATGTAGCCGTTGTGCATCCAGTAGCGCGCGAAGGGCTTGCCGCTCGCGGCTTCCGACTGAGCGATCTCGTTTTCGTGATGCGGGAACGTGAGGTCCCGGCCGCCCGCGTGTATGTCTATCGTTTCGCCGAGGTATTTCTTCGACAGGGCGGAGCACTCTATGTGCCAGCCCGGGCGTCCGAAGCCCCACGGGGATTCCCAAGCGGGTTCGCCCTCGAGCTTCCGCTTCTTCCAAAGCGCAAAATCCAGCGGGTCGGCCTTGCGCTCGTCCACGCCCACGCGCGCGCCGGATTCGAGTTCCTCGAGGTTCTGCCGCGACAGCTTGCCGTAGCCCGGAAACTTTCGCGCGCTGAAGTACACGTCGCCGTCCAGCTCATAGGCATAGCCCTTTTCGACCAAGGTCCGCACGAAGTCTATGATGTCGTTCATGTTCTCCGTGACCTTGGGATGGACGGACGCGGATACGATTCGCAGACTCGCGGCGTCCTTGTGGTATTCCTCTATATATTTCTCGCTGATCTCCGAGGCGCTCACGCCCTCCTCGCGCGCCCTGTTGATGATCTTGTCGTCAATGTCGGTGAAGTTTTGCACGAATTTCACGCGAAAACCCCTGTATTCGAAGTATTTTCTGAGCGTGTCGAACACCACGAAGGGCCGCGCGTTGCCTATGTGGAAGCGGTTGTAGACAGTGGGTCCGCACACGTAAATGCGAATCTCGTTTTCGTCTATCGGGACGAAGTCTTCCTTTTTGCGCGTCAATGTGTTGTATATCTTCATATCTCCATGCTTCCTCTCGCATTCGCTCGAACAAAAGACCGCGAAAATCCCGCCCGGGCGAGCCATGGCGAACGAAAACGCCCCCGGGACAAGCCCGAGGACGAGCGTTTCTCGGCGGCGTCCGCCCTCTGCGACTATTATACCGGAAGAACGCGCGCACGGGAAGACTTTGCGGAAATAATTCCGGACGCGGTTCGCGCGGTTCGCGCGCCTTGCGAGAAAGTTTCTCGGCTTCGAAATAAAACAAGGCAAAAAAGGATTGAACTTCCAGTTAAAAATCGGGTATTGCAAAGCCCGCCGCCTTGTGATACAATGGCGCAAGAAACGAGGCTGTTGTGTTTGAGCGCCGTCGAATCGAGTCAACCGGAAAAGGAGGTGCGGCGGATATGTCCAGAAAATGCGAAATTTGCGGAAAGGGTCAGGTTTCGGGCAACAACGTTTCCCATTCCAATAGGCATACGAGGCGGAAGTGGAACGCGAATATTCAGACCGTCAAGGTAAACGACAACGGAACCGTAACAAGGAAGAATGTTTGCACGAGATGTTTGCGTTCGGGAAAGGTCACCCGCGCCGTCTGACCGTAGGCGGCGTGTGCCGGCAAGTCGCGCGACGACGTGCCGGTTTTTTGCGTTTCGTGAGGAATCACAATGTTCTATGAGGTCAAGACGCAGGGCGGAACGATCACCTTGGACAGGGCCGTGCTCGGGCATATCATAAGGCGTGAGGCCGCCGCCTTCGGCGGCAAGGTCGTGCTTTCGAGCGCGAAGGGAAAGCCGGTCGGCGAGGACGTCGGCTTTTTTGATTGCGAATGGTCGGACGAGGGTTCGTTTGAACTGCGGGTGTTCGTCGTGCTGCGCTTCGGAGCCAGCATCAGCGCCGTCACCATGGAGTTGATACGCCGTCTGCGGGCGCGGATCGACGCGCTGACCGGCGTTCGCGCGTCGCGCGTCGTCATCGCCGTCAAGGGCGTGCTGTCGAAGAACATTTCGCGGCGCGATTTGGAGATCATCGGTTGACGCCGGAGCTCGGCGCGCCGGTTTCCGCCATAAAGGGCGTCGGCGGCGTTCGCGAGGCGGCGCTCGCGCGTTTGGGCATCCGCACCGTGGGCGATCTGCTTCGCCACTACCCGCGAGACTACGAGGATCGCCGCGACAAGCGGAAGATAGGCGATCTCTCCGAAAACGCTTGCGCCGTCGTGCGGGCGACCGTCGTTTCCGTCGAGAAGGGCGACCCCCGCGCTTCGCGCCGAGGCGCGCGCCGGTCTCCGCTGAAGCTGCTCGTGCGCGACGACACGGGCGCGATGGAGATACTGTTCTTCGGCGCGCCGCATCTCGCGAACGCCTTCAAGCGGGGAGAGGAATACCTGTTCTACGGCGCGGTGACGCGGGGCGTGCGCGCGCTGCGGATGCTGCATCCCGATTTCGGCCGCGCGGACGAGGACGGCGGCCGGGATATATTGCCCGTGTATCCGCTGACCGCGGGGCTGAGCCGGAAAAATCTGCGCGGATGGATCGCGGCGCTGCTAAAATCGGCCGCCGGCATCGAGGAATGCCTGCCCGCGGACACCATCGCCCGAAACAAGCTGTGCGGCTTGGCTTACGCGCTCGAAAACATACATTACCCGGCGGATATGCGAAGGCTGCGGGAAGCGAAATACCGGCTCGTCTTCGAGGAGCTTCTGACCTTGCAGACGGGGCTGCTGCTCTTGAAGAGCGCGAGCGGCATAAAAGGCCGGGGGATCGCTTTCAGGGACGGCGGCGCGGCCGTGGCCGGCTTCGTCGAAAGTCTGCCCTTCGCGCTGACCGGCGCGCAGAAAAACACGCTCGGCGATATCGAGCGCGACATGGAATCCGCCCGCGTCATGAACCGGCTGGTGCAGGGCGACGTGGGTTCGGGCAAAACCGTGATCGCCGCCGCCGCCATGTGCAAGGCCGTGAAATGCGGTTACTTGGCCGTCATGATGGCGCCCACGGAAACCTTGGCCAAACAGCATCTGGAGGAGTTTGAGAGGCTCTTTCGCGGGCGCGGTCTCCGCGTGGGTTTTCTCACGGGCGCGGTCAAGGGCGCCGAAAGGCGGAGTCTGCTCGAAAAGATCGAAAAAAACGAAATCGACATACTCATCGGGACGCACGCGCTCATACAGCCGGGCGTCGCCTACGGCAAACTCGGTCTCGTCGTGACGGACGAGCAGCATCGCTTCGGCGTGCGGCAGCGCGTCGGTTTGTCCAAGAAGGGGCGGGATCCCGACGTACTCGTCATGACCGCGACGCCGATCCCGCGCACGCTGGCCCTCATCCTGTACGGGGATTTGGATATCTCCGTGATGGACGAGCGCCCGCCGGGTCGCCGGCCCGTCGTCACGCGCGCGGTGGACGCAAGCGGCCGGGACGCGGCCTACCGCCTCATGCGAAGGGAGCTCGCGGCCGGCAGACAGGCTTACGTGATCGCCCCGCTGATCGAGGATTCCGACGAGTCCTCGCTGCGCTCGGCGACGGGCCTCTTTGAGGAACTTTCCGAGCGCTTTCGCGAATACGCCGTCGCGCTCATCCACGGACGCATGAAGCAGGCCGAAAAAGACGCGGTGATGGGCGCGTTTTACGCGGGCGAGACGAAGCTGCTCGTCTCGACGGTGCTGATAGAGGTCGGCGTCAACGTCCCCAACGCGACGGTGATGCTGATCGAAAACGCGGAGCGCTTCGGCCTGGCGCAGCTTCATCAGCTGCGGGGTCGCGTCGGACGCGGCCTTGCGCAATCCTATTGCGTGCTGGTCACGGAGAATCCCTCGAAGGAGGCCGCGGAGCGCGCGCGCATCATGGTTTCCACCGAAGACGGCTTCGCGATAGCCGAAAAGGATTTGGAGCTTCGCGGCCCCGGCGAATTTTTCGGGCTGCGGCAGCACGGGATACCGCCGCTGCGCATCGCGAACCTCGCCAAACACGCGAAGGTGCTGACGGCCGTCAAGGCGGAGGCCGAAAGGCTGCTCGCGGACGATCCTCTGCTCGAAAGTCCGAAAAACGCGCCGCTGAAAGCCGAAATCGACGCGCTTTTCGCGTCCGTCGCGGACATTGGCATCTGACATTCGCGTGCGCGCCCGTCTGCGGGCCGCGCGGGACGCGGCGCCGAATCCGCCCCGGCCGAGGGGTGCGGCGCGGGAAGCCGCCCCGGAACACGCGCGCGGGTCCGCTCGTCGAAAAAAAAGGATGAAATCATTATGGCAAAGTATATAATCAGGCAGAGTCCCGCGCTGACGGGGGATGTTTCGATAAGCGGATCGAAAAACGCGGTGCTTCCCATTATGGCGGCCGCGCTTCTGACGGACGAAGCTTGTGAGATCACGGATGTTCCCGCGCTTCGCGACGTGGATGTGATGTGCGGTCTCCTGCGCGGCATAGGCGCCCGCGTGAACGAGCGTTACGGAGAGAAAACCTTGGAGATCGCGGCGGAAAAAATCGCGTCCGAGGAAGCGCCGAACGAGCTCGTCAAGAAGATGCGCGCGTCCGTACTCGTCATGGGGCCGCTTCTCGCGCGCGCGGGCCGCGCGCGCGTCGCCCTGCCGGGCGGCTGCGCCATAGGCACGCGACCGATAGATCTGCATCTGAAAGGCTTGCGGGCGCTGGGCGCGCGCATCGAGTCCGAGAACGGCTACGTGGTCGCCGTCGCCGATGGTTTGCGCGGCGCCAACATCTATCTGGATTCTCCGAGCGTCGGCGCCACGGAGAACATCGCCATGGCGGCCGTGCTGGCGAAGGGGACGACCGTGATAGAGAACGCCGCCGAGGAGCCCGAGATCGTCGACATGGTGAACTTCCTGAACAAGATGGGCGCGCGCATCAAGGGCGCCGGCACGGACACGATCAAGATCGAGGGCGTCGAGCGGCTGTGCGGCGCGAAGCACGCCGTGATTCCGGATCGCATAGAGACGGGGACGTTCATGCTCGCGGCCGCGATCACGCGCGGCAGCGCGCTGATACGAAACGCGGTTCCCGATCACGTGAAGCCCGTGACGGCCAAATTGAGAGAATGCGGCGTCGACGTGCGCGTTTCGGACGACGGGCTCATCGTGGACGCGCGGCGCGGCGCGCTGACCTCGACGGACATCAAGACGCTGCCCTATCCCGGATTCCCGACGGACATACAGTCCCAGTTCATGGCTTTCCTGACGACGGTGCGCGGATCGGGCGTCGTGATAGAAAACGTATTCGAAAACAGATACATGCACGTCAACGAGCTGAACCGCATGGGCGCCAACATCAAGATCGAGGGCCGCGTCGCCATCGTGGAGGGGGATTGCCGGCTGCGCGGCGCGGAGGTGTTCGCGACCGATCTCAGGGCCGGCGCGGCGCTTGTGCTGGCGGGTCTTTACGCGAGCGGCACGACGCGGATTTCCGAGATACATCACATCGAAAGAGGCTACGAGTCGTTTGTTGAGAAGCTGCGGGGAATGGGGGCCGACATCGTTCGCATGGAAGATGGCTGACCGTTCAAACGCACGCGATTTTCATCCTTTGCATGGCAACGAAACGCAGATAGATAATTTTTTAACAATTTTTCGATGTAGTACTTGAAAAACGCCGGGAATTGTAGTTTAATTATGTGGGGCGCGATATCACCCGTTTTGGCGGGCGGAAGCCGAGCTTTTCGCCTCGCTTGAACGCGTATGAATATAAAGGGTTCAGGCTGCATCGCTAAGGTTCGCGCGGCGTTTTGCGCGCGAAAAATGTGGTATTGGTTAAGGAGGAGGATTTGAATGGACTTTCAACTTACGAAGGAGCAGGAATTTGTAAGGAAGATGGTGAGGCGCTTTGCCGAAACCGAGGTGGATCCCATCGCCGCGGACATCGACAAGGAACACAGATTTCCTGAGGAAACCGTGAAGAAGATGGGTCGGTACGGCTTGCTGGGCGTACCCTTTCCCAAAGAATACGAGGGAGCGGGCGGGGATCACATCTCCTACGCGATCACCGTGGAGGAGCTTTCGCGGAAATGCGCGTCGACGGGCGTCATCTGTTCCGCGCACACCTCGCTCTGCGTATGGCCGATCTTCGCGTGGGGCGACGACGAGCAGAAGAAGAAATACATCCCCGATCTCGCGAGCGGACGGAAGCTGGGCGCCTTCGGTCTGACCGAGCCCAACGCCGGCACGGACGCGGGCGGACAGCAGACGCGCGCCGAGGACAAGGGAGATCACTGGCTGCTGAACGGCTCCAAGGTCTTCATCACGAACGGCGGCTACGCCGACACCTTCGTGGTCATGGCGATGACCGACAAGCAAAAGGGTACGCGCGGCGGCATCAGCGCCTTTATCGTCGAAAAGGGCTTCGAGGGCTTTTCGATCGGCAAGACGGAGGAGAAGATGGGCATCTGCGCGTCTTCCACGACCGAGCTCGTATTCCAAAACTGCAAGGTTCCCAAGGAAAATCTTCTCGGAAACGTCGGCGACGGCTTCAAGGTCGCGATGTCCACGCTGGACGGAGGCCGCATCGGCATCGCCTCACAGGCCCTCGGCATCGCGCAGGGCGCTTTCGACGTCACGGTTGAATACATGAAATCGAGAAAACAGTTCGGCAAAAAACTTTCGCAGATGGAAGCGCTGCGTTTTGAGATCGCCGAGATGAAAACGCGGATAGAGGCCGCGAGGCTCCTGATTTACAGGGCGGCCGACATGAAGGACAAACACCTGCACTACGGCCCCGCGTCCGCCATGGCAAAGCTGTTCGCTTCCGAGACGGCCATGTACGTAACGACCAAGGCCGTGCAGCTGCACGGCGGCTACGGTTACACGAAGGATTATCCCGTGGAGCGCATGATGCGCGACGCCAAGATCACGGAGATATACGAAGGCACGTCCGAGGCGCAGAAGCTCGTCATATCCGCGGATGTATTCAAGAAGTAAAAGGGGGTTTTGAAACATGGCTTTTAAAATAATAGTTTGCGCCAAGCAGGTTCCCGACACGAACGAAATCAAGATCGATCCCGTGACCAAGACGCTGGTGCGCGAGGGCGTTCCCAGCATCCTGAACCACGACGACGCGAACGCGCTCGAAGAAGCGCTCAAAATCAAGGATCAATATCCCGACACGACGGTGACGGTCGTGTCGATGGGTCCGCCGCAGGCCAAGGATATGCTGCTGGAATGCCTCGCCATGGGCGCCGACGAAGGCATCTTGCTGTCGGATCGCGCGCTCGGAGGCTCCGACACCTGGGCCACGTCCAACGCCGTCGCCGCGGCCATAGACAGGCTCGGCAAATACGATCTGATCTTCGCGGGCAGACAGGCCATAGACGGCGACACGGCGCAGGTCGGGCCGCAGATCGCGGAGAAGCTGGGATTGCCGCAGGTTACCTACGTCGCGGAGTTCAAGCTGTCGGAGGATCGCAAGCGCATCACGGTGAAGCGCGCGCTCGAGGACGGTTACGAGCTGATCGAGATCGACACCCCCTGCATGCTTACGGCCATAAAGGAACTCAACACGCCGCGCTACATGTCCATAGGCGGCATCTTCGACGCGGTGAAGAAGGAAATCCCGACCTGGGGCGCGAAGGAGCTCGGCGTGGACGTGAACAGGGAGGTAGGGCTCGAAGCCTCTCCCACGAACGTCTTCCGCTCGTTCACGCCGGCGCCGAAGGGCAAGGGCGTGATCCTCGAGGCCGATACGGAGAAGGAAGTTGCGGACAGTCTGCTGATCAATCTGAAGTCGAAGCATGTGATATAGTTTAGGTAGGAGGGGTGAGAAAGAAATGGCAATTCAAGTAATAAAAGAAAAATGCAAGGGTTGTAAGCTGTGCATCAAAGCCTGCCCCTTTGACGCGATCTACATGGAAGGCAAGCTCGCCGTGATCAACGAGAAGTGTACGGTGTGCAAGCAGTGCATTCCCGCTTGTAAATTCGACGCGATAGAGAATACGGGCGAGGAAGAAGGCCCCGTGGATCTCTCCGCGTACAAGCACGTGTGGGTCTACGCGGAGCAGCGCGCCGGCAAGCTCATGAACGTGGCGCTCGAACTGATCGGCGAGGGAAGGCGCTTGGCCCGCGAGATCAGCGACGACGCAAAGGTCTACGCCGTGCTGATCGGCGACGGCATCGGCAATCTCGCGCCGGAATGCTTCGAGTACGGCGCGGACGCCGTCTACCTGATCGAGCATCCGCTGCTCGCGAACTTCACGACGGACGGCTACACGAAGGCGCTGCACGACGCCGTCAAGACGTACAAACCCGAGATCGTGCTGTTCGGCGCGACGCACATCGGCAGGGATCTGGCGCCGCGCGTGGCGGCCAGGCTGAACACGGGCCTCACCGCGGACTGCACGCGGCTCGACGTCAAGGTCAGCAGCTACATCGATTACGCGAACAAGAACACGACGCTGGACACCTCCACGCTGGATCCGAATTCCGACGACAAGGGCCTGAAGCAGACGCGGCCGGCCTTCGGCGGCAACCTCATGGCCACGATCGTCTGCCC
>JAISMX010000045.1 GCA_031276515.1 Eubacteriales Family XIII. Incertae Sedis bacterium | reverse complement strand
TGCATCAACAATCTGACGCCCGAGCGCATGATCACCAAGCACGCCCACGGCCTGTCCGTGAATTCCTGCCTGGTCGAAGTCCGGAAATGGGAAGGGGATTTGAGCAAATGGAAACGCTGAGAATGATCGTGGACATCGCGAAATGCGTCGGCTGCTTCAACTGTCTGATGGCCTGCAAGGACGAGCACGTGGGCAACGCGTGGCCGCCCTATACCGACGCGCAGCAGAAGCACGCGCAGAAGTGGATCGAGCCGACTCGCCACGAGCGCGGCCGGGCGCCTTATACGGATCTGTGCTACGTGACGCGGCTCTGCCGGCATTGCGACGACGCGCCCTGCGAGAAAGCCTTCCCGGCGGTCGTGCGAAAGCGAAGCGACGGCGTCGTGCTGTTGGACGCGGAGGCGGCGCGCGGCAACAGGGAACTGCCCGCCGCCTGCCCCTACGGCATGATCTCCTGGAACGAGGAGCTGCAAACCGCCCAGAAGTGCACGCTGTGCGCCCATCTGCTCGACGCCGGATGGAAGGAGCCGCGCTGCGTGCAGGCCTGCCCGCTGCGGGCGCTCAGCATCGTCAAATGCGATGACGCGGCCTTTGCGGAGATCGCGGAGAACCAATGTCTGCACGCGCTCGATGACGGGCCGGGCAAACCGCGCGTGCTGTACAAGAATCTGCACCGTTACACGAGCCTGTTCATCGCGGGCGCGCTCATCTTTATGGACGGCGGCATCGAAAGGGCGGCCGCCGGCGCCAAGGTGCGGCTCTCCGCCGGCGGCGTTCCGCTCGCGGAAGCGGACGCGGACATCTTCGGCGAATTCAAATTCGACGGCATTCCGCGCGACACGGGCGCGTTTCGGATCGACTGCGCGTTGGACGGCTTCGGGGATCTGTGCGCCGAGCTGTCCGTCGGAGACGCAAGCGTGTGCATGGAGCCCCTGCGCTTCGAAAGGGCTTGAAGCACGGGAGCGGAACGGAAGGAAGCGGTGAAATATGGAAAAATATCCTAAGATACCGTGCGCGGCGCCGGACGCGCTCCTTGCGGAGGGGTATCGCTTGTGGGAGGCGGCGGGCCTGCCGCCGCCGGATCCGGATGAAGGCGCCGCGGCGGCGAACGCCGCTTTGGCGATGTACGACGGCCCGCATCGGGAGGCGTTCGCCGCCGTCTGCCGGTGCTACCGGCTCTTTCGCGCGCTCCATACGCGGGCGGAGGCGTTCCCGGAGGCCGCCACGCTCCTCGGCGACTATTTCTTCGGCGTGTTCTCCTGCTATATGGTCCTGTTCGACAGTCCGCCGCTGATCCGGGCCTTTGCGGACTGTCTGGCGCGGGACGCGACCGCGGCGGCTGCGGGCGATGCGGGCGGCCCGCGCGAAGATGCAATGGAATTTATTTCTATTGCGCGCGAAGTCTTGTCCGCATGATCGGCGCGGCCGGAAAGCCGAATATGCCGCGCGAAGCGGACATCCGCGAAGGGATCGGCGACGAAGCCCTGTACCGAGGACTGCGGGCGGCTCTGGCGGCGACGGAAAAGGAGCTCCTGCGCATCTGCGGCGCGGCCGGGGCGGAGCGCATGCGCGGCGACCTCGGGCGGATCGTCGGCGCCGGGGGAAAGCGTCTGCGCCCGGCCTTGGCCTATCTCTGCCGGCGCGCGGACGCGGCGCGCGGCGAAGCGCTCCGCGCCCTCCCGCTGCTGTGCATGCTGGAGCGGATGCACAGCGGGTCGCTCAGACACGACGACGTGGTGGACGATGCCGCGAAGCGCCGCGGCGTCGCGTCGGTCAACGCCTCGTCCGGCGTGCGCACGGCGGTGCAGAGCGGAGATTTCTTGTTGGCGAAGGCGATGGAAAAGTTGGACTGTTATCGCGGGACGGGGATCAACGAGATGTTGGCGGCGGTTTCCGCCGAGATGTGCCGCGGGGAGCTCTTGCAGCAGCGCGTCCGATACGACGCGGACGCGCAGAGCGAGGCCTTCTAGTACGCGCAGATCCGGAGCAACACCGCGAACTTTTTGTCGGCGAGCTGCCGCGCGGGCGCGCTCGTCGGCGGTCTGTCCGAGGAGGCGGCAAACCGGCTCGGGATCTTCGGGGATCGCTTCGGTTTGGCATTCCAGATTTTGGACGACACGCTGGATTTCAAGGCGGAAGAAGCCTTTGGCAGACCCTCGGGGCAGGACATTCGAAACGGCGTCTTCACCCTGCCCGCGATCCTGTGCGGGGACGAGGCGGTGCGGCGCTTGCTCTCGAAGCGGAACAGGACGAGCCGGGAGATTCGATCGATCGTCGACCGGGTGCGGCGAACGGGCGCACTCGCGCGCGCGGCGGACAGGATCGCGCTGCACTGCGGGGAGGCTTGCGCGGCGCTCGCGCCCCTGCGGAACGGCCCCGCGAAACGCGCGCTCGCGCGCCTCGCGGAAGCCCTCGCGGAACGGGCGCGCGCGGTGTGAAGCAGCAAGCTTAATACAATTAGGGAGGATATTGCATGCGTACGACGTATCACTTTGCAATGGTGCCGGAGAAAAAGAGCGGACTCGGAACGGTCGTGAAGCTCGGGCTCATAGCCGGCGGTCTCTACCTGGCCTACAAACAGCGGAAGGACAAAGGCGCGGACGGCGGTGCGGGCGCCTTGCGCGCGGAATCGCCCAACGCGGGCAGCTTGGAGCCGGCCCGCGGCGTCGACGCGGCGGCCCGCGAGATCGGCGATTTCGCCGCGCGCGTGCTGAAAGCGGCGAAGCGC
>JAISMX010000035.1 GCA_031276515.1 Eubacteriales Family XIII. Incertae Sedis bacterium | reverse complement strand
GTGGAACGCGAAGATCGGGACGACGCGGATCCCGAATACACTTACATTCCGTGGGTCATATCCACAGGCGACGATTTCAGCGATGAAGCCGTGCGCTTGGCGCGGGAGAAAAATGTGCGCCTCATAGACGGAAATACCTTCGTCGGGATGCTGCTCGACGTCGGCATCGCGGGGATCGACGCCGCATTTGGGTGAGAGTCAACAAGAGCCAAAACCCGACAATGTCCGCAGCAACCAAAGTATCGCCTGCCGCGCAGGCGGCGACAAAACAATAAAAGGAGAACCGCATCATGGCAATGGAAGCGCTCAAGAACAAACGAGGCATGACGATCGGCTACACCGAAAGCAAGCTCAACGGCGAAGTGACCATCTTCGACAAGCGGCGCGTAAAGATCGGCATGCTGAAACCGCAGGGAAACAAGCTGATCGCGTATGACAAGGTGAGCAAGAAGCTCGGCTACTGGGACGAGAGGGGCGACGCCACTTATGACGCGAAGGGCAAGCGGATTTCGCGCGAAAATACGCTGCTGGGCTTCTATTCGGACGCGCTGGACGACTGACCTGTGGCGCGGGAGGCGCGCGGAATCGAACAATGGACAACGCAAACACGCAGATCACCGGCTACAAGGACACTCCGATCATCGAGCTCGGGGACGACATCTTTGAAGTTTCCCGCTACATCCAAGGCTTGGCCCGCTTCATCGTCCACTGCGACACGCCGATGACCGTCGCGATACAGGGGGATTGGGGCAGCGGAAAAACCAGCATGATGAACATGGTTCGCGCATCGGTGAAAAATGACGTCATGGACATCTGGTTCAACACCTGGCAATTCTCGCAGTTCGATTTTCAAAACGGTCTGGCCGCCGCCCTGTTCAACAATCTCCTGGACGCGCTCGCGTGCGGAAAGGACACCAAGGACAGGGTGCTGCGCGTTGTGAAGGGCGCGCTCAAGACCGCGATGGTGGTCGGCACGGAGATGATCGCCGGCGGCACGATGGCGCAGCGCGTGGAGGATCTCCAAAATCAAAACGCCCTCGAAGCCTTTTCGGAACTGCTCAAATTGAAGAATACCTTTCAGAGCGCGATTTACGCCAAACTCGAAGCCGAAGGCAAGGATCGCTTGGTGATCTTCATCGATGATCTCGACCGCTTGCAGCCGGAAAAAGCCGTCGAATTCTTGGAAGTCTTGAAGGTATTCCTCGACTGCGACCGCTGCGTGTTTGTGCTGGCCGTCGATTATGAGGTCGTCACGCAGGGGATTCGGCAAAAATTCGGAGAATTGGTGAGCGCGGAAAAGGGCAAGAGCTTCTTCGACAAGATCATACAGCTTCCGTTTAAAATGCCGGTCGCGCAATACAATATCGGCGGTTACATCGAGAGCATGCTGCGCAATATGCGCTTGGAATGCGACGCCGCGGAGCTGAACGCGTTCACGTCTCTGATCGTCCGTTCCACCGGGCGCAATCCCCGCACGATCAAACGCCTCTTCAACGCGTTTCAATTGCTCGACATCATATCCTCCGACGCGCTTGGCGCGAGCGTAAAGAACAAGCAGATCCTGTTCGGGATTCTCTGCATGCAATTCGCGTATGAGCCGCTGTACAACTACATCACCGCCAATATCTCCGATTTGAACGAGGAGACGTTCAAGGACATCATAAGCCCGGCCAAGCCCGAGGTGGAAGCGGAATTGACGGACTTGCTGAACGTGCGGGACAAAAAACAGATGGAGCGCATCCGCGGATTTTGCGAGGTGTTCCTCGAAACCTTGCAGCTGGACGACGACGCCTCGCTTTCCGAAGACGAGCTGCGCAATTTCAGGAATGTGCTGTTGTTTTCGACCGTCACGGCCGTGGGCAACGAAAACGGGGAAGTCGCGCAAGAAGGAAAAAACTGGAGTTTGCGCAGTCGAAACCGCCGCGTCGTAAAATCCGTGAACGGCAAGATCAAGAAGAAATACAAGCGGGATTTCAGCCTTTTTCAGATTCGCAAAGAGCGAGAGAACTATGCCTTTTCGGACGCCTGCGGCGAGATTTGCACATCTTCAAAGCGCAATCCGGAGATAAAATTTTGGTTCCAATACAAAATTTACTCAAACGAGGGAAGAATCGAAGTCCTCGTGAGCGTTTGGAGCGGAAGCGCAAGCGTGAGCGGCCAAAGACTTACGGCGGCGATCAAGGAATCGCCGGGCTTCGACGACATCGGCTTCACGGAATGGGATTGGGGCTTTGAAAAGATCATCCTGAGCTCGGAGCGCGACGAGGAAGGGGCGCTCGCGGATGAGATATTCCAAGCGCTGCGGCCGATTTTGGACGCGGTGTTCTAAAGAAGCGTTGGAGGGTCGGCCGCGAGCGCGTCCTTGACTCTGAGCGCTTCGCTCTCCGACATCTCGCGGCTCACGGCGAAGGGGCTTTTTAGCGTGATGCGCGACATCGCGGCGCCGAGCAGCAGCATATCCTCCGTCGGCAGGTCGCGCAGGATGCCGTAGGCGATTGCGGCGCAGAAGGCGTCGCCGGCGCCGGTGACGCTGCAAACCTCGGCCGGGAAACCCGGCGTCCGCGTCGTCCCGCCGCCGTCCGCGCAAAAAGCGCCGTTCCTTCCCATCGTGACGAACACGCGCTTCACACCCGCCGCGAGCAGGTCGGCGCAAGCGCAAGCGATGTCCCGTTCGCTCTCAACCCTGCGACCCGTCAGCGCGGCGAGTTCGCCGGCGTTTGCCTTGACGGCGTACAGGCGCGGCAGGATGGCGCGAAAGCGCTTTGCCTTCGTTATCGAAACCGTCTCGCCCAGCAGGAGACTTTCGCTGTGCTCCGCGACGCAGCGCAGCGCGTCCTCCGTCAGATTGGCGTCGAGAACCGTGAGCTTGTGCGCGTTCAGGCGCTTCACGGCATTCGCCAGCAAATCGAGCGGGAATTCTTCCATCGTCGACATGTCCGACGCGGCCAGCAGAAGCTCCCCCTTGGCGTCGAGCAGATCGATGTAGGTGCAGGCGCGCGCGCCCTCTTTTATGTAAGAAAGGCGCGTGTCCATCCCGAGCGCCTCGCAGAACGCGATCAGCTCGTCCGAGAACGCGTCCGTGCCAAAGGCCGAAACGAAGCGCACTTTCAGCCCGAGCCGCGCGAGGTTTTCCGCGATGTTGCGCCCGACCCCGCCATGGCTCGTATGGATGCGGCTCGGATTGGAATCGCTGCCATGCGGCTCTCCAAGCAGCACGCCCGTTATGTCGCAGGTCGAACCCCCGATCAGGGCGACGTCGCGCGCGGTGAATTTTTCCGTATGCATGGGATGCGGCGCTACAGCGCGCGGTAAGCCGTCGCTATTTCGGCGGCGACGCGGCAATTGTTTTGGACCAAATGCATGTTGGTTTCGAGACTGGCGCCGCCCGTCGCTTCCAGCACCTTCTCCAAAATGAAGGGCGTGGATTCCTTGCCGTGTATGCGCTTCGCCTTCGCTTCGGCCAAGGCCTTTTCTATGGCGTCGCCGATCAAGGCCTCGTCCATGGCGTATTTTTCCGGAACCGGGCAGCCCACGAGCACCCCGCCGCGCAGACCCAAATCCCATTTCGCGCGCAGCATCCGCGCGACCTCTGCGGCGCTCTCCACGCGGCAATCGGCGGCGTGTCCGCTGCCCCGCGTGTAAAACGCCGGGAACTCGTCCGTCCGGTATCCCAGAACCGGCACACCCCACGTTTCCAGATATTCGAGCGTAAACCCTATGTCGAGTATGCTCTTGACCCCGGCGCATACGACGCACACATCGCTCTGCGCGATCTGCGGCAGATCGGCGGAGATGTCGAAGCTGTCCCACACGCCGCGATGCACGCCGCCGATGCCGCCCGTGGCGAACACGGAGATGCCCGCCAATTCCGAGATGATGACGGCGCTCGCGACGGTCGTGGCGCCGTCCCCTCCTTCGGCGATCACCCGCGCGATGTCGCGCCTGCTCATCTTCAGCACCCCGGCGCGCGCGAGCATGCCGTCGATGTCCTCGCGGGAGAGACCCACCTTGATGCGGCCCTCGACGACCGCCGTGGTGGCCGGCACGGCCCCGCCTTCGCGGATGATCTCCTCGCACCGCGCCGCGCATTCCAAGTTTTGCGGACTCGGCATGCCGTGAAAGACGATCGTGGATTCCAGCGCCACGACCGGTTTCCCGTCCCGCAGCGCCTGCTTTACCTCCGGCAATACATCGATATATTCATGCAAACTCATACTCGGTCCTCCAAATTTTAAATGTGATTGCGGCGCAGATTCCGCCTACGGATGAACGCCGGCGCCGCGCGCCGTTTGTCATTCCTCTGCGCCATTGCCGCGGAAGTCCTCGCGCAGCTGCGCGTCCTCCTCTTCGTCCGCCGCGCCGTAGAGGCCCGCGTCCGATTCGAAAAGCATGGACGGGTTGACCGGGCGGTTGCCTATGCGCACCTCGTAATGCAGATGCGGCCCCGTGGAGTAGCCAGTGCTGCCCACCGCTCCGATAAGCGCGCCCTTCTCCACCATGTCGCCCGGCGCCGCGTCCACACGGCTCAGATGGAAAAAATAGCTTTTCAGTCCGCCGCCGTGCTCGACGACGATGGTGTTTCCCGTGTTCAGCAAGCGCTCCGCCATGACCACGCGGCCCGCGTTCGGCGCGAACACGGGCGTACCCTCGGGCGCGGCAATATCCAGGCCGTTGTGCCGGCGAGAGCGCGAATAGTCGCCGTTCGTGTAGCGTATGGTTCCGAACTCCGTGCTGATCCGGCCTTCCGCGGGAACCGCAAAGACCCCGTGCCAATATCTTTCCTCATCGTAGGTGTCGAACAGGGGCGGTATCTTCTCGCGATACTCGCGGTACGCGGCCGGGCTGCTCGCCTCGTTTATGGCGGAGGAACCCGTGTCCACGATCAGGTTCTGCTCGACGAAGTCAAAGGCAAGCACGGTGATCGCGACGTCGAAGCTTTTGTCGCCCGCAAACACGCGGACGCCGTACTGTCCCGGGCTTTGCGCGTTGCCCACCGGAATCGCGACGCGCCACGCACCCGCGCCGTCGGGCGTGAAGACGGCCATGCCGAGCTCCGTCTCGGCGCGCGGCACAATCCCGGGCGGGACGTGAATCAGCCGCATGGAGACGATGTCGCCCTGTTCCGGCGTCGTTCGCCCCGTCAAGAGCGCCGGCTCGGGTTCGGGTTCGACCGTGAACGCGCAGCGGTAGCGGAAACTGCCATAACCCGCCGCCTCATCCGTTTTCGGCGCGGAGCAATCGATTTCGAGCGCGTAAGCGCCGGCCCCGAGCGTCATGGGTTCCCACGCGCCGGGCCGTTCGTCGAAAATGAGCTCGCCTTCCCGCGAAATTCGCACGCGCGACGCGAAACCCCGCGGCAATGTCAGCGACAGGGACAGAGGCGCCTCGCCCATGGACCCCAGCGCTTCCTCGGAAACGGCGCTTTGACGCGCGAGCGCCTTGTAAAACAGGCCTTTGAACAAAGGAACATGCCATTCCGCCTCCACCGGCTCGATGCGCGTATCCATGACGGCCGTCCGCGGATCGGGTGCGAGACGCCAATCGGCGACGGTATGGGCATACGCGCCGTATCCGACGAGACAGCATACGGCGAACAGCACGACAAACAAAAATCTTCGCATGGTTTTCTCTCGCGGCGCGGAAAACCGCGCCGCGCCTCAACGGGGCGATCCTCGCATCGAAAAACTCCCCGCGAGATTTCGCGGGGAGCGCGATTGCCCTGCCGTCTTCGTCAACCCTCGGCCTTCCATAAGCCGTGAAGGTTGCAATACTCGTACGCCGTCACGGGGCCTTCGGCGCTGTCGAGGGCAAAAACCGCCTCCGGCGCCGCGCCGGGTTTCAGCGCAAAGCGTTGTACGCGCGCGCCCTGCTCGACGGCAATCCAATTGATATAGTGCTTTTCCTCCATGGGATGGCTCACGGAACCGATCTTCACCTTGAGCGTTTTTCCGTCGCGCTCCAACACCGGCACGTGCTTCTCGCCCGCGCCGTCGGACGAATTGGCGCTGAGTTCGGTCATGTCCACGCCGCAGCAGGTCGGAACGACGCCCACATCCTCGATCGCCTCGAACAAGTTTCCACAGATATCACACAGATAAAACTTTCCCATATTGCACCTCCGTCGCAAATCGTCTGCACTCGCACAAACGCCACACAATTTTTTTATGCCCGGCCCGATCGGCCGGCCGCCGCGTCTCTCCTTTTCAACGAAAATGGTCAATCTTCCCCATCGTCGGTTCCGCGCGGCAAACGATGCGGAACGATATTATTTTATACCAATTTACGCGCATATGCAATTGCAATCGAAAAAACGGCGAAATTTATTCGCTTTTGTTTGTCGTGTCAAACTCGGGGTATACCCTATATGCATATGCAAGCGACAATGCCTCGAGGTGGCGGCCTATGGTGATTTGCTCATGAATCGAATTGTGCGTCGGGCGAAGGGCGGGGGGAAAATGCGCGTGCGCCTTCATTCGGCCGCGGCCGCGCTCGCGTTGGCCGTCGCGACGGCGGCTTGTTCCGTCTCGTTCCCGCACGGGGACGCGGCCCGCGAAACGCCTTTCACGCGCACGCGCACGGATCTGCTCGGCACGGTGGTCACGATTTCCGTCCACGACGCGGCCCCGAGCGACGCGGAGCTCGAGACGCTGCTCGGCGCGTGCTTTCTCGCGGTCGAGGATGTGGACGCGCGCATGTCGCCAAACCGCGCGACCGGCGAACAGGCCGCGGTGAACGGCGCGGCCGGCGATGGTTTTGTCGAGGTCTCCGAGGAGCTTTACGGTCTCCTGTCGCGCGCGAAGGATATTGCGGAACTTTCGGGAGGGGCTTTCGACCCGACCATAGGCCCCGTCACGGCGCTCTGGAAGCGGAATGGCGTTTTCGGGCGCTTGCCGTCTTCGGAGGAGATTTCGGAGCGCTTGCCCCTCGTGGATCACAAAAGACTCGAATTGAGAGCGCCGCGCATGGTGTCGCTCGCGAATCGCGGCATGGCGCTCGATCTCGGCGGCATCGCCAAGGGCTGCGCCTGCGACGGGGCGGCCGCCGTGCTGCGAGAAGGCGGCGTACGACACGCCGTCTTGGACTTCGGCGGCAATGTCTGCGTCATGGGTTCGAGACCGGACGGCTCGGATTGGCGCGTCGGCATCCGTCCGCCTCTCATAAGAGAGAGCGGCGTCGCCTGCGTCGTCGAGGTCTCGGAGCTTTCCGTCGTCACCTCCGGCGGCTATGAGCGATTTTTCGAGCGGGACGGCACGATTTACCATCATCTTCTCGATCCGAAAACGGGGCTGCCGGCGCGTGCGGGTCTGCTGTCGGCGACCGTGATCGCGCCTTCCTCGACGGAGGCGGACGGGCTTTCGACGGCCTGCTTTGTGCTGGGTCTCGAGGAAGGGATGCGCCTTCTTTCGGAACGCGGATTGGAGGGCGTCTTCATAGACGAGGATTTGCGCATTCACGTTACGGACGGCCTGAAGGGCAAGGTTCGGGTGACGGACGAACGCTTTTCGTTGGAATAATCATTCGTGCCGTCACTGAACGCATGGCGCCGTTTCGCCCCGCCGGTCATGGCGGTAAAACAGATAAAATTTATCGCTTGACATATATGTTATTCTGTGCTAACCTAAGGGTTGGGTAGCTTACATTAACTTCAACCTCCGCCGCCCGGCGTCAAACGATCGCGGACGCGCGGAACGATTGCGAAAACCGGAGCCAAAACGAGGGCGGAACGAACCGCCTCGCGCAAACCGCAGACATTGAATCCGTTTGCGCAAAAAAAAACGAAGAGGAGGTATGCCCGTTGCGAACGAGAATTGCGGTGGCGATCGCCATATTGTTAGTATTCGCTAACTCATTTCCGATGCAGGCTTTCGCGGCCTACGAAACATGGAATCAGGTCGTGGACGACATGGAAACGATCCTGAACGACGCCTACGACGTCTTTGCGTCCGGCGACGCGGAGGGCGGCAAGGATAAGGTGGACGAGGCGTATTTCGGATTTTACGAAAAGTTAGGCTACGAAAAGACCGTTATGGCGTACATCTCCGGGGAGCGCGCCGCGAAGGTGGAATACGAGTTCAGCTTCGCGAAAAAGGCCATGACGGCGGGCGACGACGCGGCGGCAAGGGAGTCGCTGGACAAGCTGATCCGCTACCTGCGGGAGGACGCGAACGCGCTGGACGGCACGAAGGAGAGCGCGGTGGGCGTGTTTGTCGCGGCCCTGCTCATCATCACGCGCGAAGGCTTTGAGGCCATCATCGTGGTGGGCGCCATCGTGGCGTATCTCGTGAAGAGCGGGAACGCGCGGCACACGAGGGCCGTCTACATAGGCTCCCTCATCGCCTTGGCTTTCAGCGTCGCGATGGCCTTCGTTCTCAACGCGCTGACGGGTGCGAACGCGGGCGAAAATCAGGAGATCATAGAAGGCTTCACGATGCTGTTGGCCGTGGCCGTGCTGTTCTACGTGAGCAACTGGATGGTGTCCAAGGCCGAATCGGCCGTCTGGATGAACTACATAGAAGGCATGGTGCAGACTTCCGTCACGCGCGGCAGCGTGTTTTCCTTGGCATTCGCGGCCTTTCTGGCCGTTTTCCGCGAGGGCGCCGAAACGATTCTCTTTTATCAGGCCCTGCTGGCCGGCACGGACGACTACGCCAATATGATCTGGCTGGGTCTCGCCGCCGGCTGCGTGATTTTGGTGGTCATCTACGTGCTGATCCGCGTTCTCAGTTTCCGGCTGCCGCTGAAACCCTTTTTCCTCGGCACGAGCGTACTGCTCGCGATCATGTGCGTCGCCTTCCTCGGGTCGGGCATCAAGGAGCTGCAGGAGGGCAACATGATCGGCGTCACCTCGGCGCCGGGCGTCGGCACGGTCGACATTCTGGGCATATACCCGACGCTGGAAACGCTCGTGCCGCAGGCGATCCTGCTCGTCGTCACGGTGATCACCTTCGCGATGCAGATGCGAAGAGGCCGGCGGCTCCGCGCGTCGGCGGAAAACGCGAAAGAGGATGCGCCGCGGGAAGCGTCCATGAACCGGTAAAGATGTTTGAAACGATTCGATTCGCCGCGGCGCGCTCAAAAACGGCGGGCCCCCGAAACGCCGCCGCAACGCATCGCATCGTTCAGAAAAATACATTGTAGGAATTAGGAGGAAAAAAATGAAAGGCAAAAAAGTATTGGCACTGTTCTTGACGGTTCTGTTCGCACTGTTCGGCTTCGCGGCCTGCGGCGGTTCGGGAGGCGGAAGCGACGCCGACACATCTTCGGATGCGACGGCGGACGCTTCGGCCGAAGCGGAGGAGGAACCGGCGGACGTCGGCCCCGGCGGCGCTGCGGGTTTTGAGGAATTTCCCATCGGCGACGACATCGAGCTCGGACCCCTCAACGTGGCCGGCGTGTACTTCCAGCCGGTGGACATGGAGCCTGCCGGCAACAGTCTGCCCGCGTCCGAGTCGGATTTCCACATTGAGGCGGACATCTCCGCGCTGGAGAACGATCTGGGCTACGGCGTGGGTTCCTTCGTTCCCAATCTGACCGTGAATTATGAAATCGCCGACGAGACCGGAACCATCGTGTCCGAGGGCGCGTTCATGCCCATGAGCGCCAGCGACGGTCCCCACTACGGCGCCAACGTCAGCCTCGGCGGCAAGGCCGGAACCTACAAGATCAAATTCATCATCGAAAGTCCGGAGGCGCAGGGTTATCTGCTGCACACGGATCAGGAAACGGGCGTGGAGGGTCGCTTCTGGACCGAACCGCTGGTCGCGGAATGGGATTTCGACTTCGTACCCAGAGAGTGGTAGGCCCGGCGTAAACAAACGCAATGCTGCAATATCTCATACAGACGACAGAACACTCAATGAGCGCCGCCGTTCTCGTCGCGATGCTGTTCATCTTCGCGCACGGGGCCGGCGGCGCGGAACCTCCGCGGCGCGCGCCCGCCTTCGCCTTGGCCGGCGCTCTGGCGGGCCTTGGCGCGGCGGCGATCCTGTCGCTCCTAATCCACACGACGGTTTGGATCAACAGGGAATTCCTGAACATCGGAATTCTCTCCGTTTCCGGCGCGGCCTGTCTCGCGTTCGTTCCGCTGTCCTTGGGCGCTTTTCGAGAGAGGGCGCCGTGCGCGCGCGAAGCGGCGCTGAACGCGTCGCTTTCGCTGCTCTGCGCGAGTCTGCTCGTGTATTGTCTGCCCACCGTCATGCTGTATCCGACGGAGTTTCTGCTCGCGGGAGAAAGCGTGTTCAGCACGGATTTCCTGTTCAAATCCATCGGCTATCTGGCGGGCCTTCTGATCGCCCTGTTGACGGCCTTTGCTCTGTTCGGAGCGCGGCGCGGCATACCGGACCGGCTTTTGCGCGCCGTTCTGACCGCGTGTCTGCTGATCGATTTGGCGGATCGGCTTTCCACCATCGTGCAGTTTCTTCTGGCGAGGCGAATCATCCCCATGTCCAAGGGCGTGTTCGAGTTCGTGAAGGTTACGGTCAACTACGACAACTGGTTCTTGTATCTGATCCTGCTGTTCACGCTGCCGCTGCCCGTCCTGCTGTGGGCTTGGGGCGCGCGTCCGCGCGGGCATTGGGAGAATCCCGCCCAACATCGGAAGCTCAAGGCGGCGGCGCGCGGGATTCGGCGCCGGAGCGCGCTGATTTTCCTGTGCTACATCCTGTCCGTGGTCAATCTGACGGCCGTGAGGGCCTATGAGCAACGGGAGGTGACGCTTTCGCCGGCGGAACCGATGAACATGGCCGGCGCGCGCATCACCATTCCCATCGAAAACATAGACGACGGACACCTCCATCGCTTCGCTTACATGAGCTCCGAGGGCATCGAGGTGCGCTTTATCGTGATCAAAAAGAACGAATCCGCCTGGGGGGTCGGCTTGGACGCCTGCGACATCTGCGGGGCCACCGGGTATTACGAGCGGGAAGACGAGGTGATCTGCAAGCTCTGCGACGTGGTGATGAACAAGGCGACCATAGGTTTCAAGGGGGGTTGCAATCCCGTGCCTCTGGCGTACGAGATATCGGACGGCGCGATGGTTGTGCTGACGCAAGATTTGGAGAACGAGCAGAGGCGTTTTAAGTGAGGTGACCACTCAAACGCCACGCAATTTTTGTTTGTGCCCGGAGCGCAGCGAACGGGTAAAACTATCGCGGCGTTTGAGTGCTTTTGATTGAAGATTTGAGCGGTAACCGGATAGGGAAAGGCAAGCGGAGATGTTTTGGAGATTGGTGAGAGGCGCCTTGTTCCGGCAAAAAAGGAAAATGGTCATGATCGCGTTCACGGTCGCGCTGGGCGCTTCTTTGGCCACGGCCATGCTGAACGTCATGCTGGACGTGGGCGACAAGGTGAACCGGGAGTTGAAGACCTACGGTGCGAACATCAACGTGATTCCCAAGGAGGCTTCCCTGCTGGACGACCTCTACGGCGTCAGCGAGGGCCACGGCGTCTCGGACCGCCACCTGCGGGAATCGGAGCTGGGACGCTTGAAAACGATCTTCTGGGCGTTCAATATCGTGGATTTCACCCCCTATTTGAACGCGGAGGCGCGGATGTCCGGCCTTGACGCGGATGTTCGGCTCGTGGGTACTTGGTTTTCTCATCGGGAGGCGCTTCCGACGGGGGAAACCCTGGACACGGGCATGCGGAACATGAAGAGTTGGTGGTCGATCGAGGGCGATTGGCTCTCGGACGGAGACGCGGACGCCGCCATGGTGGGCGCTCTGCTGGCGGAGCGGGCCGGCCTCTCGGTGGGCGACGCCGTCGCGCTCGAATCCGCCGGCGCGCGCAGGGAACTGACGATAAAGGGGATTTTTGAGGCCGGAAGCGCGGAAGACGAGCGCGTGTACGTACCCCTCTCCGTCGCGCAGGAGATGACGGGCAGACCGGGGCTGGTCAGCAGCGTGGAGGTCAGCGCGCTCACGACGCCCGACAACGAGCTTTCCCGCCGCGCCGCGCAGAACCCCAAAAGCCTTTCCGTAAAGGAATGGGAAACCTGGTACTGCACGGCCTATGTCAGCGCCATCTGCTACCAGATCGAGGAGGTGCTGACCGACGCCGTGGCCAAGCCCATCCGCCAAGTGGCGGAGTCGGAAGGGACGATTCTAAAAAAGACCAAGCTGCTCATGCTGCTGATCACGATCTTGAGCCTCGCGGGAGCGGCGCTCGGCATATCGAACCTCGTGACGGCCGGCGTCATGGAGCGAAGCCGCGAGATCGGCCTTTTGAAGGCCCTCGGCGCCGGCAACGCGCCGGTTTCGTGGTTGATCTTGATGGAAATCCTGATCACGGGCGCCGTCGGAGGCGCGGCCGGCTACTTTGCGGGCCTCGGTTTCGCGCAGATCATAGGCCGCACCGTGTTCGACGCCGCGATCAACATCAAGCCCATGGTCATTCCCTTGGTCGCGATTCTGGTTTTTCTCGTGATTCTAACGGGCTGCGTTCCCTCGATTCGCCTGCTGCTCTCCCTGCGCCCCGCCGAGGTGCTGCACGGGAGGTAAGGGCAGATAAGGGCTCGTCGCAATGCCGGACGCGACCGGGCGGCGAACGCGGCGCAGATGCTCGCTTTGGCCGCAGCCCTTGCGCGGCGGCCAAAATCCAAACGGAGATCGTTCATGACCAAAAAAAGCATGTACTTCAAGATGATTACAAGCGCGCTGATCCGCCGGCGCTCCGGAATGCTCGTCGCGCTGCTGGCCGTGGCCATAGGCGCAACCATACTCTCCGGCCTCGTCACCGTCTATTGCGACATCCCGAACCAGATGCGGCAGGAGTTTCGCGCTTACGGCGCCAATTTCATCCTCGTGTCCGCGACCGGCGAGACCCTCGGCCGGGACGCGACGGAGGCGGCCGTCGCCTGCATACCGGCGTCCGAGATCATCGGAATCGCGCCTTACCGCTACGAAACGGTGAAGATCAACGAGCAGCCCTTCATGGCGGCGGGTACGGATTTGGCGGAGGCGAAAAAGACCAGCCCGTATTGGTTCGTGTCGGGGGAATGGCCCGAGGAGGACGGCAGCGTGCTCATCGGGCAGGAGGTGGCCGACGTGATCCGTCTCCCGGCGGGAAGCGCCTTCACCATGACGGGAACGAACCCGCGGGGCGAGGCGTTCAGCCGGGATTTCCGCGTTTCGGGCATCGTGCAGACGGGCGGAACGGAGGAAGCCTTCATCTTCCTGTCTCTGGCGGATTTTGCCGCCCTCATGGGCGACGGCGGCTTCGACGTGGTGGAGTGCAGCATATCCGCGCCGCAGGCGGAGTTAGAGGCCATAGCCGCCCGCGTGACGGAGAGCGCTGAGGGCGTTGCGCCGCGGCTCGTGACCCGCGTGACGCGCTCGGAGGGCGCGGTTTTGACAAAGCTGCAGGCGCTGGTGTTCCTCGTGACGGCGGTCGTGCTGCTTTTGACCATGATCTGCGTCGCCACCACGATGATGGCGGTCGTGACGGAGCGGCGCGGGGAAATCGGCTTGAAAAAGGCTTTGGGCGCGCCGGACGGAAGCATCGTCGCGGAATTTTTGGGAGAAGGGCTGTTTTTGGGCTGTATGGGCGGCATTCTGGGCGTGATGCTCGGCTTCGGCTTCGCGCAGATCATAGGCGTCAACGTGTTCGGCCGCGCCGTTCACTTTCAAACGGCCTTGGCGCCCGCGACCGTCGTCGCGTCCATACTGGTCACGGGGTTGGCCTGCCTGATTCCCGTGAGAAGCGCGACGGAGGTGGATCCGGCCGTCGTGCTGCGCGGTGAATAGATTTTGCGCCTTTGCGCGGGTTAGTGCGTAAATGTGCAAAATAATGGCCGTTCGCCGGGCCGCTTGGGACGGTATTGCCCTCCCGGCGGGTCGCTGACGCTCGTGCGGGCGCTACACTCACTTCGTTCGCTCCGCTTGTATGCCCGCAACCCCGCCTCCGGGCAATACCGACCCGTCGACCCTGTGTAGTAACTTGCGGAATGAGGAACGGAGAATTTTCATGTATTTACTCGACCTACAAGGGGTATCGAAGATCTACGGCAGCGTCAAGGCGTTGTATGGCATCGATTTGACCGTGGAAAAAGGAGAATGGCTCGCCATCATGGGGCCGTCCGGATCGGGCAAGACGACGATGATGAACATCATCGGCTGCATGGATAAGCCGAGCGAGGGCAAAGTGCTCCTCGGCGGCGTCGATATCTCCGCGGAGAGCGCGCGAAGCCTGACGGCCGTGCGCAGGGAGAAAATCGGGCTGATTTTCCAGCAGTTTCACCTGATCAATTACCTGACGGCGCTCGAAAATGTGATGGTTGCCCAATATTACCACAGCATGCCGGACGAAAAGGAGGCTTTGCAGGCCTTGGACCGCGTCGGCCTCTCGGACAGGGCGAAGCACCTGCCCGCCCAGCTTTCCGGCGGCGAGCAGCAGCGCGTCTGCATCGCGCGCGCGCTGATCAATTACCCCATGCTCGTGCTCGCGGACGAGCCTACGGGCAATCTGGACGAGGCCAACGAGGGCATTGTGATCGACATTTTCCGAAAGCTGCACGACGAGGGGATCACCATCATCGTCGTCACCCACGACCCCGAGGTCGCGGAGGAGGCGCAGCGCACCGTGATTCTGGAGCACGGGCGCATCGCGCGAATCGTTGAGAACCGAAAATGAAACCGGGAGGAATACGCATGATTGCGGGAATAAAAAGTAAAATAAACTGCCTTGCGCTGTCGGCCGTATTGGCGCTGTCCGCCGCGGGCTGCGGCGGAGACGGCGGCGTGGCGCTGCCGGAGGACGGCGTGTACACCGGCGTCAGCGGCGAGGACGACGACGGCGCCTACGGCGAGGTGCGCATCACCGTGGAGGACGGCGCGATCACGGACTGCACCTTCGTCACTTGGCAAAAGGACGGCAGCGTCAAGGACGACGCGTACGGAAAGGTGAACGGAGAGATTTCCAACCAAGCGTTTTACGACAAGGCGCAGCTGGCGGTGCTGGCCATGTCGCAATACGCGGACGCGCTGGTGGAGTTTCAGTCGCCGGAAAAGGTGGACGCGATATCGGGCGCGACCGTCTCCCACGGCCAGTTTCTGGAAGCGGTCGCGGACGCGCTGGACGGAGAAGAATAAGGCAATCCCGCCGGCCTTCCGGCGGTAACAGGCGATGCCGTAGCCTCGGCGGCGGAACGGAGCCCGCATGGAAAATTTATCCCCCGCACTGGAAGATTATTTGAAAAAGATATACAGGCTGAGCGAGGATAGCGACGAAAACATCGTACACGTGAATGATTTGGCGCTGCGCATGGGCGTCAGCAAGGCCTACGCGAGCCGATCCACGAGCCTTCTTTCCGATAAGGGCATGGTTCAAAAGAATAAGTACCGCGGCATTTCGCTCACGACGGAGGGGAGAAAGCGGGCGGCGGAGCTGTCCGAGCGCCACCACACGCTTCGGCGTTTTTTCAGCGAGATATTGCGGGTGGATCCGGACATCGCGGATATGGACGCGTGCAAGATCGAACACGGCATCAGCGCGGAAACCTACCGATCGATCCGGCAACGCTTGGGCGCGGAATAGCGCGCGACGGTCGCCGGCACGGCCGGCGGCGGACTTTCCCGCGCGATCGCGTCGTAAGGCGCTTCCCCGCCCTTTATCTTTATGACCAAGCGATGCGGCAGACAGGCGATCATTTCGCCCGGCAAACGCTTTGTCCCGATGTGTACGCAGGTCTTTGAAGCGCAGTCGGCCTCGGCGACGCGAATGCCGCCGGCCTCGACGACGATGCGGTTGTAGCCGCGATTCGTGTTCACGATGTCGTCGAAGTCCTCGGAAAGCGGCAGCGTGCGAATCAAAACGCCGTCTTCATACACCTCCGCGTACAATTCGCCGGCGTCCGCGCCATCCCTCGTCGTCGAAATGAGGGCCATCGCGCCGACGGCGACGGCCAATATGACGGCGACGACGAGCGCGTCGAGGGGCTTCATCTCCGAAACCATTCCCGGTCCAAGACCCGCAGACGCGGAACGATCCGTTGCACGATCGCGCCGACCAATACGCCGCTGATTAGGCTGACGAGGAGCAAGGGCGGCAAGTAGATGAACATTCCCATATTTTCAAGAACAAGACATGCGGCCAGCACCTGACCCGTGCCGTGACAGGCGGCGCCGACCGCGCTGACGCCGACCGGCCCGATGCGTTCGCCGAGACGTCGCACGAGCGCCCACATCGCGGCAAGGCTGAGAAGCGAACCGCTCGCGCTGTAAATCAGCGACGCGGGGCCGCCCGCGAGCACGGACGTGAGCGCGCATTTCAGTATGACGAGGAGCAGGGTGACGCGAAAGCGGAACAGATAGACGGCGGTCAAAACGACGACGTTTGACAGGCCGAGACGCGCGCCGGGAACGAGAAAATCGAGCGGAACCATGCGCTCCAGCAGGCCCAGGGCGAGGATGACGGCCAAAAATACGCCGACCGGCGCCACATAAACGCCGAAAGCGGGCGGACGGCGCCTACTCAAAGCCGTTTCGCTTGCTCACCGCCCCGATCGCGGCGTTCAGCGCGATTCCGGACGCGCCGAACAGGGCGATGGCGATGAAGGTGCCGTTGTAGCTTCCTCCCGAGCTTTCGAGAAGCGCGCTCGAAAGAAGGGGGCCGATGAACGCGGAAACGATGAGCGAAGAATTGACGATGCTGAAATTCACCGCGTAATGCTCCGCGCCGTAAAAGCGGTTGACGGTGGCAGAGGCCAGCGGCGGCATGCCGCCGTAGGCTATCCCGGCAAGCGGCAGGCCGACGAAGATCAAAAGCGGACTGTCCGCCGCGCCGCCCGCGAACATGGCGACGCCCGCCGCCATCATGATCGCGGAGTCCAGGCGCATGGCGCCCCCGCGCCCCCGCCTGTCAAACAGCGCGCCGAAAATCACGCGCCCCGCGCCGTTGAAAACGGAAACCATAAGCCCGAGAACCGCGGGCGCGCCGAAGGTCTTGGCAATGACCGCCGCGCTGTTCATGATCATCAGCCCGCCCGCCGCCATGAGGATCAGCCACGGAACCAACAGCAAAAATGGCGGACTCGCCAGCATCCGCGCCGGCGCGTATTCTTTCGCGACTTCGCGCGCGCGGTCGGCGGCCGGCGTCGTCGAAGTCGAGGCGCTCAAAGCCGGCTTCGCGGGCGGCGCGACAAAAAACGACCCGATCGCGAGCGCGCCCGCAAGCAGCGCGGCCAAGACCGCAAAGGTCGTCGGCAGCCCGAAGCGCCCGTTCAGAACGCTCACGGCGCCGCCGAGCAGCATGCCGCCCATGCCGAAGCCCATCAAAAGCACGCCGGACGCCATGCCGGGCCTATCGGGAAACCACGCGACCACGGAGCTTATGATCGAATTGTAACCCAGTCCGACGCCGGTTCCGCAAGCGACGCCGTAAAATCCGTACAGCATCGCCAAGCTTTTCGACGCGTCGTTCGCATCCAAGGCCGCCGCGCCGCCGAAGCCGATCAGCAGCATGGCGGCCGAGATGAGCAGGACGCCCCGCACACCCATCCTCCGCAGCAGCAGTCCGCTGAAAAAACCTCCCAGGCAAAAGCAGCTCATGGATATCGTGAACGTGACGGAAAGCTCCGTATCCGTCCATGTTTCAAACATCTCGCCAAGCGGACGCCGGAAAATCGACCACGCGTAGATCAATCCCAAAAGCAGCAGCAACAGCGTGCCCATGGACAGTTGTATCCATTTTTTACGCAT
>JAISMX010000008.1 GCA_031276515.1 Eubacteriales Family XIII. Incertae Sedis bacterium | reverse complement strand
CGCGCGTCCAGCATGAGCAGGCAGACGTCGCTGCGCTCTATGGCCGCGACCGCGCGTATGACGCTGTAACGCTCGATGTCGTCCGACACCTTGCTCCTGCGCCGCAGGCCGGCCGTGTCTATCAGAATGTAGCGCTCCCCGTCGCGCTCGAAGGGCGTGTCTATCGAATCGCGCGTGGTTCCCGCGATTTCCGACACGATGACGCGATCCTCGCCGAGCAGGGCGTTGACGAGCGAGGACTTGCCCACGTTCGGCTTCCCTATGACGGCCAAGCCGATCGCTTCCTCCTCCGCGCTCGCCGCGCCGCCGCGCGGCAAAGCGTCCACGATGCGATCCATCGCCTCGCCGAGGCCGAACATGTTGGCGGCCGACACGGCCAAGGGCTCGCCGAGGCCGAGTTCGTAAAAATCGTAGAAATTGTCCGGCAGGGCCGCCGTGTCCACCTTGTTCACGACGAGTATGACCGGCTTTCGCGTCCGCAGCAGCATGTCCGCCACATCGCGGTCGGAGGCCGTCAGCCCGTCCTTCCCGTCCAGCATGAACACGATGGCGTCCGCCGTGTCCATGGCGATTTCGGCCTGCGCGCGCATCTGCGAGAAGATGACGTCCTCGCTTTGCGGCTCTATGCCGCCCGTGTCGATCAGGGCGAACGAAACGCCGCTCCACTCGGCCTCCGCGTAAATCCTGTCCCGCGTCACGCCCGGCGTGTCCTCCACGATGGAGATTCTCTTGCCGACGATGCGGTTGAAAAATGTGGATTTGCCCACATTTGGCCGGCCCACGACGGCGATGATTGGTTTCTTATCCATTGGTCTCCGTAAATATGCTCGCCGCGAATTCCGCGGGATCAAACACCGCAATATCCTCCGGCTTCTCGCCGACGCCGATGAATTTCACGGGGAGATCGAACGCGTCCGCTATCGTGACGACGACGCCCCCCTTGGCCGTTCCGTCCAGCTTCGTCAGCACGATGCCGCTGATTTCGGCGGCGCCGTTGAACTCGCCGGCCTGCGACACGGCGTTCTTGCCCGTCGTCGCGTCCAGAACCAACAGGATTTCCCGCGCGGCCTCCGGAAATTCGCGCTCGATCACCCGGTTCATCTTCGCGAGCTCCGCCATGAGGTTCTTCTTCGTCTGGAGCCGGCCGGCGGTATCGCAGAGCAGCACGTCGACGCGCTTCGCCTTCGCCGACAGGATGGCGTCGTATATGACGGCGGCCGGATCCGCGCCGTCCTTGTGGCGAACGAGGCCCACGCCCACGCGCTTCGCCCAGATCTCCAACTGTTCGCCGGCCGCCGCGCGGAAAGTGTCCGCCGCCGCGAGCAGCACCGATTCCCCTTGCCGGACGTACAGGTTCGCGAGCTTGGCCGTCGTCGTGGTCTTCCCGCCGCCGTTGACGCCGATCAGCATGACGATCAGCGGCCGCGCGGCGCTGACCCGATGGCGCTCGCCCTTGTCCAAAATCCCCTCGACGATCTTCACGATTTGCCCCTTCACCCGCGCGGGGTCGGACAGGCGTTCCGTCTTGATGGCCGAACGCAGCTCCGCGATCACGCGCATCGTCGTGTCCATGCCCATATCCGAAGTGATCAGCGCCTCCTCGAGCGCGTCGAGCATCTCCTCGTCGATCTCCGGCCGCATGAAAAGCACATCCTCTATTTTCTCCTGCAACCGCCCGAAAAATGATTTCTTGATTCCAAACGCCAACTTGTCGCTTCCTTTCCGCTTATTATTTACCCGGATAAGTTATGGTCGAATGTTCGTGGCCGACGGGTCGGTATTGCCCGGAGGCGGGGTTGCGGGCATACGAGCGGAGCGAACGAAGTGAGTGAAGCGCCCGCACGAGCGTAGCGGTCAACTCCAACCGGCCAAAGGCCGGGGAGTTTTCGCATGGAGCCTTCCAACCGTTTGCAAAAGGCGCAAACGGGGATAGGCCCGCAAGCGACCCGCCGGGAGGGCAATACCGTCCCAAGCGGCCTTAATACCTTAGCCGAATACCTATCCCTTGAACGATAATTCAATTGCCGCCCGTCAATTTTTCGGCGAAGCGCTCCGTTTCCGCCTCGCCCAACCGCAGCGACAGCACCTTCGTCACGCCGCGCTCCGGCATCGTCACCCCGTAGAGCGCGTCCGCGTACTCCATCGTCGCCCTCTGGTGCGTCACAAGCGTGAACTGCGTCTCGTCGAAATTCGACAGATATTCCGCGAAGCGCTTTATATTGCTGTCGTCGAGGGCGGCCTCCACCTCGTCCAGTATGCAGAAGGGCGTCGGCCGCGCCTTCAGAATCGAGAACATCAGCGCGATGGCCGTCATGGTCTTCTCGCCGCCGGAGAGCAGATTCATGTTCTGAAGCCGCTTGCCGGGCGGCTGCGCGTTGATCTCTATGCCGCATTCCAGCGGATTGCTCTCGTCCTCGAGGCGCAACTCTCCCTTGCCGCCGCCGAACAGCAGACCGAAGGTTTCGCTGAAATTGTCCACCACCTTGTCGAAATTGGCCTTGAAGCCGGCCTTTATCTCACGATCCATGACGTCGATGGTCTTGCGCAGGTCGCCCATGGCCCGCAGCAGGTCGTCTCGCTGCTCCGTCAGAAAGGCGTGACGCTCGCCGACCGTTTCGTATTCGCGGATCGCGCCGACGTTCACCTCGCCGAGCTCCTTCATGCGGCTCCTGATCTCGCGGCTCTCCTTGACCGCGGCGGCCATGACAAAATCGCGCTTCTTGAACTCGATGGCCTGCACGTAGGATATCTCGAATTCCTCCCACAGCTTGTCTTTCATCGCGTCGAGCCGCGCCTCGTTGCCGGCCTGCCGGATTTCGGCCTCGTATTTCCCGCCTTGGGCTTTTTCGAGCGCCGCGTCCGCCGCCGTCTTGCGATTCGCGAGCTCGTCCGCGAGGCGCAGGGCTTCGGCCCGCCGCTCGCGCAGCCCCGACAGCGCCGCTTCCAGCTCGAATTTCTCGCGCTCCATCGCCGCCGCGCGGTTTTCGAGGCCGGAATCGCCGGCGAGCAGCTCGGCCTCGCGGGAGGCCGCCGCGTCCGCCGCCGCTTGCCGCGCTTCCCTGTCGCGCGTGAGCTCCGCCACGCTCTCCTCCACGCGGCGCATGATTGCGTCGCCGTTGTTCTTCTCGCTCTCGGCCGCGCCGGTCTCTATGCGTATGCGCGTGAGCTCCTCGTTCGCCGCGTCGAGCAGAACCTTCTCCGCCTCGTATCGCGCGGCGGCGGCCTCGGCGAGGCGCTCCGCTTCGAGCGCGGCGGCTTTCAGGGCTTGAACCTCCGCCTCCATCGCGTCGGTCGTCCCGCAGGAACGGGACATCTCCTCGTCGAGGCCGCGAAGCTCGTTCGCCCATCTCTCCCTGCGGCCCGAAAGCTCCGCGCTCCGCGCTTCGAGGCTTCCGGCTTCGTTTTCGAGGCCGAGCTTCTCGAGCTCCTTTTCGCGCAGCGCGCCTTCGGCCCGCGCGAGCGCCTCGATATTGGAATTTTTTTCCATGCGCAGATCGGCGAGCGCCCTTTCGGCTTCGGCCTTTTCCGCGTCCGCCGCCGCGATCTCCTCGGCGAGCCTGCCGATTTCCGCGCGGCGTTCGAGCAGGTTGGCCGTCTTGTTTCGGAAGGCGCCGCCCGTCATGGCGCCCGCCGCGTTGATCACCTCGCCTTCCGTCGTGACGTAGCGCAGGCCGCCCCCGGCTTCCTTGGATATGCGTATGGCGTTTTCCAGCGTATCGACGATGACGACCCTGCCGAGCAGGTATTCAAAGACGGGCGCGAGCTCCGCGTCGTATTCCACGCGGTCGGCGGCGTAGCCGAGGCTGCCCGCGGCGCTTGCGACGCGCGCGTCGCGATTTTTCGCCGGCGGGCGCAGACCGCGGATCGGCAGGAAGGTCAATCTGCCGGCCTTGTTCTGTTTCAGGTGGCGTATCGCCGCCTTCGCGCTTTCGTCGTCCTCGCAGACGATGTTTTGCAGGGCGGCGCCGAGCGCCGTTTCCACGGCCGTTTCCAGCCCCGGCGGAACGCGCATCAGCTCGGCCGCGACGCCGCGCAGACCCTTGACGCCGGACTTCATGACGGAGCGGACGCCCGAATTGTAGCCCTCGTAGTTGTGCTCCATCTCCTCGATGGTCTTTTTCCGCGCGGAAAGCTGTTCGCGGCGCAGGTTTGCCCTTTGCTCGGACGCGAAGATCTCGGCTTCCTTCTCCGAAAGCGCGAGCCGTTTTTTCTCGGCCAGCGCGCGCGCTTCGGAGAGCGCCGCCGTCTCGCCGGCCACGGAGGCGAGCCGCCGCCGCGCCGCTTCGAGCGCCGTCTCCGTTTCGGCGGCGGCGCGGCTTGCGAGCGCGCTTTCCGCCTCGAGCTGCTCCTTGCGCTGCGCGAGCGTCTCGCTCAAATTCCGGATGCCGGCGATCTCGTTTTCCTTCGCGGCGCGCAGCCGGTGCGCTTCAAAAATGCCGTTTTTGTGCTCGTCGATTTCGGCGGCGGCGCTGCGGGTGGCCTCCGCCTTTTCCGCCGCGCGCGCGGCGGCGGCGGTCAAAGCCTCCCGCAGCTTCACAAGCTTCGCTTCGATTTCCTCCGCGCCGGCCGACAGGGTTTTCAGGCTTTCCGCTTCCCTTTCCAACTTGACGCCGAGGGCTTCGATTTCCTCCGCGAGCCGCTTCCTGTCGCGCGCGAGCGACTGCTTGCGCTCCTCGCTCAGGCGGATTCTGTTTTTGATTTCGTTCGCCTCGCCCAGATTGGCCAACGCGCGCTCGCGGATCGCGCCTTCCTCCGCTTCGAGGGCTTCGCTCAGGCGCCGGCTCTCCGCCGCTTCCGCGTCGAGCGAAGCCTTTTCGTCGCGTATGTCCTCGATTCGCGCGGAAAGCTCCGAGATCTCATCCTTCACGTACTCGTTCTTGAGGGCGATGCTTTCGATGTTCTTGAGCGTGATGTTGATTTCGAGTTCCTTGTATTTGTCGCGTAAATTCAGGTATTCCTTGGCCTTTTCGCTGTCCTCGCGCAGCCCGTCGATGCGAGCCTCTATCTCGCTAACGATGTCGTTCACGCGTTCGAGGTTCGCGGAGGTGGCTTCTAACTTGCGCTCCGATTCCTCCTTGCGCGCCCTGTATTTCGTGATGCCGGCCGCCTCCTCGAAAAGCTCGCGGCGGTTCTCCGGCTTGCTGCTGACGATCCGCGATATTTCGCCCTGCCCGATGATGGAATAGCCGTCCACGCCTATTCCCGTGTCCATGATCAGCTCACGGACGTCGCGCAGACGGCAGCGCGTGCCGTTAATCGAATATTCGCTCTCGCCCGAGCGGTACATCCTGCGGCGTATGGCCACTTCGGCGTAATCGATGGGCAGAAAGCCCGTGCCGTTGTCGATCACGAGCGTGACCTCCGCCATGCCCTTGGCCTTCCGCGTCGCGGTGCCCGCGAAGATCACTTCCTCCATCTTGCCGCCGCGCAGAGCCTTGGGGCTCTGCTCGCCCAGAACCCAGCGAATCGCGTCGGAGATGTTGCTCTTGCCGCTGCCGTTGGGCCCGACTATGCAGGTGATGCCCTCCCGGAATTCTATTGTCACAGGCTCCGCGAACGATTTGAAGCCTTGCATTTCGATTCGTTTAAAATACACCCCTTATCCTCTGTTCGGTTACTACTCACCCACCACGCCATTTTTGCCCATCTCGGAACCTGCCGCCCCATATTGGCTTCCTCACGTACGTCTGTGTACGCTCCGGGAGCCAAATGGGTCGGCAGAACCCGATCT
>JAISMX010000007.1 GCA_031276515.1 Eubacteriales Family XIII. Incertae Sedis bacterium | reverse complement strand
CGGTGGGGCAAAAATACGCCAAACCGACCGCCGCGTCCATCATCCTGAGCACGGAGGCGATCTTCGGCGTGATGGGCGGCTTTCTGCTGTTGGGCGAGCGCCTCACGGCGCGCGAGGCGTTGGGCTGCGTCCTGATGTTCGCGGCCGTGATCCTGGCGCAGCTGCCGCTGCGAGGTCACCGCCGAGATCATCGCGTGAAAAAAAATTTCAAAAAAATTGAAAGTGACACGAAACTGTGACCGTTGTCGTGTATACTGTACTTAATAAATGACGCTATCTTTGAGATTGCAACAAAGAGGAAGAGAGAGAAGGAGATAGGTATGAACGAATCCGGAAGCACCGGAACGGTGGGAACTTTTGTCATACGTATCTTGAATCGGCAAAACGCCACGTGGCAAGGCGTCGTCACTCGTGTGGACAAAAAAGAGGAGCAGCCCTTTCGCAGTCTGCTGGAGCTGATTAAGCTCATAGACAGCGCGTTTGAAGAAGAGGACAAGAACACCCGGCCCCGCGATGCATGACGAATCTTTGCGTTTTTAAGTCAGAGCCTTGAAGACATCGGCGACCGTGCCGCACTGCGGCGCGCGTCCGCCGTTTTCGGCGCAGAACAGAATGCCGTTCTCCGCGTCGCCGCGCGCCGCCGCGTTGAGCGCCTCCGCGAGGCAAAACGGGATGTCTTTCTTGGGGCAGAGGTCTATGCAATTCACGCAATGCGCGGGATCGATGTTTCCGCTCGCGACGCGATCCGTGAGCGCGTTTCGCAGCAGGCGCACCGGCATGCCGAGAGGGCTTTTCAGTATGCGCGCTTCCCGCCGCTCGCTTTCCGCGTACACGGCGCGCACGGCTTCCGGCGCGTCGCACTCCTCCGCTTGGATGAATGGCTCGTCGAGCTGCACCCCGTCCGCGCCGCAGACGACCGCTCGCTTCACCTCCGCGCGGCTCATCGCGCCGTTTGCCACGATGAGCGGGCAGTCCGGCAGATCCTCGAGTTCGCGCTTGATTTCGATCACGCTCCTATAAAACCCGTCGATCGCTCCGTTGAGCCTTTCCTCCTTGAACCCGAGAATTCCGCATTTGAGCGGTCCTTCGAAGAGGATCGCGTCCGGAGCGCGGTTGTATTTCTTCGCCCAGCTTTTGCGCAGGAGCGCCACGGCCCGCGCGGACGAAACCATCGGCACGAGCTTCACGCGGGCGTCGTCCGCCATGCCGGGCAGCGCCGTCGGTATCCCCATCCCCGCGATGATGATGCGCGCCCCGGCTTCGATGGCCGTTCTCACGGCGAGTGCGCAGTCCGGCGCCGCGTAGAGGACGTTCACCGCAAGCGCGCCCACGCCCTTTCCTTCGCCGAGCCTTTCGCGGGCTTCCGCGACGCTTCGCCCGAGCGCGCGGAGGTTCGCCGCCCGCGGATCGCTTTCGTAGTCCGGAGCAGCGAAACCCGGCTGGAAGGACGTGAGCACTCCCAGACCGCCGCGGGCCGCTATCGCGGCGGCGAGACGCGGCGAAGAGAAGGCCGCGCCCATGTCGCCCTGCACGATGGGCGTCGGTATCTCGATGTCGCCGATGCGGATGGGGCGCAATGGCGGTTCCCTCTCCTCCCGGAGAGGTTTTGCGGCTCGCATTTTAAAATATTCATCCATATTTTCCAATACGAGCAAAATAAGGCCCCGCTGTTCCTGTGTCAGCGAGCCGAAAGCCGCTTCCAGCATCGATTTCCGAAAGGCAAGATGCTCAGAAGCGAGCGCCGCGCCCTCCGTCGTCAGCGAGAGCTTTACGATGCGCCTGTCCTCGGGTACGCGGAAGCGCCGGACGTATCCCTTTTCCACCAGTTTGTCAACGGCGGTCGTGAGCGCGCCGACGCTGATGCGAAGCCCCGCCGCGACTTGCGTCATGGTCTTGGCTTCGCCCGGCCCGATCTCCGCGAGCACGTGCATCTCGCTGCCGGAGATCAGCCCTTCGGAAGCGCGCCGCGCCTCGTCGTCCAATATGGGCGGAATGTCCCGGAACAGGCGCGCCAGCAGGTCGTTCAGTCTGTCTGCCCGTCTCATGTCTTCGTCAAACGCCGACGGCGAACAAAATCTCGCAGCGGCAGGCGAGCTTTTCCCCGAGCCGCGCCTCCGCCTTGCCCGTTCCGGTTCTGCGCCTGAGCCGATCCAAGCTCACCTCGAGCGTCAGCGTGTCGCCCGGAACCACCTTCTCGCGAAACCGCGCCTTGTCGATGCCGCCGAAATACGCGATTTTGCCGCGATATTCCTCCATCGACAGGATGGCCACCGCTCCCGCCTGCGCCAGCGCCTCCACGATCAGCACCCCCGGCATGACCTTTTCCTGCGGGAAATGCCCTTGAAAATAGTATTCGTCCGCGCGGACGCGCTTGACGGCGAGCACCCGCCGGCCCGCCTCCAACTCGAGCACCTCGTCCACCAGCAGGAAAGGATCTCTGTGCGGTATGATTTCCATGATTTGCGCACGGTTCAGCAATGAATCACCCATTTTTTCCTCTTTTTGCTATGCTTCGTATTTCTTGAACAGCACGGCCGCGTTGTGTCCCCCAAAGCCCAACGAATTCGACAGCACGCAGCCGAGCTCCGCCCTGCGCGCGCCCTCGGAAACGTAGTCCAAGTCCAGTTCCTCGTCCGGCACGCGCAGATTGATCGTGGGAGGAATGACTCCGTCCCGCATCGCCAGCAGGCAGATCACCGCTTCCAGCGCGCCCGCCGCGCCGAGCATGTGGCCCGTCATGCTCTTGGTCGAGCTGACCGGCACGTTCCGGGCCGCGTCGCCGAACACCGACTTGATGGCCTGCGTTTCAAAGAGATCGTTGTAGGGAGTACCCGTGCCGTGCGCGTTGATGTAGTCGACGTCCGACGGCGCGACGCCCGCGGAGTCGAGCGCCATGCGCATGGCCTTCGCCGCGCCGACGCCGCCCGGCGCCGGCTGCGTGATGTGAAAAGCGTCGCAGGTACTCCCGTAGCCCGCCACCTCGCCGTAAATCTTCGCGCCGCGCGCCTTCGCGCGCGAGAGTTCCTCCAGCACGACCATGGCCGCGCCCTCGCCCATTACGAAGCCGTCGCGCTCCTTGTCGAAGGGCGTCGAGCACCTGTCGGGGTCCTTTCTCGCGGACATGGCCGTCATGTTCGTGAAACCCGCGAAGCAGGTGGCGGCAAAGGGCGCTTCGCCCGCGCCCGCGATGACGGCGTCGAGGTAGCCGTGCCTGATGGCGCGCCACGCCTCGCCTATGGCGTGCGTCCCGCAGGAACAGGCCGTCACCATGTCGATGGCGGAGCCTTCCGCCTTGAACGCGATGGCGATGTTGCCGGCCAATATGTTGCCTATGATCATGGGAACGAGCAGGGGAGAGACCCTGCTCGCGCCCCTCTCCGCAAACTTCCTGAATTCGCCTTCCAGTGTGGAGATGCCGCCTATGCCGCTGCCCGCGTACACGCCGAGGCGCTCCGGCTCTATGTTTTCGCCGCTTACGAGTCCGCTCGCCGCCATCGCCTCCGCGGCCGCCGTCACGCCGTACTGGCTGAACAAATCCATCCTGCGGGCCTCCCGCTTGTCGCGATACGCGAAGTCCTTGACCTCGGCGCCCATCGTCACGCTCAAATCCGCCACGTCGATCTTCGTGATCGGGCCGATGCCGTTTTTGCCGGCCTTGATTCCTTCCCAAGTGTCCGCCGCGCTGTTGCCGAGCGGGCTGACCGCGCCCATTCCCGTGACGACCACCCTTCTTTCCGTGCTTTCCATTCTATCTCCGCTCCTTGTTCTTCAAAACTTTAATCAGAGCCACTCAAACGGCGCGATATTTTTGTTCAGATCGGGTTCTGAGGGCGGATTTTGGCCCCGGAGCGTACATAAAAAGTACGTGAGGAGCCGAAATCCGTCATCAGGTTCCGAGATGGGCAAAAATTGCGTGGCGTTTGAGTGGTTACAATACAATGCCGCCATCCACGCATAATACCTGTCCGGTAATATACGAAGCGTCGTCGGACGCGAAAAACGCCACGGCCTTGGCCACGTCGGCGGGCGTACCCGCGCGCCGCAGCGATATCGCCTCCGTCATCGCGGTCTTTTGCGCTTCGGACAGCGCCTCCGTCATATCCGTCGCGATGTAGCCGGGCGCCACGGCGTTGACCGTGACGCCGCGCGAGCCGAGTTCCTTCGCCGCCGCCAGGGTCATGCCGATGAGGCCGGCCTTGGCCGCGGCGTAATTCACCTGTCCCGGATTGCCGCGAAGGCCCACGACGGACGCGATGTTGACGATGCGCCCCGCGCGCCGCTTCGTCATGAGCGGCGCGAAGGCCCGCGTCATGTAGAAGGCGCCGGAGAGATCCGCGCGGACGATCTCGTCGAAATCCGCCGCGCTCATGCGCAAAAGCAGCTTGTCGCGCGTGACGCCCGCGTTGTTCACGAGGATGTCCGCGTGTCCGAAGGCTTCCTTTGCGCGCGCGAGCGCCGCCTCGGCGTGCGCGGGATCCGCCGCGTCGCCCGGCAGAAATTCCGCGCGGACATCGTAAGCGGACAGAAGCCGGCGGCATTCCTCGGCGGCGGTCTCGTTGCCGCGATACGTGAGCAGGAGGTTTGCGCCCCGCTCCGCGAATTCCAGGGCTATGGCCCGGCCGATCCCGCGCGTGCCGCCCGTGACGACGGCCGTCCTTCCCCGCAGCGTCTCCTTCATGCGATCCCCTCCTTTATCGCCGACAAGGCCGCTTCGAGACTTTCCGCGTCCTCGACGCGCAGCGCGCGCAGCTCCGGATTGATCTTTTTCACGAGGCCCGTCAGCGTTTGCCCCGGGCCGAGCTCTATGAAAAGCTCCACGCCGTCCGCCGCCATATTCTCGATGGTTTCCTGCCAGTACACGGGGCTTTTCAATTGCAGAACCAAGCGCTCGCGTATCCAGTCCGCGTCCGTGAGCGCCGGGGGCTTGCCCTCCATCAGATCGCGGCCCGTCGGGTTCGCGTACACGCGGACGCGCGGCGCGCGGAAGTCCATGCCGCGCACGGCCTCCGCCAGCCTTTCGGCGGCCGGCGCCATCATGGGGCTGTGAAAAGCCGCGCTCACGTTCAGGGGAACGGCTTTGAGGCCGTCCGTTTCCTTGATCCTCTTCCGTAGCCTGTCTATGGCGGCGACGCCGCCGGCCGCGACCGTCTGCGCGGGTGCGTTGAAATTGACGGCTTCCAGTATGTCGCCCTCGCGCGCGGCCTCCACCGCGCCGAGCACGGCGCGGCGTTCGCCGAAGACGGCCAGCATGGCGCCCTTTTGCGCGCCGCTTTCGTCGCGGCCGGCCTCCGCCATGTACGCGCCGCGCTTCTCCACCAGGGCGAGCGCGCTTTCAAAATCCGCGATGCAGCCGGCCGCCGTCAACGCCGCGTATTCGCCGAGGCTGAAGCCCGCGAGCCCCGCGACGGCGAGGCCGCCGCGGGCCGTTCCTTGCGCGAGAAGATTCTCCCGCGCGAGGGCCTCCGTCAGCGCCGCGTGGGCCGCGACGGCCACCGTGAAAACCGCGGGCTGCGTTATGTGCGTCCGGCGCAGTTCCTCCTTTGTTCCCTCGAAGCACCAATGCTTGATCGCGTCGCCGGCGCGGTCGAATATCGCGCGCGCGGCGGGATGCGCGTCGCACAGGCTCTTGCCCATGCCCTCATACTGCGCGCCCTGCCCCGCAAATAAAAGCCCTGCTTTCATATATTTCCCTGACCTCCCTGAATATTTCTTCTATGATCTCCGCCGCCGTCTGCTCCTTGTTGACGAGACCCGCGATCTGCCCCGACATGACGGAGCCGTGCGTCACGTCGCCGTCCTTGACCGCCGCGCGCAGCGTTCCCGCCATGCGCCGCTCGAATTCCTCCGGGCTGAGACCCTTGCCCTCGAGCGACAGGATTTCCTTGGTCATCCTGTTCTTCAATACGCGAACCGGATGGCCCGTGCTCCTGCCCGTCACCGCCGTGTCGCTGTCCTTCGCCTTGAGGATCATAGCCTTGTAGGCCTGCGATACCGTGCATTCGCGCGCGACGAGGAAGCGCGTACCCACCTGTATCCCCTTCGCGCCGAGCATGAAGGCCGCCGCCGCGCCGCGCCCGTCGCCTATGCCGCCCGCCGCCACGACGGGTATGTCCACCGCGTCCGCCACCTGCGGCGTCAGCGCCATCGTGGTGGCCTCGCCGATGTGTCCGCCGGCCTCCTGCCCCTCCGCCACAAGCGCGTCCGCGCCGTTTCGCGCGAGCCGCACGGCCAGAGCGACGGAGGCGACCACGGGGATCACCTTGATGCCGGCGTCTTTCAGCCGCGCGATGTACTTGCCGGGATTGCCCGCGCCGGTCGTGACCGCGGCGGGCTTCTCCTCGCAGAGCATGTCCATGATGGCGTCCGCGTGCGGATTCAGCAGCATCACGTTCACGCCGAAGGGCTTGTCCGTCAGCGCCCGCGTCCTGCGTATCTCCGCGCGCACGAAGTCCGCGTCGGCGTTGCCGGCCGCGATCAGGCCGAGGCCGCCGCCGTTTGAAACGGCCGAGGCCAAGCTGCTGTCGGCGATCCAAGCCATGCCTCCCTGTATGATGGGATACTCGATTCCCAGCAAAGCGCCGATGTCTTCCCTGCAATCCGCCATTCGCGTCTCCTTTTCCTCCGGCGCCGCCATGCCGCAACATCGCAATGCGGCGCGGCCCTGCGGCGCCATATCGCAATGCGGCGCCGCCATGCGCCGAAAAATACTTTTACTATAAAACTATTTTATTATATTACGATTTGTTTGCGAATGCAAGGAGGAAATTTCGAATTGACAAGACCATCAAAACGATGAAAACAGCGTCGTTTTGAATAACGAACTTGAAAAATCCCGTCGCAATGCGGAATACATGGAAAAAAGGGGAATTTGATCACGGCCGGCCGCGATCAAATTCCCCGCCCCGGCGGCAAAAGAAAAGCATCAGGCCCCGACGACCTCATAGCCTTCTTCCTCGATCGCGAACTTGATGTCGTCGATCGCCGCCTTCGCCGCGTCGCGCGTGACGGTCACGGTCTTCGCGGCCAGATCCACATCGACCGCGCCCACGCCGTCGAGCGCGCCGACGGCATTCGTGACGGCCCGCACGCAATGCTCGCAGGACATGCCTTCCACAATCAAAATCGTCTTTTCCATGGCGTTTCACCTCTTTCATTTCCAAAAGCGCGGCCTGTTCGCCAAAGCGGACGCCTTGCGCCGCGCCTTCGCCGCGTCGCCGTGCTTCCGATTCCCGTGCCGCAAAACCGATATTTCAATTATACCCAAAAACCCTGCATATATCCATTGGCAAAAAAAACGGCAAAAAAATCGTTTTTTGGTTGACCGAACGGGTCAACTCCGGTATAGTGGTATTGACCCAACGGGTCAATGTGTGGAGTTGTATGGAAGGAGTGCGTTTTGACCCATGACAATCAGGCGGAATCCGCGCGGTCAAAGGCTCGCATCGTCGAGGCGGCCATCGCGGAGTTCGCGACGCAGGGCTACCGGAAGGCGAACACCAACCGCATCGTGCGGGAGGCGGGCGTGTCCAAGGGGCTGCTGTTTCATTACTTCGGCAGCAAGAAGGAGCTGTACCTGTATCTCTACGACTACGCGATGCGGCTGATGGTGGACGAAGCCTTCGCGGGCTTCGACTGGAACGAGAAGGACATCTTCAAGCGCTGGCGCGCGGGCGCGGAGATCAAATTCGACATGATGCGGCGCTACGGGATGCTCTTTGAATTCATACTGGACGCCTACACGCGGGCGGACGAGGAGGTTCGCGAGGAAATCGGCGCCTCCACCGCGTCGTGGATCGCGACGGCCTGGAAGCGTCTGCGCGAGAATCCGGATCTGTCCCTGTTCCGCGAGGGCGTCGACGCGGAAAAGGCGATGGACATCATCTATTGGACGATAGACGGCTATTCGCGCAGCCGGATGAGGCCGCCCAGGCCCCTGGCCTACTACAAGGAGAACTACGACGCGCTGATCGAAGGATTGGACGGATATTTGGACACGCTGCGGCGCTTGCTGTACAAATAAAGGTTACTACTCACCCACCACGCCATTTTTGCCCATCTCGGAACCTGCCGCCCCATATTGGCTTCCTCACGTACGTCTGTGTACGCTCCGGGAGCCAAATGGGTCGGCAGAACCCGATCT
>JAISMX010000004.1 GCA_031276515.1 Eubacteriales Family XIII. Incertae Sedis bacterium | reverse complement strand
TTGGCCAGCGCGATCTCCGAGGGCAGACGGTCGCCTTCGGACAATTTCCGCCGGTTGACATACAAGCGAAGAGAATCCCTGACAAATTCATAGCTGGACACCCTTGCGTAACCCAATGTTCCTATTTTCACCACCTCCCGCGATATTAAAACAAGAACCACCGTCAAACCTGTCTGACATGTACAATTCATAGTATAGAGAACGGATGTAAAATGCGATAGCGCACTCTTGTAAAATCCGTGCCAATTCTCGGCGTACCGTGGCCGTACCGTATCCGAAAATTTTTCCGACGAGTTCAAGGGATTTCATCCACAGAGGAGTGGGTACAGATCGTTGCCGTCCGGAACATTGCGACGCATGGCTATTGGCAACTTGACATGATAAACGACTTCGGGTCGCTCCTGCGATTTTGTGAGCGCCGGCGCCTACCGCGCTTTCAAGGCGCGGACTTCGGAGCTTTCAATCTAAGGTCCGCCAAGCATCGTGCGCACACCCAACTCGCCGTCTTCGCCGATGCGCAGCAGGACGGCGCCGTCCGTGTCGTTTCGGAAGACCCGCGCGCCGGCAGTCTCGAACTTTTCGAGCACGTCGGGATGCGGATGGCCGTAGGTGTTCTTCCCCACCTGTATGATTGCGACGCGCGGCGCAACGGCCGCGAGGAAGTCGTCGCTTGTCGAATAGCGGCTGCCGTGGTGTCCCGCCTTGAGTATGTCCGAGCGCAGCCGTCCGCTCGCATAAGGGCTTCCCAAAATCGCATTCTCCCCCTCGAATCCGAGATCCCCCGTCATCAGCACGGACACGCCCCTGTATTCGAGCCGCATCAGCAGACTGCTCTTGTTCTCGTCCTCGTCCGCAAGCAGGCGCTCGTAAACGGCTTCGTCTTGCCTCTCCGGAAACAAGATCTCCACGTAGACGTCCTCGTCGAGGCGCACGCGCTCCCCCGCGTACACGTAGGCGACGCGGTCGTCCGGAACGCCCATCTTCTCGGCGATCTCCGCGCCGCGCGGTCTGTTTCCCTCGTAGACCGCCAGGCGCTCCACGGGCAGCGCGCGCGCCAGCTCCGCGATTCCTTGGCAGTGGTCCGTGTGCAGGTGCGTGACGAGCGCGAGGTCGATGCGGGACACGCCGTTCTTCAAAAGGTAGGGCAGCAGCGTCTTTTCGCCGACCGAATAATTCACGCTGCCGCCGCCGTCTATCAGGATGTTGCGCCCCGCAGGGGTGCGGATGTGCAGGCAATCCCCCTGCCCCACGTCCACGAAGACGAGCGCGCTTTCGTCTCGCGCGAGGCCGGGCGCGCAGAGGCTCAAAAAGACGCAGAGCAGCAGGGCGCAGAACGCGCCCGCGATCTCCTTCGCGCGCCGCCTCTGCCACAGCACGCGCAGGCCCTCCGACGAAACGAGGAAGAATATCCCGTAGTAGAGGACGAGCGCGAACGCGGGCGGGCTCGTCACGGGCCAATGGCCGAAGGCCGTGCCGTAAGCCGCCTCGTTCATCCGGTTCATGATCGTCACGAGGATGTCCGCCGCCGAGGCCCCCACGCCGAACGCGGCGTCGCCCGCGCACATGAGCGGCATGAGCGCCACGCCGATCGGTATGACGATGCCGGAAAGGAAGATGACGGGAACGTTCAGGATGAAGGCCGCGGCGGAAAAGTAATTGAAAACGTAGGCCGTGTAGGGCGCCATGCCCGCCTGGATCACGAGCAGGGGCAGCAGGCCGCGCAGCAGCTTGCGCGCGCCCTCGCGCAGGGCGGAGGCCGGATCCGAGCCGCCGGCGCGCAGAGCGGAGGCCGACGCCGCGCCGCGCGCGCGGCGCGGCGCGGCCTCCTTCTCCGGCGTCAGATAGCGGTCGAGAAAGGGAATCATGAAGGCCATCGTGAATATGGCGAGGAAGGACAGCTGAAAGCCCACGTGAAAAAGTTGCAGGGGATTGTGGAGCAGCATGGCGCCGGCGGCCGCGCAGGCGCCCGTCAGCAAATCGTAGCGCCGCCGCAAAAGCCCGGCGGCGATGTGCGTCAGGATCATCGCGGAAGCCCGCATGACGGAGGGGGCGAACTGCGCCATGGCGGCGTAGAGAAAGAGGCCGAGCATCGCGACGACGCTCTGCGCGGGGCCTCGGCGGTTTCCGAGCAGTTTGACGATGCAGGCGTAGACGATGGCGACGTGTATGCCGCTCACGCTCAGGATGTGCGCCGTTCCGTTCTTTTGAAAAGCCTCGTAGACCGCGTCGTCCATCAGCGAGGAGTCGCCGAACAGCATGCCGGCCATCACGCCGCGCGCGGTCTCGTCCATGTGCCGCGAAAGGCGTTCCAGCAGCGCGTATTTCAGCACGGCCAGCAGGTGGAGCAGCATTCCCCACGCGGAATAGGGCCGCTCCCCGTCCGAGCTTATGTCGCCGGCGTCGCACGTCAAGATGAGCCTTATGCCCACCGTCCGCAGGTAGGCGCGGTAATCGAAGCAGCCGGGGTTGCGCCGCGCGGCCGGCAGCGACAGCTCGCCCGTCACGACGACGTCCGCGCCGACCAGCCGCTTGGGATCGGCGTTCTCGCCGCGAACCAAGATCAGAATGCGCCGTCCGCCCGCGATGCCCGTCGGATTCGCGAGAGAAAGCGTGAGCTTGTGGTAGTCCTCGGCGGTCGATTCCATGGAGACGACCCTGCCTGTGACGGAGACGCGCTCCCCCACGCGCTCTGCGAGCGGATCCCGCTTGTCCAGCTGCGCGCCGCAGTACAGGCCGCCCGCGAGCGCAAAGGCGAGGAAGATCGGCGCGAAGCGGAAGGCCGCGCCAAACGCCACGCCAAGGACGCGCTCCCCGTGGCGCGCATGGACAAAGGCGCCCGCAGCAACGCAGACGGCGGCCAAATAGACCGCCGGAGCGGGATCGAACAGGTATTCCGCGGCTATCCCCGCCGCGTAGAACAAGAACGCGAAACACAATGGCCTTCTCATGTCATATAGAATAACATGAAATCCATTGTTTGTAAATACATTTTTATATCAATATGTAAATAATTAGAAAAAATTTAATGCTTAAATCAAAGCGTCCGCGCTTTCTATTTTTTAACAAAGTCCTTCCCCACGCTGAAGGCCTTGCCCAAAAACGCGCCCACCGCGTTGTAGGCGCTGCGGGCCGGGTCGTACAGCATGGGCGCGAGCTTTTCGACGTCCGGCAGACCGGCGTCGTTCAGGCAGGCCTCGTCGACCATGACGTTGACGATCTCGCCGACAAACTGCACGTGTTGTCCCAGTTCCATCGTGTGAATCACCTTGCATTCCAAGCAGAGCGGGAATTCTTCGATGCAGGGCGCGTCCACATTGGGGCATTTCGAAACGCGCAAGCCCGAGACGGCAAGTTTGTCGGCCTTGTGTCCGGAGGCGATGCCGAAATAATCCGCTTCCTTTATATGAGCCTCGCTCGGAATGTTTACCGAGAACTCCATCTTTTCCATGATGTTGTCGTAGGTGCGCCGGCTTTTCCTGATGGAGATCGCGACGCAGGGCGGTTCGGAGCCGCATATGCCGCCCCAGGCCACGTTCATGGCGTTCGGCTTTCCGTCCTCGCCGTAGCTGCCGACGATGTACACCGGCGTGGGAAACGCAAAGGCCTGCGCCCCGAGATGCTTTTTCATATTCATTTCTCCTTCGTAATTCGCCGCCCTCAATCCGAGGGCAGCGCGCGATGCCCGAGCCCGATCACGACGTCGTACAGATAGAGCAGACCGATGCTCACGAATATGCAGACGCTCAAGTGCTCCTTGTGTCTGCAAATCGCAATCTTCCCGCCGCCGTTGAGTCCCAGCGCCTTCTGCGAGATCTGCGAGATCGCCTCGCGCGTCGCGCCCGCTATCGCGCCGTCCTGCACGTGGCCCTCCTTCGTGACGCCGTTCCTCCGGGATATGGTGATGGCCCGCTCGATGACAATGTGAATCGTATGGATCATATCGCCGCCTATGTCCATGGCGGCGCTCTTGATGCCCTTCTCCCGCAGCATTTCTATCATCTGCTCCTCGGATTGCCGGCTGCCCGTCACGGCCAGCCGTATCGCGGCCTTGGCCACGTCCACGCTGTCATACATACGCATCCTCCTCCGTTCGCGCCCGTTTGCGCGGAAAGCGGCGCACCCGCGAGCCGAAAGCGGCCCGCCGCGCGTCCCCTGTACAGAGTATAGCCTATCCGTCGCGAGAATTCAACAATGTTTCAAAAACACGACGGAACCTAACGCGCCGCCGCGCCGTCAAAATATAGGTTCCATTAACAGATGCTTGATATTATGAATGTTCTTCGTTTTTGGTGATGGTATCAAAATATGGCTGACGACAGATTGAAAAGCGGAATATCCGAACAGGACCAATCGGAGATCGCCGCGATTTTCGAAAAATTCGACAAGATAGGCGACAAACTCGAAAAGAGCCCCCCGCAATCCCCATCCGCGCCGCAGACGGAGGAGACCGAGGCGTACGTTCCCCCATCGCGGCTTGCGCGCCTCGAAAGGGCCAAAACCCAGCCGCGCGCGGGCGGCATTCGCATTGCGGAAAAAAACGGCGCGAATGCGGCGGAAGCGCTGTCCGAGGTTTTAGCGGCCGCCGCGGAAGCCGTGCGGGAAAAGGTTAAGGCTGCGGAGACGATCGACGAGACGAACGCGACGCCCATTTTCGCCGCGGCCGGCGACGGTTCCGCCTACGCTTGGAAAAACCCCTCCGGCGGGTCGGCTTCAAATTCGGGCGGAGGACATGGGAAAGGCCCCAAGGGCAAGTCGCGAAAAAAACACCGCATCCACTGGTTTCGTCTGCTGTGTTTGATCTTCCTCCTCGGCGCCGTGTTCTGCGCCGCCGCGGCATGGCTCTACGCCAAGCCCATCATAGACGCCACGCCGCGCATCGACCCGGACGAGATATCCTCCATGCTGACCGAAAGCTCCGCGATGTACGACGACGCGGGAAACCTCATCGACGACATCTACATGGGCGACGGGCGACGCACCAACGTGCTGTTCAGCGAAATGCCCGAGAATCTGATCGACGCCTTTGTCGCGATAGAGGACAAGACCTTTTGGACGCATCACGGCTTCAACTTCGTCCGCATTGTCGGCGCCATACGCGACAGCGTCCTGCGGAACAAAAGCATCAGCGGCACGAGCACGATCACGCAGCAGCTGGCCCGCAATCTATGGCTCACCGACGAAATGGGCGACCACACGATGAAACGCAAGCTGCAGGAGGCCATCATCACGCTGCAACTGGAAGAACATCTGACGAAGGAGCAGATCATAGAAGCCTACCTGAACACCATCACGCTCGGCAACCGCTCCTTCGGCGTGCAGGCGGCGGCGCAGGGCTATTTCTCGAAGGATGTGCAGGATTTGAACCTGCTCGAATGCGCGGCCATCGCGAGTCTGCCGCAGGCACCCAGCAAATATGCCCTCGTGCAGACCATCCACAGGGAAGACGTCGCCGCCGACGATCCGGATCTGCTGTTCGTGGGCGACCAATACGCCTACGTCTACAACGACGCGGTTCTGAACAGGACCGGCCTGGTGCTGCGCTTCATGCTCGAACAGGGCTACATCACGCAGGCGGAGCACGACGAGGCCGCGGGCCAAAATCTGCGCGACTTCGTCAAGCCGCACTTCGACGCCGATGGCGCGACCTCGAATTACTTCGCCGATTACACGATACAAAAGGTCGTGCAGGATCTCATGGCGCAGTACGACATCGACGAAGACGAGGCGCGGCAGCGGCTCTACACGGGCGGGCTGAAGATTTACACGACGATGAACGCGGGCATGCAGAGCCTGATCGAAGCGGAATTCGCCCTGAACGAGAATTTCCCGAGATTGACTCCGAAAAAGGACCGCGCCGGAAACATACTCGACAAGAACAATAAGATATTGCTGTACGCCTACGGCAATTTCTTCGACGAAGCGGGCGTGTTCACGCTGGCCCCGGACGAATACGAAGCCCTGCCGGACGGCAGCCTGAAACTTCTGGCCGGCAAGCGCCTGAACTTCTACTTCACGGAGTCGAACGACCGCAGCGATTACAGCGTGGAATTCAAGGATCTCTACGTGCAGGAGGAGAAGCTGTACTCCATCATACGCGGCGGCGTCATACCCATCCCGAGCGAACACAAGTCCAAGGACGCGGAGGGCAACCTCATCATCGACAAGGCTTTCTTCGGCGAGCCGAACGGTCTCCGCTTCACCGAAGCCGGCATCGCCATCGATCCTTCCTCCTACACCCTGCGGCCTGCGGCCGCGCAGCCGCAGGCGGCCATGGTCGTCCTCGACTACCATACGGGCGCCATCAAGGCGATGGTGGGAGGCAGGAACACCGAAGGGCGCCTGCTCTACAACCGCGCGACCGGTCCCAGGCAGCCCGGCTCGGCCATCAAGCCCATGTCCGTCTACGGCCCCGCGCTGCAGATGGGCGCGGACGGCGAGACCGTCACGGACGGCGAACCGTCTTATGGAAATTATTGGACGGCAGCGAGCGGCATCGTGGACGAGCCCATGTCATTTCAGGGCAAAACATGGCCCAAAAACTGGTACAGCGGCTATCGCGGCATGCAGAGCCTGCGAAAATCCGTCGAGCAGTCCGTGAACGTAAACGCAGTGAAAGTGCAGATCAGCATCGGAGCGAATCGCTCCCTGCGCTTCCTGAAGGATCTCGGCGTCACGAGCGTCGTGGAAACGGGCGACACCAACGATATGAACCCGGCCGCGCTCGCGCTCGGCGGCATGACGCACGGCGTTTCGCCGCTGCAGATGGCCGCCGCCTACGGCGCTTTCGGCAACGGGGGTCTCTACGTGGAACCCATGCCCTATTCCAAGATCACGAACAGACGCGACGAAATCATCATCGGTCGCGAACCCTACACGAAGCAGGCCATGGATCCGGGCGTCGCTTTCATCGTGACCGACATACTCCGAGGCGTCGTGACGAACGGCATAGCGGGCAGAGCCGCCATATCTTCCCAGCCCGTAGCCGGCAAGACGGGTACGACCACGGAAAAATACGACGCGTGGTTCGTCGGCTTCACGCCGCAGTATTCGGCATCTCTGTGGATCGGCAGCGACGTGGGCATAGAACTCAGCGAGGGTTCCGGCGCCGCCACAAAGGTGTGGAGCAAGATCATGGGCAAAATCTGCGAGGGTACGGAGCGCGGCTCCTTTCCGAGCGCGCCGGCCAACGTGACGAGAATAGCGGTCGACGCCGTGTCGGGCATGCTGCCTTCCGCATACAGCCTGACGCGCTCCGAGTTCTTCATTCGGGGAACGGAGCCGACGCGGGTGGACAACCTGAGCGGCCCCGTGTATATCTGCCCCATCTCCGGTTACCTCGCGACGCCCTATTGCCCCGCCAGAGTTCCCTTCGGAAACACGGCGGCGGTCGACGCCACGGGCGGCGACGAGGATCATCCGGAAGCGGCGCCGCAGGCCGTGGGGCCAAGGCCGCGCTATTACTGCCATCTGCACAACGGCGATCCGGAGAAATATCCCATCGATCCGGCGCAGACGCTGAACGAAGACTTCTACTGGGACGGCATCGTTCGCGACGACGCGTACTACGAAGCTCTCGAAAATGCGCAGGGCGAAGCAAACGATCCCGCGGAAGGTCAAGAATACCCGCAGGACGGCCAAGTCGACACCGATGGCGTAGGCCCCTTCCCGAACCCGCAGCCGGCGCAACCGGGGCAAGATGTTCCCGCGCAGCCGGGGCAGGATGTTCCCACGCAGCCCGCGCAGCCGGCGCAGCCGGGGCAGCCGGCGCAGCCGGGGCAGGATGTTCCCGCGCAGCCGGGGCAGGTCAACCCCGACCGGACCGATCAGGCGCCTCCGGGCGATCAAGGGAGCGGGCGGAACGGCGAGCAGGGCGGAGACCAAAGCGGAAGTCAAGGCGGCGAACAGGCATCGCCGCCGCCGGAGGGTTCCACGCGACCAAGCTGGCTGCCGCCGCTTTAGGGATTGTTACGGAATCAATTGCGCAACAATTTTGAAACGCCCGGGATGATCTTTTCCAGCACCCCCGTCGCCTCAAACACGCGCATGCCGTGTGAAATCAGATATTCATAAGCGCCCGGGCCGATTTTGCCCACCACGACGGCGTCGCAGTCCGAGAGCAGCGCAATGATGTCGTCGAACGCGCGCGCGTCGTGAGAACCTCCGCCGCAAGCTCTCTGCGATTTTCTCACCTCGCCGAACGACCATTCGCTCCCGTCCTCCGAAAGCTCCACGATCTGAAAGGCATCCGCGCTGCCGAAATGTTTGTAAAGCGTCAATTGATCCGTTGTCGGAATCGCAATTTTTTTGCCCATACGCAAAACCTTTCTTGTTTGTTACGCAAAACGGGTTCAATGCCCCGCGGTAGATGCCATTGTATTTCTCAAAGATGGCGTCGCGCGCATCATTGATCGTAACTATTCAAACCCCACGCAATTTTTGCCCATCTCGGAACCTGCCGTCCCATATTGGCTTCCTCACGTACGTCTTATGTACGCTCCGGGAGCCAAATGGAACGGCAGAACCCGATCT
>JAISMX010000082.1 GCA_031276515.1 Eubacteriales Family XIII. Incertae Sedis bacterium | reverse complement strand
GCGGACGAGAAACTGCAACTGAAAGACTGGATATCCGACGTAATCCTGAAAAAGGCCAAAAACAGGCTGAAGGCGGACGAAATCAAACAAATCAGACAAGCGTTTGAAAAGGAGGAGGTGCCCGAAATGACATACGCGATAGAAAGAGCGATCGACGAAATCGAGCAGCGCGGCATACGCAAAGGCAAGCGAGACGGCAGGCGCAAAGGCAAGCTGGAGGGCAAGCTGGAGGGCAAGCTGGAGGGCAAGCTGGAGGGCAAGCTGGAGGGCAAGCTGGAAATGGCCATGGCAATGCTTGACGACGGCTTGCCATTGGAAACCGCGGCCAAATACTCCGGCATACCGGAAGAAGAACTCCGAAAGAGCATGAAAAGCCGCAATCCTCAATGAACGCGTTCGAGGTCCGAGGCGGCGCGAATCGAAACATCCGCGCCGCCTTTTCTCATGGCCCTCCGGCAATCTCAAATCCTCGCAAATCATCCACGCGACATCGCCGGTATCCGCTTGCGTTTTCCCATCTTGCAATATGATGCCTCAAGCGGCACGATGCGGCGCGCCGTGCGTCTCGCGTCACCGCGCCGTGCGCCGCCCGCGCCTGTCGCGCCGGCCCGCGCCGCCGCCGCGACCTTGCCATAATGTAACCAAAATTTAACGAAACTTATTCAACCGAAAATCGAAAAAAAAGCTTTACAATCCTATAATACTATGGTATTGTATTTTTAAACTACATATTGTAAGCGGATGTAACAAAACTTATAAAATGAAACTTAACGCAGAAACCCCTGAATTTCAACGAGAAACAGACTCGTGATGGGGGGGGGTGTTTTGTTTTGTAGGGATATTTCCGGCCGGCGCCCGAGACGCGGAGAAGATCTCCGTACCCCGAGACGCGGAAAAACCCCCAAAATGCGAAAAAGATCTCAGCGTCCCGAGATGCGGAAAATCTCCGAGACGCGGAGAAAGCCCGAAAACGGCCTTGCCGTGTCCCGGGCGCGAAAACAAGCGAAAATGCGCGACAATACGCGAGAAGATTGAATATTGCGAAACATGAGTGAAAAAGCCATGCTCCGGCTGACCCGAGCCTCGGTTCCTGTCGCGACCCGAGCCCCGGCCGCGACCCGAGCCCCTGCCGCGACCCGAGTCCCGGCCGCGATCCTCGCCCTGATCCTATTGGCGATCGTCCCGCTTGCGGGATGCGGCGCGGGCGGCTCGTCGGACGAAGCGTTCAAAGACTGGGACGAAGTGGTCCTCTCCGAGGAAACCCTGAAACGTCTCGAAGAAGAAGAAAACTTCAAAGAAAACAATCGCACCGAAGAAGAAAAGCGGCAAGAGACTCTCGGATGGTACGCGCAGAGCCTCGAAGCCGCCCTCGAAGAAGAACAGAGGCTGACGGCGCGATTGAAGGAGATACGGGATATGGAAGCCCTGCCGGAATTACCCGAAGACCTGCGCGCCAAATACGCCCTGCTGGCCGAGGAAACGGAAAGAGACCTCGCCGCGTGCGGAGAAGAGCGCCTGCGCCTGACGCGTGAAATCGAGCGTTTGGAATCGTTAAACGGGCCTCCGCCCGATTGGGAAGACGGATTTTCGTCCGATCCCGGTTGGGAGGAGCCTTATGATTGATTTTTTGCCGGCCCGCGCGGCCCTCGGCCCCGGTCCTTGTCCTTAAGCCCTGACCTTGCCCTTACGACCTTGACCTTAGACCTTGCCCTCACGCCCTTGACCTTGCCCTCACGCCCTTGCCCCTACGAACTTGATCTTGTCCCTGTGAACTTGCCCTTAAAGCCCTTGACCTTGCCCTTGCCCTTATGCCCTTGCCCCTGTGAACTTGCCCTTAAAGCCCTTGCCCTTGACCTGGCCCTTATGCCCTTGCCCCTACGAACTTGACCCTAAATCACTTGACCTTACAAGTTTGACCCGAAAGCACTTGTCCCTGCGAACCCGCTCTTGACCTTAAACTTGACTTTGAACTCAAACCTTAAACTTGACCTTAGAACTTGCCCTTAAGAACTTGCCCTTAGACCTTGCCTTACGCCCTTGACCTCACGCCCTTGACCTTGCCCCTACGCTCTTGACCTTGCCCTTGCCCTCACGCCCTTGATCTTGCCCTCACGCCCTTGCCCTCACGCCCTTGCCCTTGCCCCTAAACTTGCCCCTGCCCTCATGGCCCCGCAAAACACACAAGTCATGTTGGATCGTCGGATGCCCGCCGGATTGCCGCGGCGCCGATACCGGAGGAAATTTCCATGAAAAACGTAAGTTTGATCGTCATTTTGTCGCTGGCCCTCGGCGTGATGCTGGGCGGCTCCTTTGTTGTCCTGCACAGCCTGAGCGGCGACACCGGCCGGACCGTCTTCGCCAAAGACGGCTTCGTGCTCGCCGCCGAAACCACGCTCGCGGAGGACGGAAAGACGGTCGGCATTCCGCTGCGCTTCGCCGGTGGCGTCGACTTCCGCAGCAGACCGCCAAGCGGCGTCACCTTCCCCGGTCTCAACGGAGAAAAAGTCGTCCTGGACGAACCCGGCTTCATACATTATTCCGACGGCTCCTTCGGAGCGCTGGACAACGCGGTGCTGATGAACCTCGCGGACCTTGGCACCAACTTCGTGAACCACTACAACATCACGCCGGAAGTGCTGATAGAAAACACGGGAAACGCGTACAGCATACAGCACCTGGCCAACCCCGTCACCATGAGCGGCTTCATAGCGAAACTCCCCGGCGAAAAATTCCTGATCGCCGCGCCCGACCTGCGCGTGCGCATGGGCGGAGGAGACGAGCGGGAATTCGAAGGCTACGTGGAAGTCAGCTACGTTGACGACAACGTGATCAAACTCGCGCACGAAAGCGAAACCATCCACACCGTCGCTCCGGAATGCGTGGTGATCGCCGACGGCGTAAACGTGGACCTGAGCCGCCGCGTGATAGGCAACGTCGAAACGAACGGCATGTATCTCGATCAACTCGTGGTAAACGCCGACGACAACATAGACCTAAGCTTTGACGTGAATTGGCTGGCCTTCAATCCGCCCACCTTTAAAATCCCCGACTTCAACACCATAGACGGCGAAGACGGCATTGCCGGAGGCGCGGGCGCGGCCGGCGCCGCGGGCGCGGCCGGCGGCAGCGGCGAGCCCGGTCAACCCGGCGAGCCCGGAGAACCCGGCGAAGCCGGGCAGGCCGGCGTATCCGGCGGCTCCGGTCAGGACGGCGGCGACGGCACGACCGGCCGCACGGGTTCCACCGTCGGAGGCGGCGGCGGTTCCGGCGGTTCGGGCGGCGGCGGCGGCGCGGGCGGCGGAGGCGGCGCGGGCGGCGGCGGAAGCGTACCTTCCGTCGACACATCTTTCGCGCCGACCTTCAAACTCAGCGATTTCGAATTCAACACCTCAAGCGCGAAGGGCAAGATCACCATCACCGACGAGCAGAACCTGCTCACGAGCGACGTGACGCTGACCCTGACGAACATGAACACGGGTGTCGTGGTAAAGACGGAGATCATACCGCAAGGCACGTTCGATACCAACTTCGATTTCGACGGTCTTGAAGCGCAGACCCAGTACCTGCTCACCGCCTCGTCCGACTACACCGTCGACGGCACGACCTTCAACAAAGACTTCATCTATAAAGTGGTGCGCACGGACGACGCCGGCCTGACGCTCAGCAAGGGCATCGTCGACGAAGAGGCGCTGACTTTCTATGTCAAGAAAGAGGACTACGCCGGCAACGTCATCGCCTCCTTGGTGCTCTACGAGGCGGACGGAAAGACCGTACACGATACGCAGGCTCTGGATTTCGGCACCAACGGCGTCGAACCAGGAACCTCAGTCACCTTCAGCAATAATATAACCCCGAACACCGTTTACATCGCGCAGATCATCGATGTCGTCGTTCCCGGAACCCCCAAGATTCCCGTCTACGGCGATCCGCTCTCGGTGACGACCTTGAAGCGCGCCGCGACCGCCGGCCCCGTGCCGGACGGCAACGTCAACGTGCTCATCAACGTCCGCGACGGCAAATTCACCTTCCAGGCGAGCGGCTTCGACGACCCGAACGCCGGCATCGTCGGCTACCGCTATGAGGTCTTCCTCGACTCCGACCCTGCCAAGACGACCCCCGTCAAGGTCATTGAGGCGAACGGAGACGAAGCCGTACCCGTACCCGTGGACGAAATCTCCATCAGGCGCAACGAACACTACGTGGTGCGCGCGGTCGCCCTGTTCAACGACAACGAAAAGATCGTGGAAGTGACGCCCACCGTCTTCTCCAGGCCCTTTACGATCAACGCGCAGCCCCTGCCCGTCATCACCTTCAAGGATACGGGTTCGCAGCACGAAAAGTTGGTGGGCGATCTGATCCTCACGGAAGCGCCGGGCAACAACGCCGCCGAAATCAACAAGGATGCTTCCCTTTTCATAACCATCACGGACAGCCTGAACCGGACCGTGGTCTCGAACAGAGAAATTCTGAAGAATGAGATTATTCTCGATGGCAGCGGCAAAATTCATACCGTCAAGATCGACACGTACGAGTGGCTTAAGTCCTCCAACAACGCTCTCGTGACGGAGCTGGATCACTACATCACGGTCGAAGGCAGCGTGAATTTGCACGACAACTACGGCTATTCCAAGATGGTGATCGGCACGGTGGTGGCCAGGACGCCGCCCGCGACGATAGCTCTCGCGGCCCTTTTCGCGGATGCCCCCCAACAGGCCGGCCAAGCGCTCCACTTCCGTCTTAAATTAAAAGACGACTCAAATGGCACCGACGGAAAAGCGGACTACGACATGACCACTCTGAACCAGCTGATCTTCAAGGTTTACGAAGGCCAAGTCAACAGCGATTCCGCGACGCCCATCGCGACGGGGATGCTCACGGACACGGATCCCGCGTCCCATGTGAGCACGTTAAAACAAAGGCTCTACGACTTGGCGGATACCGATGACGGTCCGCTGATCACGGAACAGGACTTGGGCATCGCCAGTTCCGTCTTTGCCAACGGAGACACCTACACGGTGCTGGTTTCCCATGGAAAGGATTACACCGGCTTCGAACAGAACGTCATACCCATACAGCAAAAGTTTTATGTCGCGACGAAGGAAAAGGAGCCCCCGTCGATACAGGATCGGCACGATGCTTTCACCGTGACCAAAATCACAAAGGACAACGCGGCGAGCAACAAGCTCGTTTGGAGCGACTTCAAGGGGAACCTGAGCGACGCCAACTACCGCGACACGCGTCTTGACGCGAGCGCGACCATCGGCTACGCGGTTTCCCCCAAGGGCTTCAGCCCGGACATGGACACGCTCAAATCGATCACCTACAATATGTACAGGCTGAAGAATTACGCGGACGTCGAAGCGGCTCCTTCTTTGAACATAAGCGTGACGGACTTGGCCAACACGAACCAATACGAGTTGGTCGAAACCTTCGTCTTCCTCCCCGCGCAGCTCAACAACATCTCTTCAAGAGAGCTGCCGCGCCTGGTGGTGGGTTTTGACGACGATCCCAGTCAGGACAAGACGACCCCCAAGCAGGAGGCGAAGACCTCCCTCTTCACGGCTTATCTCCCCACGCCCGCGGGCGCCGCCGCGTGGCGGGGCGAACAGTACTTCTTCACCTACACCGCGCAGCTCGATCTGGGCAGCGGCGTATACCCCTTCCCGACGGGAGGTCCGAACGCGGATCCGGATGCCGTGTTGCATTCGAGGCGTCTCGACGCCCCCAAGCAGGAATTCAAGTTCGAATTCTATCCTTGGGATATCGGCGGAAATGGCACGAACGAGATCAAGTACCGCGCCATGGACCCGGACGGAGCGCTGGTCGCATATGATGGCGCCGATCAGTGGGTGAAGATAAGCCGCTTGGGCGGCGGTGGCGACGCCTATCTGACGGACTTGAACGGACCCGCCGACAATGTCTTTAAAGACGGCGGCATCGGCGTCGCATCTTCCGAAGGAATCTACGTCGCCAAGGTGCAAAGCAAGCCCTATGCCTTGGCCGCCGCCGCGACGGAAGAAGAAGTCTTCCGTCGCTACTTTGACGCGCCGAACAGCTCTTTCGCCTGGCCCACCGCCAACATAAACTTCAACGTGACGGCCGAGGCCGCGCAAAACCGCTTTGTGATCGCGCTGAACGGCTTCGACGCGGAGCGGCTGAAACGCGTGGCGGCCGTCGAGGTGACGGCCAAGCTCAACAACGTTGTCCAGCCGTATGAATTTATTCTGCCGGTAAGCTCCGGCACGGCCTCCTTGCCCTACACCATGTTTGAGGTGAGCCCGGGCAACAATCCCGTCAAAGCCGCAAGTTCGCTTGACTTTAAGGTGAAGGTCCACTACGACGACGGACACGGCGGCTTTTCGCTGGCGCCCTCGACGGACCACGCCAATCAGCTCTTCGCGCTGCAAACCTCCGGCGAAACCGCCGATGCCTCGTATCTGATTCTCAACTCCGGCAAGCAGCTGTTGAGCGTTTCCTCCGCGAGCCAGTCCCTGTTCTTCGTCAACGCTCCATTTGACGCGTCCGCCGGGAGCGGCACGCTGTCTTACCAGAATTGGCTGACCGCGCTCGCGGCTGCAGCGGGCGAAGGCAGCCAGCCCTTCACCGTCACGAGCGACGGTCTCAAACTCGGGAACGGGACCGTGCTGAATCTGAAACCCCTGCAAGGAACGTCCCTCAATAAACCGGGGGGGGGCGGCGACACCCAGACCGTGAACAAGCCGGGTCTCGTCCCGGAAGTGACCTTGAAGGAGAAAAAGGTTGGCACCAATGCCGCGCTCCTGACGCTGTCGCTCGAAAACGGCAACAATCTGACCGGCAGCCAAAAGATCAAAGTGGTGGTGTACAGCGACAAGGGTACCACGCAGATAGCTGCCTCGCCGTTCTTCACCGGCGACGCGGCTCTTGACGCCGCTCCGCAAGACCTTACCGTGACATTGGACAGTCTCACGGCCAACACCACGTATTGGGTCAAGCTGTACGCCAACTTCAACAACGGCTCCGGTGCAAACGAATACCCGCTGTACGACCCGGCCTACCCGGGCGATACGGCTGCGGGCCATCTCTACGAGATACATACGGGCGGAGAGGTGAACATCGGCGGATTGGACAAGGAGTCGATCAGCTTCGACCCCATCAGCTACACGAACAAGGCCATCAAATTGAGCTTCCCGCTGAGTTCGACGATCGGCTTCGATATGTACTATTCCATCAAGGTGAAGGACGGCCCGTATTCCATCATCGACTACCACGACATCGACGCCGGCCCCGGCGTCTTCAATCACAACCGCTTGCGCGCGCAAAAGAGCGGCAATTTCCTGCCGTCCTACTATATGACGCCCTCGGCGAACATGAACGTGCGCTTCCTGTACACGGAAGGCAACAGGCTGTTTGGAGTAACAGGATCGGAACCGGAAAAAGATTTCTGGAAGCCGGGTACCACTTATGAGGTCACGGCCGTGGCCTCCGCCACAGGCATTCCGCACGACGGATTGCCGCGCGCATTAGCCGACAAACCCGCGGGCCAGGTGGGGCAGAAGACCTATGAATTCACCATGCCGCAGCTGAGCATGCCGAACTTCACCGCCGCGGTGACTCCGGAGTACATCGAGAATCATCCTGTATCCCACTACGCTCTGAAAGTCAACACCTACGATTTCGATCCCCACAAAGTCATCGTCGGCAGCCCCAGGGGCGTATACAAGATGCGCATATTCAACTCAAAAGGCAAGGACGTGACGCCCGATACCGGCAGCGGCGCTTCGGTGGGCAAGGACAGCGTGTACACGGTCGAGGACAGTGTCAAGACGATGCGCTTTGAAGGCCTGAACGAAAACGAGACCTACACCCTGCGCTGGTACGCCGTCACGAATCTCGCCAATGCTGAGAGCGTACCCGACATAAGCGATCCGTCGCTGGAGAGCACGGCTTTCCTTTTCGACAACCCGGACTACGTCATCCACGAGATGACGGCCACCACCACCGACAGACGCGGCATATACATCGGCAAGGTCGCGGCCTCCCAAGCGGACGTCACGGGCAGGGTCAAGCTCACTTTCACGGACAGCGTCAAACTGACGGACGTGAAGAAGATACAGTACACCGTCTACCAAGACGGCGGTAATGCCGTCAGCTACTCCGCCAAGGTCGATTTCTCCGGCTCGCCGAACTTTGACGAAGATCCCGACGGCAGCGGCACCTATACCTTTATACTGCCTCCGCAGCTGACGGCGTCCGGGCGCTACACCATCGCCCTGAGCTTCTACGCCGAGAATGATACGGGGCAGGAAATTTTCCTGAACCAGAAGGCAAGCCTGGAATACAATCGCGGATAAGCTTCCCGATTGGGAATTCCGCCCAAGACCCGCGGAACGCGGCGGCGGAAACGAGCAAAAACATGCAATGCGAGAAAGGAAACGGATATGCGCAGGTTCAATCGAAAAGTGATGATGGTGTTCAACATCTTCGGCGTGCTGGTGCTGCTGAACGCGGGACTGCTGGGATGGATGAGCGTCAGCGCGGACGTCAGGCCGGAGGCGGTGTACGCGCTGTCGCCTGACAGCATCGTGTACGACAAGAACAGCGACCGCATCACGGCCATGGGGCAAGCGGAAATACGCGAATCCAAGGAGGGCGGCTACCACATGCGCTACCCCGGCACCGAAAACGAATACGATCTGGGAGAGCATCCCCTCGTATACGACACGGCGTCCTCGGAGCTGTGGCTGTTCGGAGACGGCTACCGCGTCTACTACGACGGCAGCGTCGAGCCGATCAGCGCCAGAACGGAGGTGAACGACTACGAAAACGCCTCCTTCTACAAGCTCGCCGACCGGCGCTACGTGATGACGGGCGGCACGATCGTGGACGAATCGGGCCTGTTCGCGGCCAACAACTTCCTGTACATCGTGCTCGACAGGCTGGGCAACGCGCAGCTCCTGAACGACCGCATCAACATGAAGACGTTGGAACCAATGACAATAATTTGCGGGGAAGCGCGCTTTGACATCGCCAACGAGCAATTGAGCATGAGCGACAACGCGATCGACCTGACGCGCATACTGGGAACCTCCGCCATGGGCATGGACGCGCTGAAGAGCCGCGAAGGCGGCGATGCGGCGGCGGACGATCCTCTCGGCGAAGGCCGTGACGTGATCACCATACGCGGCGGCTCGGGCGGCGCCGGCGGCATCGGCGGCACGGGCGGCACGGGCGGCACGGGCGGCTTCGGCGGCATCGGCGGTCTCGGCGGCATCGGCGGCACGGGCGGCAGCGGCGGCATCGGCGGCGGCGGCGGCACGGGCGGCATGGGCGGCAACGGCGGCGCCGGCGGCGCCGGCGGCGACGGCGTCGCCGGCAACGGCAACGGACAAGGCGGCGGCAGTCTTGACGACGCCAACATCACGCTGCGGCGCAACATCGCCTTCCTCGGCGTCAACGCGGACGCGACGAGCCTGACGGCGCACTACGCCGTCATCGACCCCGGCTACGCCTACGGCTCCGTTTTCCTGCAAGTCGACGAACTCGTCGTCGTGGGAGGCGGCTCGGGTTACTCCAAGCGCATGGACCTCAACGTGGCCGCCAAAAACGCGACGATATACGACCTCAAACCGGGTACCTCCTACACCGTGAGCCTCGGATATCACTCCTTCGGCCAAGCCGCGCCGGAGATCGTGGACATGGTGCGCATATCGACCCTGCCCATCACGGCTTACATACGACCGACGCACCTCAAGACGAAGAGCCTGACCTTCATCGTGCGTCTCGATTCCGAGTACGTTTTGGGCGGCGGCAAGGTGCGTCTGTACGGCGGTCAATCCGCGAACGACATCGGTCCCGGCACATACATGGACGAAGAGACGCTGGACATCGCAAAAGCCTCTTCGGGAGGTTGGGAATGCACCTTGACGTACGATCCATGCGCGTATCTGACCCTACGTCTCGAAGATTGCACATACAAAGGCGAACCCGTCACCATGGCCTTCGCGGACGTCTCCGTCAAGAACACGACCTCGTCGAGCGCCGCTCCATTTGGAATGAAGGTCACGGACGACGCGGAGGAAGTCCCCGTTCCGCCTCCGGTTGAGCCGCCCGCGCCTCCGGCCCCGCCGGTCGAACAGCCGGCCCCGCCCGCGCCTCCGGCAGAGCAGCCCGCGCCCCCGGCCGAGCCGCCGACGCAGCCCGAACAGCCGGCCCCGCCGGCCGAGCCGCCGACGCAGCCCGAGCAGCCGGCACCCCCGGCCGAGCCGCCGACGCAGCCCGAGCAGCCGGCCCCGCCGGCCGAGCCGCCGACGCAGCCCCCGGCCGAACAGCCGGCCCCGCCGGCCGAGCCGCCCGTCTCCCCGGCCGAAGGCGGCGGCGTCGAGCAGACGCCGAACGCGCCCGAAGGCGAAAGCGGCGGCGCGCAAGCCATTCCGGCCGGCATCAAAAAGAGCGCGAAACCGCCCGCGTCCCAGCCCCCGATCACCCTGCGCATCTAAAAAGGGGAGAGGACGAGGCGAAGCGATACGGCAAAAGCGGCGTCCGGCCCGTGAAAAAAGGCGCCGCGCAAGCCAAAAAAACACGCGTCGGGTTCTTGCCCGAACACAACAAAACACTCGCGGCAAGCGGAACAGAAAGGAAGAATCGATTTGGAAAGCATAATGGCATCAACACTGGGAGCGATAGGGTGGATCATAGGTTTAGCATTTCTTGGAATAGGGATCGGTCTGGGCAACATGGGTTCCAAAGTGGCGGAATCCGTGGGCCGCAACCCCGAAACGAAAAACGACGTCATCCAATCGGTCATGGTTGTGGCGATCGTCCTGACGGTGCTGGTCATCCTGATGTTCGCCTTCGTGTTCCTCTTGCTCTTCTTCAACCCGATGTTGGATTGAAGCTCGGCGACAGCGTAATACACTTGACCGACAGAACACGGAGGAAACAAGCCGGTGGGAATATTTTTAGCGGTGGCGACGCTGCTCATCCTGATGAACGGGCTGTTCTTCTTCATACTGAGGAACGCCGCAAGACGGCTCGGAAAATTTTCCAGAATCAACATGCTCCACAGAGCCAACGTCTATGACGAACTCCTGGAAAACAAAGAAGCCGAACTAAAAGCGCTGCTGCGCGAAATCGAAGAACTCAGAGCCAAAGCCGAAGAGGACGCGGCCCTCGCGCCGCTTCGGCGCGCCGCCGGAACCTCGGGCGCCGGCGAAGCCTCCGGCGTATCCGACATCCTCGGTCTGCTGGGCGGCAAATACCGCCCGGAAGGCTTCGCCGAAAGCTACAGAGCCCTGCGAGCCTCCGCCCACGCCGACAAAAGCGCGAGCGTCGAAGCCGCCCTGGAGCGCATACGGCGCGCGCCCAGACCCCGCGCGCGCAACCCCGCGCGCGAAATACTGGCCCTCTTTGACCTTGACCTTCGTTACAAGCTCTGCTGTCTCGACGACGCCGACGCCTTCCGGATACTGCGGGAGACGCTGACCGGCGACGAACAGCGCGAGCTGTTGGAGAGCTTCCTGCGCACCTCCGGCGAAGGCGTCATCGCCTTCTTCGACTGGCTGAAGGTGCGCGCCTTCCGCGAGGCGCCCGAGGTCGTGATCCGCACCGGGGACGCGAACGACCGCTTTACCTTGGCGGCTTCGGACGGGCGCCCCGTGCTGACGGAATACGACGACGGCGTATGCGAAGGCGTATATGTGATAGCCGACGGACGGACATACGACTTTTCGGTGAGAAACGGAGACATAAGCGGATGAGCGGAATAATACAGGATATCGTAAACAGGAAGATCGAAGCCATCAAAGGCGAAAACAACGTCTACGACATGGGCAAGGTCGTGCGCGTCAGCAACTACATCCTCGAAGCCGGCGGCCTCGACGAAGTGGGCTACTTCGAGCGCGTGCGCATCGGCGACAAAGCCGAAGGCTACGTCAGCCGCATAGGCAGGACGGGCGTCACGGTCGAAGTCGTGAAAAAACACAAACCCGTCTACGTCGGCGACGAAGTCACCGCGACGGGCGAACCCTTCCGGGCCGCCTTCTCGGAAGACTACCCGGGCCACATCGTCGACATCTTCGGCGAAGACAAACTGAGCGGAAACAAATTCGAAAATTTGCGCCAGATACCGGCAATAGCGCCCAATATTCCCATAATGGACCGCACCTCCGTGGAGCGGCCCCTTTACACGGGCATATGCGGCATAGACCTGCTCTACCCCATAGGGCGCGGGCAGAGACAACTGATCATCGGCGACAAAAAAACGGGCAAAACCCAGCTGGCCCTGGACGCCATCGTCAACCGCAAAAACGAAACCGCGGGCGACGGCCCCAAGCCGCTCTGCATCTACATCGCCCTCGGCAAGAGCAAAAAGACCGTGAAGGAAATCTACAACGCCCTCCTGCAAAAGGGCGCCATGTCCTACACCTTCATTCTCACGGCCTTCCAGGAAGACTGCGCGCCGGCCCTCTTCCTCACGCCGCAGGCGGGCCTGTCCATGGCCGTCGAATTCATGCAAAAAGGGCGCGACGTCCTCGTCGTCATAGACGACCTGACCCAGCACGCCAACGTATACAGGGAGATCAGTCTGCTGGCCGGCAAAGTCCCGGGCCGCGACGCCTATCCGCCCGACATCTTCTACACCCACGCGTCCATGCTCGAACTCGGATGCCAGCACAAGAGCGGCGGCTCCGTCACCGTGCTGCCCATCGTCGAAACGCGCGGCGGCGACATCACCGACTACATCGCCACGAACATCATCTCCATCACCGACGGGCAGATCGTCACCTCGGCCAAGGCCTTCGAAAAAGGCCAGCGCCCGGCCATAGACTTCGGCCTCTCCGTATCGAGGCTGGGCGGCGCCGTGCAGACCGCCGAAATGAAAGCCCTCGGCACGGCCGCAAGAAGGGAACTGCTCTCCTATCTGGAAACGCGCGAAGTCTTCGAGCTCGCCAACGTCGACGAAATGAGCCCGGAAATGCGCGCCAAAATCCAAGGCGGCCGCGAACTCATGAACCGCATGAACCAGTACATATTCGACCCCGTGCGCCCCGAAGAGATGAAAGAGCGCTTCGGCCCCGTCGTCGAAACCCTGACCGCCGCCGTCAAGAGAGAGGCCGCCGGATGAAGATAAAAACCATCGTGAAGGTGATGAACTTCCACGCCCTCCTGCACATAGACGCGGCCCGCCGCGCCTCCGAGCGGTACATTCGAATGGAAAGCGAAGTATCCAAGATCATAGACCTCGTGATCAACAACAGGAACTTCATCCTCGACAAACACGCCCTGCGGGTGGACGAAAGCGCGCCGGTCTTGAACATCTACATCGGCAGCGACTACGCCTTCTGCGGCAACATGAACACCGTCGTCAACGCCGCGATGCGCGAAGACGAAGACTGTCAAAAGGTCGTCATAGGCAAAAAACTGCGCAAGCCCGAAGGCACCCTCCTCGCCATCGAAAGAGACGAGCTCGAAGCCGAATACGGGCGCATCGAAGAACTGCTCGAAGAGAGCGTCAGGGACCTCAAGCACTCCGAGATACACATCGTGTACAACCACTATTACTACTCGGGAAGAATCGCCCTGCGCCGCAAAAAGATCTACCCCATCGTGCTGGCCGGCGAAGCCGAAAACCTCTACACCGAAGACTTCTCCCTCGAAGGCGACGTGGACGAGCTCCTGGCCAGCCTCTCCGCCGTCTACCTGAGCTACGAGCTGCGCATAGCCAGCACGAACTCCTTCGCGGCGGAAAACATCATGCGCCACAACGCCACGACGGAATCCCTGAAAAAAATAGACGAGCGCATGGAAGAAATGAAGCGCGCCGAAAACAAACGAAAAAAACAAGTCTCCTTCGCGAAAGTCCTGGACAGCTACACCAAAAAACGCATGTACCGGGGGGAGACCAGAGAGGGAGGCTACATTGAAAATCGGTAAAATCATATCAATCTCCAACCTGAGCGTCTCGATCCTGCTCGACGACAGCCGCATCGCTCCCAGAAGCTGCGTCTACGCCCTGCGCGGAAACGAAAGAGCCGTATTCGAAATCGCCGGCGTGGACGGCAGCGTCGCCAAAGCCATCCCCCTCGCCGGCGTCAACGGCCTCAAAAAAGGCATGGACATCTACCTGCGGGAAGGCGGCCTGAGCATCGAATACTCGGACGACATCCTCGGAAAAGTCTTCAACTCCTACGGCGAGCTGATCGACGGGCAGGTGTTGCGCGACTCGAAGCCGAAAAACATCTACGAAAAAAACCTGAACCTCGCCGAAATAGACATAGAAGGCGGCATCCTGTGGACGGGCATCAAAGCCCTCGACTTCTTCGCCCCCATGCAAAAGGGCTTTAAAATGGGTCTGCTCGGCGGCGCGGGCGTCGGCAAAACCGTGCTCATCAAAGAGCTGATCAACAACATCTACAAGGGCAGAGGCTCCAACTCCGTCTTCGTCGGCATAGGCGAGCGCTCGCGCGAGGGCAAAGAGCTCTACGACGAGATGATCGCCTCCGGCCTCATGGACAAGTTGGCCGTCGTCTTCGGGCAGATGGGCGAAAGCTCCATGGCGCGCTCGCGCGCGGCCTACAGCGGTCTCACCCTGGCCGAGTACCTGCGCGACGAAAAGCGCCAGGACGTCCTGCTCTTCGTGGACAACATCTACCGTTTTGTGCAGGCCAACAGCGAAATCTCCGCCGAGCTCGGAAACCTCCCCATAGAAAGCGGCTACTCCACGGCCCTTCTGAGCGAGGTCTCCGAAGTCATGGAGCGCATCAACTCCACCGACCACGGCTCCGTCACGTCCTTCCAGGCCATCTACATCCCCGCCGACGACCTGACCGACATGGCCGTCAACACCATCATGTCCCACCTCGACGGCCAGGTCGTGCTGAACCGCAAAGTCGCGGAGAAGGGGATATACCCCGCCGTGGACGTCTTCAACACCACGAGCAAGCTCCTGACCGCGGAGCGCGTCGGCGAGCGCCATTACAGGCTCGCCAAGGAGAGCGTCGCGGCCCTGGCGCGTTACCAAGAATTGGAAGAAGTCGTCGCCGTCCTCGGCATAGACGAGCTCTCCGAGGAAGACACCAACACCTTCTTCCGCGCGCGGAAGCTGCGCAACTACTTCACGCAGCCCATGTTCGTCAGCGAGCAGTTCACGGGAATACCGGGGCGCTACGTCGAAATAGCGGACGTGCTCGACGACGTGGAAAACATCCTGACGGGCAAGCACGACGCCGTGGACGAAAACCTGTTTTCCTACATCGGAAGCGTCGGCGACAAGGCCCGCGCCAAATCGGAAGCGGTCGTTTGACATTTGACGGGAGGACCCAATGAGCGAAACGGGAACGAACGAAGGCGCGAAAAGCCGCGAACCCGCCTTCTCGGCGACGGATCTGCTCGCCTACGCGCAGGAGCGCGAAGGCAAGATGCAAGCGCAGATATCCAGCTTCGAGAAAGGGCTTGAAATACACAAGGGCATCAGCGCCATCCGCATACGCGGCAGAAACGCGAACCTGATGATCCTGGAAGACTACACGCCGATCGTGAGCCAGCTCGACGGCGACATAGACCTGATCGGAAAGGACGTATACCACACGATGAAGGGCGTGCGCGGTTTCTTCTGCCACGTCCACAACGTTTTCTTCCTGATCCTGAACGAAACGGCCATCGCGAAGCGCCGCGAAACGGCCGAAGGCGGCGAGGGCGGAGCATGAGTGCGTTGCTGCGAAAAATCTTGGACGTCGTACCGGGCAGCGGATTCCTCGATGAATTCATCGAGGGCGTCGGCGCGCTCTGGGAAATCGCGCTCATAAGCTTCGTCTGCGCCGCCCTGCTCTTCGTCCTGACCGTCGTCTTCACGAAAAACATGGGCTGGCAGAAAAGGCGCGTCCTCTTCGTCGGCATGTTCTTCGGTATGACGGGACCCGAGCTCCTCTGGCTCGCCGACAGAATATTCAAGCAGATATTCGTCGTGTCCGTGCTCTGTCTCGGCATAAAGCCGGGGCTTTCGCACATCCTGCTCTTCGTCGGGATCTTCCTCGTGGAAGTCCTCACCCCGCCCTCCTTCGGGCCGGGCAGACTTCTCTTTGCCCTCGTAAACAACGCGGTGATCTTCTGCGCCCTGCTCGTCACGGGAATGCTCAGCGGCTTCCTGCGCGACGTGCGCGGCGACGGAAGCGTACTGCTCATATACATACTCATGGCCCTCTTCGTCATACTGTACAGCCTTTACTTTACGCTGCGCGACGTCGGCGGCCTTTTGGAGCGCAAAAACCGCGCCCCCTCGCCCGAATTCGGCGGCGGGAGCGCAGGGGCCGGCGAGAACGGAGGCCGCCCATGAGCCGGCGTCTGCGTCTCTCCCCGAAAACCGCGGCCCTCTTGGTCGCCCTGCTGGTCGTGGTGGCCGCCGTCCTCATCGCGGCCGTCGCCTGGTACATGCAGCGGATGAAGCAATTCGAGCCGGGCGTCGAGACCTACCACTACGACGTCGGCGTCCGCTTCGAGCACGCCGCCGACGCCAAGATCAGCATCACGAACCGGGGCGCCACGCTGGCCGACGGCAACAAGACCTACCCCCTGAGTGCCAACATCGTCTACTACGCGGGCGAGAAGCGGGCGCTGATCACGACCGCCATGCTCGCCGTCTCGCGGGACGGGCGGCAGGGCCGCGTCGAATACTTCGCCGAAGCCGACTTCGGGGGAGAAAACCCCGTGCTGCGCGACGGCGACGACAGCATAGAGATAGAAGGCGGCTTCCTGTTCGACGGCCGCGACACGTATTTGTTTTTGGAAAAAGGCACCCTCGTCGTCGGCGAGACGAAGCTGCGCTTCACCCCCGGCGCCTGCGCGACGGTAACCTACAACGCGAACGCCGAAATCTACCTGCAAGACGCGGCCGAGGGCATAAGCAAAAACACGGAAGAAAAAGAAGTCACGGCCATAATGGAAGGCGGCTACAGCATAGACCTCGGCAAAGACATCCTGAGGAAGGACAACACCGAGCTGCTGCTGTTCACCGACCCGAGCATGCTGGCCCCGTTAAAGTAAGAGGAAAGTTCCCGCGCGGTCATGCGAATCGAGACCGCGGAAACAAAGAGGTGGTACCGGATGAAGAAAATACTGTTTATCGCGCTGGCAATGGCGGCGGTTTTGGTCTTCGTGCAATTCTACAGATTTACGGCCTTGGGCGAGCTCGGCTACTCCGCGCTGGCCCTGCCCGACGAAAGCTTCATCGAAGGGCTCACCGGCCAATCGGAAGATGAAGACCTGGCCACCCTCACCCCCGAGCGCATCGGCCCCTTCGACATGCTCTACGAGCGCGCCGGTCTCCTCTACGCGGGCGACCGCAAGAAAAAGCTCGACAAGGCCCTGCCGCTCTTCGCCAACGAAGCCACCGCCATGCTGAGCATAAGCGACGACCTCAGGCTCGTCACCGACGACTTCGAGCGTCTGCCCGGCTACTACGGTCTGCTCGTCAGCGACGGGCGCTCTTTCAACCCCGACATGACCCCGGCCGACCCCTACGACTTCATACTCGTGCAGATGAAGAAGAACGTCTTCGGCAACGCCATACCCGCGCGCGTCCAAAGCGGAACCCACGTGGCCTTCATCCCGATCAACAGCCTCATGTACCACAGGCCGGACGGCATAAGCTACTACGCCTACGACGAGGGGAAATTCGTCCTGCGCCACATAGACGGTCTCAGTTCCGACAGCGTCATCGCCTTTGACGACAAGAGCTACGGCTACCACGAATACCTCTACCGCCTGGGTCTTTTGCCCGACGTGCGCCCCCTGCCCGTAACCCCGCCGGACTGGCCCGACACCGAGCTAACCTCCGCGCAGGGCGACGGAAGCGACGCCGACCGCGGCGCGCGCGGCGGCGCGGCGCGGCCCGCCCCTCCGCAGAACCCGGCCGACCCGCTGCCGGCCGACCCGCCGGGCGTCTCGCCCGACGCCGATTGGCCCGAGCCCAAGAAGCCGGAAAAACCCAAAACGAGCCTGAAACCTTCCCCGGACGCGTCCGAGGACTACGGCCCCTTCCTGTCGCTGGGCAAATTCGGCGGCAACTTCAATCCGCCCCTGCAAAACGACTACGTCGCCGAATCGAAGCTGCGCATCTACGACCCCAACGAGGCGCTGGTGGGTTCCGTCCGCGTTTACCTTACGCTAACCGTCTTCGACAAGGTCTACACGCAGACCTGGCAACGGAGCACCGGCGGCTTTGAGGGCGCGGACATCGGCTACATCACGCGCATCGTCAAATTCGAGGACCTCGAATGGGGCGCGACCTACGAGATTTACGGCGAATACGACTACGTCGACAAGGACGGCGTGCTGCACGAAAACCAGCGCTTCGGCGAGCAGAAGCTGAAAATTGAGCTGAAAGAAGAACAGCCGGCCGACCCCTCCGCCCCCGGCTTCAACTACGTGAAGCCGACGATGACCGTGGGCGAATTCACCGCGGACGTCTACGCGATATCCGGTTCCACGACCATAAACGACCCGACCGGCCGCATCGTGGGCAAGGGCGTCACTTTCGAGTTCAAGCGCGACGGCAAGACGATCCGCCGCGTCACGATTTCGCAATCCGGGCCTTTCGACGTCGACAACCTGCCTCCGAACACGAAATACGAGATCATCCCGTACTTTGAATACAGGGACGAGAAGGGTACCAAGCTAAAGGAAGAACTCCCGGCGATCGAGATCGAAACTCTGCCCATTTCCATGATCACGGCGATGCTGCTCAACGCCGAGCCCGGAGACCTCTACGCGGACAGCCTGGAACTCAAAGGCATGTACATGGATACGGACCCGGAGAAGGGGAAGACGCCGGGCGGCAGGGACGCGCGGGCCTACGTGAAAAAGATCGTCTTCACGGCGGACGGCAAGGACAGCGCGCTGTCCTCGAGCGAAAGGGCCTCGATCCTCGCGGGCGACGAGACGGTCTTCCGCACCTCCGAGATGTACGAATCCTATAAAGAATACGACTATGTGGTCAAAGCGTACGACGCTTTCGGCAACGAGCTGCCGCTCGACCCCAAGGTCGAGGGGAAGCTCAAAACCTGCAAGGCGACGCCCGAGGCCAAAATAACGGCGGGGATAAACGCCGTCGCCAACGTCAGGCTGAACATAAGCTTCAAGGACAAGGACGGCGCCACCTCCGATCCGTCCAACCGCAAGCTCACGATCTACGAGTACCTGATCGGTCCGGACGGCGAAGCCGCGCTCATCCCGGCGATTACCGAGATACGCCGGGAGGACGGGACGACGGGAGGGCCTTCGGAGTCCCATTTTGTGCCGGGCGACGCGTCCATCGTCATCACGAACCTGTCGCCGGGCAAGAGCTACAAGGCCGTCATCACCTGCGACTACGACCTCGAAGACGGCAAGGCGCCCGTGACGGGCGCCGAGATAGGCAGCCTCGTCTTCATGAGCTCCGGCATAGAGAGTCTCGGCAAGCTCTCGCTGAGCGCGCCGCAGGAAGACATGCGCGTCAGCGCTTCCGCCGTGGGAATGAATGTCGAAATCAACAAGGGCGCGACGAACGAGACGCTGCTGCTCCTGCTGAGCGAGGTCACCCTCACGGCGACGCCGAAGGCGGACCCGGACGACCCGGACGCGCCCATAGATCCGGACGATATCCGCACTGTGACCTTCGCGCGCGGCGACGCGGACTTCGACGACTGGACGACGGGCGCCGCGATCTGGTGGGCGGAGTTCAACGGTTTGGAGAGCGATTCCGACTACGAGCTGACCGCGAGCGCCAAGGTGGAACTGGGCGGCGCGTCCTACGATGTGCCGGCGACCATAAACCCCGATGCCTTCATAACCCTGAAAAAGCCGGCCCGTCTGCTTGTGGGCGGTATGGGTCTCGTGCGCGTGGAGGACCCGCCTCCTCCGCCGCCCTTCGACCGGGTGCCGGTCGAGGATACGTACTTCATCGCTTCGAACTCCATCGACCTCTTTGATGTCTCCGTGGACGACCCGGACCACGCCATCACGAGGGACGGCAAGGCCATGCTCGTGGTCACGGACATCGCGACAAAGGAGATCGTGCTCAGCCGGGCGCTGAGTTTGGATCCGAAGAATCCGGATCTCATAGCACTGGAAAACCTGCAGCCGGAACACGAATACGCCTTCAACGTTTACGCGACCGAGTACAACGAGGGCCGCGACGCGAAGACTTTGGTCTTCAACAAGGAGATTGACCACTTCGGTCTCGTGGCGAAGGCGGGTCTCTCGGGCAGCGTGCGCCTGTACCGGGTGGCGGCGTCATTGGCCCCGCGCTACTACGACGCGACCTTCACCGTGGAACTGACGGACATACGCGAGCAGATTGAGGAGGACGGCGAAGGCTACTATTGGCTGCGCCTGAAGCGTCTGGGCTGGGACGGGCAGACCGTGGTGGATAGCGATGAAATTCCCAAATTCTACAATCCCGGGGAGGATCCCGACACGCACGAACCAAAGAAAAGCATCAAAGAGTCGGTCACTCTCGAAGCCCTGCCGGAGCGCTCCGACTACGTGCTGGAACTCTTCGTCAAATTGGGCCCCATCGAAAAGACCCTGGGCAGCATAGCCTTCGACACGCAGGGTCCGGTCGAGTTCATCGCGACGATGAAGGATTTCAACAAGATCACGAACAACAACTACGCGGGCAAAAACGGCCGCTTCGTCGTCGTGAACGATCTCTTTTGGGACCACGTGAATCCCGACGGCATCCCGAATAACGCGGACGACAGGGACAACTACCTGGCCGGAGTCGACACCTCCAACATAACGAACGACACGCACACCTTCGGCGGCATGATAGACTTTCAGGGCTACACCATGAAGGTGGACGTCCCGGGAAGGCGTTTCCTGTTCTGGACGATGAACGGCAACGGCGTCATCAAGAACGGCGTCTTCGACATCACACTCAGCGGGGACAAACCCGTGGGAGAATACGGTCTCCTGATTCACAGAAACAGGGGTACCGTCAGCAACGTCATATTCAAGGTGAAAGGCAATAACCGGAGATGGAACGGCACCGCCTCGCTCGGCGTGATCGCCTCTGACAACACGGGCATCATCGAAAACTTCGTGGTCTGCTTCGAGGATGCGATTTCGGCGATCAACACCTTCGGGGTGGTTACCTCGAACACCGGCACGGTGCGCAACGGTTACATCTACGCGGCGAAGGAGGAGAATGTCGCCGTCGAGGTGCCGCACCTGCCGAACGCCGGCGCCACCGGCACCGTCGACGTCCTCGGCGGCGTCGTGGCCAGCAACGGTCTGCGGGGCTTGGTGGAGAACGTGTACAGTCTCGTCGACATTAAGATCGAAGGCGGCTCGCCGCCGTCGGTGAACATAGGCGGCAACGGCTCGCGCATCGGAACGCTCGTGGGCGTGAACGCGGGTACGGTGCGCAACGCCTACAGCGCGGGCCAGGTGTACTATGAGGCGCGCGCTTCCTGGCCCGGCGAGATGAGCACCGCGGGCACAATGCAAGAAGACCCGTCGGATCCGGGCTGGTACCACACCCTCCGCCGAGGTCCCGGCGTGGGCAGCCAAAATTCGAAGTTCCAGACCTCGGTCTACTATTACAGCGGCGACAGCGAGGCTGTGGGCGCTTACGGTCTGGGCGACAATAAGGACTACAACACGCGCGTCATGTCGGACACCCTGCGCCGCGAAGACTGGCAGTCCTCGGTGCTCGGCGCGGGCTTCGACGTCGCGAACACCGTGCCCATGGGCTACTATCCCCACGTGAAGATGAGCGCCGTGATGCCGCGGCAGGACTACGTGCGGCTGCCCGACGCGACGGCGAACAATGTCGAACTCGTCAACGCCCTCGTGGAAACGCAGAGGGAGAACTACGCCGTCGTCGTGCTCACGCTGAAGAACAAGGATTACAGGGTCTTCCGCGACCTTCGCGTCGAGAACATGGACAAGGCCTTTGTGCTGGGACCGAACATGTTTGACGAGAACAAGAGTTACCTCAAGACCGGTCTCGGCCTGTCCGACGGAGAGATCAAGACCCTGAGCGAGCGCGTCCAGCTGGACAAGGACGGTCTCTCCCGCGTGTGGGTGCTGCTCGCGGAACCCAAGAAATACTACTCGCGCTATCTCGTAACGGACTTTCTGGTCACCAAGCTGGCGAGCGCTCCCGTGAGTCCGACTTGGCTGAACGATGGCTGGGACGCGGTCAACAACGACAAGCATGCGCCGCCGAACGGCGGCTTCCCCGTGGACGCCGAGTTCTTCAAGTCCATCGGCAGCGAGTCGGAGTGGACGTCCACGATCGTCGCCTACATGAAAGAGTATTCTGTCGATTACTACGGCGGCAACGACGCCGAAAAATCCGCCGCCGCCGCCGCGTTCAGGGCGGCCAACCCGCCCCAGAACTATCGCCTGAAAGCCGACCTGGTGAACTTCGCGGGCATGCCGGCCGCCGACATACGGGTCGGCAACCGGATCGAAAACGCGGCAGGGGCGAGCGGCAACAACGACGTCTTCGGCGGCAAGTTGGACGGCGGCATCTACGACGACGACATGAATCTCGTGGGCGTACACAGCCTGGAGAACATCACCCTCGCGCCGAACGACACGCAGGGCGGCGGCGTCTTCGCCGTCCTGACGGGCACGGTCAGCAACCTGCTTGTGAAGAACCTGACGATCGACGCGCCGGAAAACCAATGGGTGGGCTTTGTGCGCGCGCTCTACGGCGGCGGCGTCCTGCGCAACGTGCGCCTTGTGGACATAGATTACGTCGGCCCCGCCTCGGACCTGACGACGAAGGAATGCTTCATGGGCGGCCTGGTCGCCAGACAGCACTACGGCGACGTCGCGGACTCCTCCGTGAGCGGCGCGAAACTCGTTTCGCGAGCGAGCAACGTATCCGCGGGCGGCCTGACGGGCTATCTGGAAGGCTCCAATCTGCGCAACAGCTGGGTGTACGGTCTCGACATGGAGATCACGGCCGCTCTCATGGCGCGCGGCGTCGGCGGCGTCGCGGGCGTGGCGAGCAACAGCGAGCTGCGCAACCTCTACGCGGCGGGCGGCATCGAGACCTCGGATCAGCACGCGGGCGGCATCATAGGCAACTACGCGAACAGTTCCATCCTGCAGAACACCTGGAACAAGGTGAACATACGGAGCATGACCGACAGGCTCGGCGGCGTCGCGGGTACGCAGGGCAGCGCCGGCGGCATGCCCCTGAACTCGCTGGCCCTCGGCGACCTGTCGAGCGCGGCGGCGCTCTACACGGGTACGGCGGACGGCGACGCCATACACAGGATTGCCGGCAACGGCGCGATCCTGAAAGCTTCCGACCCCGCCGTCGCCATAGCGAGCAACAACGCCTACGCGCTGGACAGCGCGCTCATCAACGGCGATGTGCCGCGCAAGCTCAACGATCAAAGCGTGATGGAGACCATCGCGGGCGACGCGACCCTGCTTCACATCGGAGACGGGTCCGAGGACGACCCCTACGACCTGAAAAACCCGCGCACCTACACGAACAGCATACGCCTCGGAAACGCCTTCGTCTACAACGCGACGGACCCGGACACCGGGATCTCGGAGCTGCAGATGGGCATACTGCCCAAGCTGCGCTCCGAGGCGGGCGAATTGCTGGCGGGGCAGAGCCACGTCTACATGGGCGAAGCGTCGATCTCGGCGGAGGTGCTGCTCGTCGTGGCGGGCGAAAACAACAAGGCCGCCATCTACGTGCAGCACCCGGAGGGAACGGCGCTCCAAAAATTCATAGAATTGGAGTACTGGCCGGGAGAGCATTCGATGAAGATAGAGACAGATCCACTTACCGTCTCTATCGCGCCGAGTCTGCCGAACATGGTGGTCTCGAGGATCGATGTGGAATTTATTGGCAAGCCGCAGCGGAGGCTGGACAGCTACAACATATTGAGCGTGAGAACGGTGGGCTCCGACGTCAATATCCCCGTAAAGGGCGAAGTCAACTTCCCCATCAGGTGGTACTGGGACATCGACGACCTGGACGACTGGCAGACGCTGATGGCCTTGGAGGCGGAAGGCGGACACGGCGACACCTTCGAGAACTTCCAAGTGTTCGGAAACGTGGACTTCTCCGCCATTCCCGCCGCCGACGTCAAGCGCAATCTCTCCGTCAACAGGCTGGAAGCCGTGAACCATCCCGAGACGCCGGCCTACAGGCTCTCGGGCTATACGGGCAGCGTGAGTCTGCTGCGCATCGTCGCGGGCGAGCTCAGCGGCCTGATCTTTTCGGACATGGAGATCAACCCGGGCGACAACGGCGTCGGCGTGGTGGGCAAGGCGCAGGGCTTGGTGCGGAACATGGCCTTCGAAGACATCAAGGTCGGAGTCTCCGGTACGGCGCGCTCCTATGTGGGCTGCTTCGGCAATCTCTCGGCGAAGGTGAAGAACGTAAACCTGTCCCATATAAGGGTCCGGGGCAACGGCAACGTCGGCGGCCTGGCGGGCTACGGCGCCGTCTCCGACTTGGATACCGTCAGCATAGACGATGTCATCGTCAGCGGAACCGGCAGCATCGTGGGCGGCCTGATCGGCTATGCGAGCAGCACCGAGTTCGCGAACTGCAAGGTGACCAACGCGCTTGTGAAGACGAACGGAGACTATGCCGGCGGCATGGCCGGCTACGAGAGCAGCCTCAAAGGTTTCGCCCTGGCCAACCCGAAAAACATCGTGGAGAACGCCGTCGTGCAGGGCAGGAGCAGGGTGGGCGGCCTGTTCGGGGAGGGCCAGACCAACAACAACCAAAACGCGGTCGACAAGTCTCACGTGAAGAACGTCTTCATCCGCGCGGCCGGCGACTCGGCCGGCGGCATGGCCGGGAACGGCACGTCCTGGTGGCATGCGGGCATGGAGGTGCGCGACAGCTACATCTTCGGCCAGAGAAGCGTGTCGGGTTACGCCGCCGGCAATTCGATAGCCCATTTCAACCTGGTGAACAGCGTCGTGTCCACCAACAATTACAGGGGTTATGACACGAACGGCGACGGCAATGAGGACGCCGGCGGTTACGATGCGTGGAGGACGGAATTCCTCACCCGTCAAACGGGCAAGCCGCTGGAGGAGCTCATCACGGAGGCGGGAGGAGCGGATTCTTACATCGAAAAGAGAGCCATAACCGATGAAGTCTACTCCGACATCGGAGGCGTCAATTCCGGCACCGCGCCCCAACAATTCTGCGTCGTCGCCTACAGCTTCGTCGGCGGCAAGGCCCACAACGTGGGCGGTCTGCGCGGCAGCGGCTCCACCTCGACCTCGGGGCGCGACAGCAACTACTGTCTCGTCATCGGCACCACGGTGCGCGGCGAGAAAAGCGTGGGCGGCGCCATAGGCAGCATGGGTTCGGGCCAGCTTGTGGCGACGGCCATCAACGCCGACGTCGCGGGTCTGGACGACGTGGGCGGCGTCTTTGGCCGCATGGGCCGGAAGTTTGATCTCTCCGGCGACAAAATCACCCACATCGGCAGCGTGTATTTCGTCGGGAATGTGACCGCGACCGCCGCGAACGGCAGGGCCGCGGGCCTGGCCAACATGGCCGATACGATGATGCCGATGGGCATAATGCCCCGCGCGCCCGCCGGCAACCTCGTGGCCGCCAACATCAAGACGGGCGCGGGCGGCAGCGCGGCTTTCTTCTACAACCGTCTCCCGGGCGACGACTGGGATACGAGTCGGCATGCCGTGTTCAAGGGCAGCACCATAAAAGTCGGCACAAGCGCTCCGACAGCTCCCGTTTATACTCCGGGAGATCATGAGATTCTCACCGCCAATTGGATTTGGACTACCGAGATGCTGAAGAATTATGGATATTGGAGGGATAGTCTCGGCGGTTACTTTGGAGCGAACAACGCATTCAACTACGGAGGGCTGAATGCGACGACGGTGGCGCCGGTGACCGCGCCCAAAGGCTTCATGCCCTACCGGACCATGCAGAATACCCATGGCGGCTGGAGTAAGATCGTGCCTTATCAAAACGGCAAGGACGGCCCCTACGGCTACAATGATCCGCCCACCGTCTCGAATTACTATACCCTGACCGGCATCAAAGGCGGCATCCCGATTCCCACGGACACAAACCCGGACAGCATCGTGATCGTGACGATGGCCATGGAGCCGGCGCTCGTGCCGCAGCAGCTGCCCGCGGCGGAGATCTACGCGGCCGGCGGCGCGTCGGGTCTGAACCTCGAATTCGACGCGGAGAACCCGGAGACCTATTTCAGGGTGACGACCCTTGAGGGCGTCGCGCTCGCGGAATCGCGCGTGGAGCGCCGCGCCTACACGCTGGACTACGACTTTGCGACGCCGCTGACGGTGGAGGTCTCCGACGGCTACTCCTCGGAGTTCTATCACGTCGATCCCGCGGCCCTGCGCCGCAGCGTGATGCTCGAGGGCGACAACTTCTACTACACGGACGGCCTGGGTCTGCGCGACAAGGACAACCGGCTGCTGCCGGGCGACTTCATCAACCTGCGCGACGGCCAGGCGCTGAATTCCGACGGCTCGCTCTACGACGCGGTCACGGGTCTGCCGCTGACCCGCGTCCCGGGCATAGCCGTCCTGCGCGAGGAAGCTTCGCCCCTCTACCGCTTCGCGCTCAGCGGCTACGAGATCGAAACCTACGCCGGCTTCTCCCTGAGCCGGAGCGCGGACGGCGCGGAGAGCCTCTTGCCCTCGCCGGCGATTGTAAAAAATGGGAAACTGACACTGTACGATCCGGACATGTCCGACGTCTATGACAGCCTGATCAGCGACGCCCGGGGCGGCGAAGAGTACCTGAGCGTGCTGGACGGCGGCCGGATACGGAACGAGCGCGCGCCGCTCGCCATGCCCTCCGAGTTCAAGAACGCGGGGCTGGCGCACTTCGCCCACAACCTGAACACGGAGCTGCCCTACGTGCTCGCGCGCTACAAAAACGGGCTCGTGAACGGCTTCAACTACCTCACGGGCGAGCTTCTGAACTTCGAGAGCAAGGGCGACCTCTCCCTGCTCGACTACGCCGCCGACTACTTCACCTCCGCGCCCGACCCGCGCGAAAGCGAAGCCGCGCGCGGCTACATGGAACTCAAACCCCTGCAGGAGGCGCTCACCGTCCACGGCCTCGGCGAGCTTTTGGAAGGCGCCGAAAACGCCCCGTCGGGCGATTCCGCGGGCGTGGCCGGCGCGTCCGCCGCGAACGGCGGCGGCGTGGGCAACGGCCAAGGCGGCGGCGACGACCCGTTCTCCGCGGGCGGCGGCGCCGAAGCCACCGGCGCGAGCGCCGGCGAGGCCACGGACAACAAGCCCGGCGCCGGTCCCAAGGGCGAAACCGCCCCGGCCGGCGAAGGAAGTGCCGGCGAAACGACCGACGGCGCGAGCGCCGGCGGCGGCAAAACCGCCGTCGCCCCAAGAGGCGACGCCCTCGGCGCCGGCCAGGGCGCCGCGATGAACGGCACCGGCCAAGGCAACGGCACAGCCACCGCCGTCGGCACGGGCGCCGGCAACCGCCAAGGCACGGGCGCCGCGACCGGCGACGACCCGGCCGCCGGCGAAGACAAAGACAAACAGACCGGCGAAGCCGCGACGGACGGCGACCGGACGGCCGCGGCCGGCGAAGGCGCGACGGACGAAGGAACGGCCGGCGGCGCAGCCGATGCGGCGACCGGCGAAGGAGCGGACGGCGAAGCCGAAGCCGCGGCCGGCGAAGGAGCGGCGGACGGCGCAGCCGATGCGGCGACCGGCGAAGGAACGGCGGGCGAAACCGCCGCGTCCGGCGAAGGAGCGGCCGGCGGCGCAAGCGCCTCGGCGAACAGGCCGGCGCACACGGGCGACCTCTCGATCCCGAAGCCGCCGGAAAAGAAAACCTACACCGCCGTATACGACGCCAAAACCGGCCAATACGTCTTCTACGACGTGGACAGCCTATTGGCGGCGGGCGACGTCGAGCCGGCCATCGTCGCCACCGAAGAATCCAAGACGAGAGCGGCGGAAATACTGGCCGAAGCCGAAGCCGCCGAAGCGCTCCCGACCGACAACCCGATGTTCGACAAGGGAATAAAAGTCCTGTTGGCGCTGTTCCTGGCAAGCTTCCTGCTGCTCTACATCGGCCTGAACCGCAGAAGCAGAAAGCGCCGCGCCTAAGCTCCCGCGCGGCGAAAAGACCCGAGCGCGGGCCGCTTGGGAGGGGCAATGCCCTCCCAAGCGGCCCGGCGATCAAGTCACACTCAATAAACGTCAGCAAAAAGATGCGCGGCCAAACGCGCGCGCGAAAGTGGAGAAACCGAATGAGATTTGTCACCGTTGCGGGATTGAAAAAAGGCATGCTGCTGAGCCGGGACATCATGGGCGAAAACTGCAAAACCCTATTCACCGCAAACACCAAACTCAAACAAGACCAGATCGAAAAAATCAACAAACTGGGCTTCTCCGGCGCCTACGTCGAAGACGCCCTCTGCGGGGAAATCCTGCCCGAGCCCCTCATTCCGCAAGAACTCTACGCGGAGCTCGTGCTCGCGGCCAAAGACTTCCTCACCGAGGCCCAGAACCTGAAGCCCGACCACGGCCGGCGCGCGCAGACCGTCGACCGGCAGAAAAACATCGTCACGCCCATAATCGACTTTCTGTTGGCCAAAAAGCGGCGCCTGATCGACTACATCGACCAGAAGCCCTACAAAGAATACGAATACTACCATGCCGCGAACGGCATGCTGCTCTCGCTGCTTTTGGGCATCGAAATGGGCATGGACGGCGAACGCCTCTACGAACTCGGCCTCGCCGCGCTCCTGCACGACATAGGCGCCGTCTTCCTGCCCGCCGAAATACTCAACCGCCCGGGGACCCTCACCGATGAAGAATTCGAGATCATCAAAAGCCACACCGAGCGCGGCTTCGCCTACCTCCACGACTACTTCCGCCTCTCCGAAGAAGCCGCCATGGGCGCCCTGCAGCATCACGAAAACTACGACGGTACCGGCTACCCGAACGGTCTCAAGCGCAAGCAGATCTCGCTCGTCGGGCGCATCATAGCCGTCACCGACGTCTACGACGCCCTCGTGTCGCGCCGGCCCTTCCGTTCCGCCATGTTCGCCAAACAGGGATTGGAAATATTGGAACAAAAATCCGACCGCAAATTCGACCCCGACATCGTGGACTTATTCGCGAAAATCGTCGCCCCCTTCCCAAGCGGCGTCACCGTCCAGCTCTCGAACGGCGAGACCGCGATCGTCTTCCGCAACCACAAAGACAACCCCTTCCGGCCGAGGCTGATCAAAGCGAGCGGAGAGAGAGAATACCTCGACCTGGCCAAAGACCCCGAAATGGCAAAAGTAAAAATCCGCCGCATAGTGGAATAAAATATCCCCGCCCCGCCGTCCAAACACAGTTCCATCGGACAACAAACCTCCGACGTGCGAATGGCCCGGCGGAATAACCCAACACAGGGCCGACGGGTCGGTATTGCCCGGAGGCGGGGTTGCGGGCATACAAGCGGAATGAGCGAAGCGAATGAAGCGCCCGCACGAGCGACAGCGACCCGCCGGGAGGGCAATACCGTCCCAAGCGGCCCGGCGATCAAGTCACAACACAGGCGGATTCGATGGAAAACCTGATCATATTCATTTGTTTCATGGGCGTCGCCGCTCTGCTGGCCCTCTTTGCCCAGGGGACGATCCTGCTCCTCTCCAAAGCCGGTCTGCGCTTCACATTTCGGCGGCTGCTCCCCTGGCTCCTGTGGGCCGCGACGGTGGCCGCCGTCGTCCTCGTCACCGTCTTCGTCGCCTTCGGCGACCTTGCGGACCCGGACGCGCGCGGCGGCCTGTTTCTCCGCACCCTGCAAAGAGAAAACCGAACGCCCGTGGCCACCCCCGAAAGAACGCCCGTGCGGCCGCCCGGCCTCGAAGCCGAGCAAGAATACCTGCTCTCCTTTGAAACCGGCGCCGGCGCCGGCGGAGGCGACGCCGGCGAATCCATGCCCGCCTACGCCGTCAAAAAAGGCGACTCCGTCACGCTTCCGGACCCGCCCGAACAGGAGGGCCGCCGCTTCACGGGATGGTACGCCGACCGCGAACGGACCGTCCCCATAAGCGAAGTGACCGTGGACGGCTCCATGACGGTCTACGCCGGCTGGCAGCTCCTCCCGAACGCCTTGGAGCACCGCGCCTACCTGCTCGGCGACCCGGACGGCGACTTCCGTCCGCGGGAAGGCCTGAGCCGCGCCGAGACCCTCGTGATGTTCGCGCGTCTGCTCGAAGAACCCCTGACCCCCTCCCTCGAACCGAGCGACTTTGACGACATCCGCGCCGGCGCCTGGTACGCGGACGTCCTGCGCGCCATGGAGCGCCACGACATCATAACCGGCTACCCCGGCGGCAAATTCCGGCCCGACGAAAACATCACGCGCGCCGAATTCATCTCCGTCTGCATCCGCCTGGCCGAAAAAAAAGAAGCCTCCGCCCGGGCCGACGCCGCATCAACCGGCAGCGAAAGCCCACCGGCCGGCGAAGCCGCGGCCGGCGCCGGGAAGCCTCCGGCCGGCGAAGCCGCGGCCGGCGCCGGGAAGCCCCCGGCCGCCCCGGTCCCGGGCGAGCTGACCGTCGCCCAAAAAAAGACCATATCGAGCGTACCGGCCGGCCACTGGTCCCGGGCGCCGATACAAGACGCGGCGGCGCGCGGCTGGCTGGACGCCTATCCCGCCGGCGGCCCTGCCTTCCTGCCCAACGAGCCGATCACGCGCGCGGAAGCGGCGACGATCGTAAACCGCATGCTCTCGCGGCGAGCGGACGCGAACTACATCCGTCTGCACGGAATCAAAGGCTTCCGCGACGTCTCCAAAGACACATGGGCCTATCTCGACATAATAGAAGCCTCCTTCAGCCACGGCTTCGCCGTGGAAAACGGAGAAGAAATCTGGAAGCCCCTTTAAAAAGAGCCGCGTGTAATTTGACAAACACCCCAACAATGTGATAAAATTTCCCGGAGGACAGCAACGCCGCATCGGCGATAAAGTTATTTTCTATTGATATGGTATAATTTGGTTCGTAACCTGCGCAAAACAGCAAAAGAGGTGAAAAATTCATGCGTCTTTCGAAAAAAATCCCGGCCTTGATCTTCGCGATCGTTCTCCTGTTTCCGGCCTTCCCTGCGCCCGTCTTCGCGGACGTCGCAGACGGCGCGGACGGCGCGGGCTACCCGCCGGACGGAGACCAAATCGCCCAAACCTTCGCCGTCGCCGAAGAAACCGGCGACTGCGTGGAAGGCGAAATGCTCGTCGTCTTCAAAGAAAACGTCGGCGAACCGGCGGCCGAAAACGCGGTGGAAACCGTGGACGGCGAAATACTGGACCTCGTCGAATTCCGGGGCGAAGAATCCTTGACCGCCCTCGTCGAGCTGCCGAAGAACGCGGACGCGGGCGAAGCCGCCGAAGCCCTCGCGCAAAATCCGGCCGTCGACTTCGTCCAGCCGAACTACATCTACAGGCTCGCCGACGGCGAAGAAATACTGCCCGCCTTTGCGAGCGCCGATCCCTTCACCCCGTATTCCTGGCATCTCGACAGCATCAACCTGACCGGCGCTTGGAACACGCTCGCCGCGCTCGCCCCCAAAGCCCCCGTGCGCGTCGCCGTGCTGGACAACAACGTCTACCTCGATCATGAAGATTTCGCGGGCAGCGTGAACAAAGACCTGTCGCGCGATTTGATCACGGGCGTGCCAACGAGTCCCAATACCGCAAATTACGAAATCCACGGCACGCATGTAACCGGCATCCTCGGCGCCGTGGCGAACAACAACAAAGGCGTCGCCGGCGTCGCCGGCGCCCCCATTGCCCAAGGCGGCAAAAGCATCGCGGAAATCATACCCATCAACGTATTCTCGAACGGCGGCGCCACGACCTACATCATCGCGGACGCGCTGGACTATGCGGTGAGCGTACACGCCAAAGTGATCAACATGAGCCTCGGATTCAAATCCTACGCCCATCCCGACACGGCGCTCGGCAACGCGGTTTCGCGCGCGGTTTCGAGCGGCGCGACCGTCGTGTGCGCGGCCGGAAACGATCTTGGCTCCGGTGTCCCCTATGAGGCGCTGCCCTCCGATTATGCTTATCCCGGCGTCATAAGCGTCGTGAACATCGCTCAAGACAATCGTCGCAACAGCACGTCGAATTACGGTCCCCCAAGAGACATATCCGCGCCCGGCACCGGGATATACAGCACCGCGGTCTTTAAGAATAGTAATACAGGCGTCTTTTCCGGTTCCTACGCCACGATGAGCGGCACCTCCATGGCCTCGCCGGTCGTCGCGGGCGTCGCCGCGATGATGCTCTACGTCAACGGCGACCTGTCCCCGGCGGATGTGGAGAAAATACTGAAAGAGACGGCCACGCCGCTCGACGATTCGACGGCCACGGGCGGCAAGGTGAACGCGGCCGCCGCCGTGCAAAAGGTGGCGGCGCAATTGACGCTCGCGGGGACTGTCGCCATAAGCGGCTTTAACGGTACGCCGCGCTTCGATCAGTCTCTTACGGCGACCGCGACTTCGCTGAGCGAGAATCACGGCACGCTTTCCTATCAGTGGAAGCGCGACGGCGCGGCGATTGACACCGCGACTTCGCAGGATTACACGGTTGCGAGCGCGGACATAGGACACAGTCTCTCCGTCACGGTCACGGCGGCCAACTACGCGGGCGGCGTGACGAGCCCCGCGACCTACAAGGTCGTACAGGCCGCGGCGCCGAGCATAACTTGGCCGGCGACTTCGCAGGTTTCCTACGGAACGTCGCTGGCGAACGTGCCGCTCAGCGGCGGATCGACCGGATTTGGTTCCTTCGCGTGGGTGAACCCCTCGGAGGTGCCGGAAGTTGGAACGGATTCCCACAGCGTGATCTTCACGCCGAGCGCGGACACGCTCGCGAATTACGAGCAGGTTTCCGCCACGACGCAGCCGGTGACCCTTACCGTGAACAAAGCGACGCTGCCCGCCGGCGTCAGCCGGACCTTCTACGTGAAAGCGGGAGCGGCGCGATCTTATGACTTCGACCTGACGACCCTGCTGCCGGACGTGAGCGGCTGGGCGGACGTCACGTACAACCCGGCGATCACCGGCAACGCCAGTGTGCTGAATACCTCCTTCAACGTGTCCGGCGACACGCTGACCCTGCAGGTTTTGGCAAGCGCCGCGAACAATGCGCAGGCGACCGTGCAGGTGACGATTTCGAGCAAGAATTACACAGATGTCACCTCCACCATTACGGTAAAGGCCCTGAACAAAACTTTCGTAACGATCACGGGCATCAACTCGCAGACCGATGATTATACGTATGACGGATTGCCCAAGGCCGGCTACACGATGAGTACGCCTGTGTTCAAGGACAGCAGCGATGTCGAGATCTCCATCTCCAATCCCGTATTCAAAGTGACTTACACCGGCATACTGAGCGATTCCAATTCCACGGTATACGCCGACAGCACAACCTCGCCCTCGGCCGCGGGCATCTACAGTTGGCATCTGGAACTGGACGACACCACCTACTACGCCGAATTGACGGGGAGCTTCACCATAGCGAAAGCGAGCCGGTATCCCGCCACGACCGCCGTGACCGCCGAGTACGGAAAGAAGTTAAACGAGATCACCTTCCCGGTGCCGGGCTTCGTGTGGAAGCTTTCGCCGGATACGCCCGTCGGCGGCGTCTCGTCGTCGCCGAATTTTTTCGCCGCGACCTACACGCACGCCAACGACGCGGCCAACTACAACGCCGTCGATGTGGACGTGCAGGTCGCCGTGACGCCGAAGCCCCTGACCGTCAAAGATCTGACCGCGGTAAGCCGCGTCTATGACGGCACGGCGGGTGTCGCGCTCGTGGGCGGCAGTCTCTACGGCGTCGTTCCCGGCGACGAGGCTTCGGTCGGCTTCACGCTCACAAGCGCGACGCTCAACGACAAAGCCCCCGGCGCGAACAAACCCGTAAACGTCGCGGGGACGCTCACGGGCGCGGGCGCGGCCAATTACGCGATAACAGGCTACGACACGGTCACCGTGAACGTCTTGCCCAAGCCGATCACGGCCGAGGACCTCAACAGCTCTTCGCCGACCAAAGCGCATGACGGAACGGACGCGGCATCCTGGACGGCGACCCTCAAGGACGGCGTCGTCGTCGCGGGCGACGATCTGCGCGTCAAGCTGACGGGACATTACGCGAGCGCGAACGCGGGTTCCCAGTCCGTGACCGTCACGGGCTGGAGCCTCGAAGGCGCTTCCGCGAGCTATTACGTTCTGGAAGAACCCAAGCCCTCCGGCATCTTCGGCAACATATCCTCGCCCGGAAGCGGTCCCTCCCCCGGCGGCGCCGTAAGCGGCGGAACCCCGGCGCCCAAGGCGGAAGAAGAAGCGAAAGAACCCGCGAGCGCGTCCGCGTCCGCCGAAGCGCCCGTGAAGACGATAACCGTTGAAAGCAAGCCGGCGCTCGACGCCGGCACGGGCAAGGTCGCCGCGGCGATCGAAGCCGAAAGCGTGATCACGGCCGTCGAAGTCGCGAAGAAGGCCGCGACGGAAGCGCTTGAAGCCGGCAAAGCGAACGCCGTCGCCGAAGTGAAGCTCACCGTGAAAAGCGAGGTCGTGAAGGACGCGAGCGGCGCGGTCGTGCCGGTGAAATCCGCCGAGATCGGCATTCCCGCCGAAGCCGTCAAGGCCGTGGCGGCGGCCAAAAACTTGGTGCTTACGGCGCAGAGCGAACTGTCAACCATAACGTTTGACACGGCGACGGTCAACGGCGTGGCCGCCGCCGCGAGCACCGGCGACACGATCCGAATCACGTCGGAAAAGATCGAAAAGACCGAAACGGAGGATGCGCGTCTGCTCGAAAAAGCCGGCGACAGCACAGTGATTGAGCTCACCGTCTTCGTGGGCGACAAGCCCGTCAAAAGTTTCGCGGGCAGTGTGACGGTCAGTCTGCCCTATTCGCCCAAGACCTCCCTCAAGGAAGAAGACAGAGACCTGATCACGGTCTACTTCCTCGGCGACGACGGCGGCATACAGGAAGTGAAGAGCGCGCGCTACGACGCGCGGACGCGCACGGTCACCTTTACGGCGGAACATTTCAGCAAATTCTTCGTATCCGAGTGGATAAGCCCCTTCGCGGACATCGAAAAGGGCGATTGGTTCTACAAGAACGCGCGCTTTGCCTACACGAACGGCCTGATCGGCGGCGTGAGCGAGAACGAGTTCGCCCCGCTGTCGAATCTCACGCGCGCGATGTTCGTGACCATGCTGTACCGGAGCGAAGGCAGCCCGGCGGCGGTGCGCTCCGAGGCTTTCTCCGACGTGGAGACGGGGCAATGGTACGCGGACGCGGTGGCCTGGGCGAGCGCGAACGGCATTGCTTTGGGCTACGGCGACGGGCGTTTCGGCACGGACGACCCCGTGACGCGCGAGCAGCTCGCGGCGATGCTGCACAAGCTCGCCCTGCTCAAAGATCCGGGCCTTGCCAAAGCGGCGGAATTGGCGGGTTACGACGACGCGGACGAACTCTCCCCCTGGGCCGCCGAAGCGGCGGCTTGGGCGAACGCCAAAGGCATTCTGACGGGCCGCGACGCGCGGACCCTGGCGCCCCAAGGCACCGCCACAAGAGCCGAAACCGCCGCCCTCCTGCAGCGCTACATAGAGCTCGCCGGCTGACGCCAAGAACCAAGCGACGGCCAATTTTAAGCCTTCGTTTGTGCTTAACCAAAGCAATTGAGAATACAAACAGAATGATTTTTAATGCGGGTTCAACGAAAATTTTCGTTGAACCCGTGCCATTTTTGCTGTATGATTATAACGAAGAGGAATGGCGCAAAACCCCCTCCGTTCATTCGATTGTTAAGAAAAGCGGCTCTCGATGCGAAACTTTCTGTTTCCGATTGCATTTGGAAAGGATGGACATGAGTACCAACAGAAAATACAAAAGCAGTGTGTTCACCCTCTTTTTCAACGATGCGGAAAAGCTGATAGAGGTTTACAACGCCATCGAACATACGGGATACGCGAAAGACACGGCGGTCACGATCAACACGCTCGAAGACGCGCTGTTTATGGACAGGATCAACGACATATCCTTTCTGCTTGACGGAAAGCTGATCGTGCTGCTCGAACACCAATCGACCATAAACAAAAATATGCCTTTGCGCCTGTTGCTTTACATCGGCAGACTGTACGAAAAACTGCTCGACAACCGCAACATTTACAGACGGAAATTGATCAGGATACCCAAGCCCGATTTCATCGTTCTGTACAACGGGGATGCTGAATATCCCGACAGGGACGAGTTGAAGCTGTCGGACGCCTTTGCGGACGTTGACATTCCGAATTTGTTGGAACTGACGGTAAACGTGTACAACATAAACCAAGGCAGAAGTCCCGACATTCTGCAAAAGAGCAGATCCCTGAATGACTATGCGATGTTCACGGCGAGAGTAAAAGCGAACAAAGCCAACGGAATG
>JAISMX010000102.1 GCA_031276515.1 Eubacteriales Family XIII. Incertae Sedis bacterium | reverse complement strand
CCTGATGGACGCCGTGTACAACAAGGGCGACAGCGTTTCCGTGATCCTCGACAACCGCACGACGGGCATGACGGGGCATCAGGAGAACCCCGGCACCGGTTTCACGCTCATGGGCGAGGCGACGACGGAGGTGGACATCCCCGCGCTGTGCAAGGCCCTCGGCGTGAAGGGGCAGAACATCTACATCGTGGATCCGCTGTCGCTCGCCGAAACGGAGGCCGCCGTCGACGACGCGCTCGCCAAGGACGAACCCACGGTGATCATCGCGCGCAGTCCGTGCATTTTGAAGAAGTTCACCGCCTCGGACAGGGCCGAATTCGATCTCTCGCCCAAGCGCTGCTCCATCGATCCCGCGCTGTGCGTCAAGTGCAAGGCCTGCGTGAAAACCGGCTGCCCGGCCATACACGCGGGCGAGAGCATCTCCATCGACCGCGCGAGTTGCACGGGCTGTGGGATATGTAAGCAGTTATGCAATTTTAACGCGATAACCTTGCATGAAATGGGGAATTGAATATGGAAACGAGAAACATATTGCTTGTCGGCGTGGGCGGGCAGGGAACCATATTGGCGAGCAAGATTCTGTCCGACGGCCTGCTCGAAAAGGGTTATGACGTGAAGATGTCCGAGATTCACGGCATGTCGCAGCGCGGCGGCAGCGTCAGCACGCAGATACGCTTCGGCGAAAACGTGCGCTCCCCGATCATAGGCGCGGGCGAGGCGGACGTCATCGTCGCGTTCGAAAAGATGGAAGCCCTGCGCTCTCTCGAATACCTGAAACCCGGCGGCAGGATGGTGATCAACGATTTCGAGATCCCTTCCGCGCCGATCCTGATGGGCGCCGCGGCCTACCCGGAGAATATCCTCGGCGAGCTTTCCGCGAAGGCATCGGTGTCCGTCTGCAAGGCCGCGGAGATCGCGGAGGAACTCGGCAACGCCAAGGCGATGAACGTCGTGCTGCTCGGCGCTCTCGTGAAAACCCTCGGTTTGGAAGAAGACGTGGACTGGAGCGCGATGATCGCGAGAAATGTGAAGAAAGGTTTTGAAGATTTGAATGCAAAAGCTTTTGAGGCCGGAGCGCGGCATATATGACGCCCCGGCGGGATGAGGCTGTTTTCTTCAATTATTGACATTCTCCAAATTCCGGATTATAATAATCTAAATGCGAACCATACGCATTTATATGCTGTCGTTCCGGTTTGTTTGCCTTGCGGTTACTGGCAAAATTCTGAGAACTATGGCAGGGTAAATGCGAAGCGTTCACAAAAAAACGGATTCATTGGGTTTGAAAAGACGAATGAAAAATCGGGAGGATTGTTGAAAATGAAGAAATTTTGGTGTATACTCGTAGTCGGATGCGCGTTTCTTTTTCTGCTTGCGGCCTGCGGATCCGCGCAGCCCGCGGACACGGGGTCGGCCGATGGCGAAACGCCCGAAGCCGGGAGCGAAACGCCCGAAGCCGCGCTGTCCGTCTATGCGTCCTTTTATCCCGTGTACGATTTCGCCGCGAAGATAGGCGGGGAGAAAGCGCGGGTCGTCAACATGGTTCCCGCCGGCACGGAGCCGCACGATTGGGAACCCGCCGCCGCCGACATCGCGGGTTTGGAAAACGCGGACGTTTTCGTTTACAACGGCGCCGGCATGGAGCACTGGGCCGAAGACATCCTCGAAGCCTTGGAGAACAAGGGCTTGATCGTCGTGGAAGCTTCCGCGGGCATCGAGCTGATGGAAGGACATCACGAGCACGAGGATGAGGACTCCGAGGAGGAGGCCGAACACGAGGCCGCCGAGGAAGAATTCGGACACGAAGAGGAAGAAGGTTATGATCCGCACGTTTGGCTCGATCCGCAGAACGCGAAGCGGGAGATGGAAAACATCAAGAACGCCTTCGTTTCGGCCGATCCCGACAATGCGGAAACCTACGAGGCGAATTACGCGAAGTATGCCGCGGAGTTTGACGCCTTGGACGATGCCTTCCGAGAGACGCTTTCCGCCCTTCCGAACAAGGACATCATCGTCGCGCACGAAGCCTTTGGTTATCTGTGCGCGGCTTACGGGCTCAATCAGGTGCCGATAGAGGGCCTTTCGCCCGATTCGGAGCCGGATCCGGCCAAGATGGCCGAAATCATCGATTTTGCCGGCGAACACGACGTGAAGGTCGTTTTCTTCGAGGAATTGGTCAGCCCCAAGGTGGCCGAAGCCGTCGCGGACGCCGTCGGCGCCGAAACGATGGTTTTGAGTCCGATTGAGGGTCTCGGCGACGAGGAATTGGCCGCGGGTGACGACTATTTCTCCGTCATGCGCAAGAATCTGGAAGCATTGAAAGCCGCGCTGCAGTAGGCGACGCACGACACAAGGGAGGCCTTCATGCCCGACGCGCTTCTGCCGAGCGAGGTGATCAGAGCCGACAATTTGGGTTTTCAATACGCGGACACGCCGGTTTTCTCGCATGTCGGGTTTTCGCTTTTCGCGGGGGATTTTGCCGGCGTCATCGGCGCCAACGGATCGGGCAAAAGCACGCTGCTGCGTCTGCTGCTCGGTGAGCTCGGCCCGGCGTCGGGCGGCGTCAGCTTGTTCGGTCGCGACGTTCGCCGCTTCGACGAATGGCCGAGGGTCGGCTATTTGGCGCAGAACGGCCTGTCCTCCGGCGCGAATTTTCCGGCCACGGCGGAGGAAATCGTGACGGCCAATCTCTTTTCAGATATCGGCTTCCTGCGCCTTCCCAAAAAGTCGCACAGGGAGAAGGCGCGGAAAGCGCTCGCGCGGGTGGGCATGGAGGCGTTTGCGGGGCGCATGCTCGGAAGTCTCTCCGGAGGGCAGCGGCAGCGCGTGCTTTTGGCGCGCGTGCTCGTGAGCGAACCCGAACTGCTCCTGCTCGACGAGCCGACGAACGGCGTGGACGCGGAAACGGTCGCGTCGCTGCTCGCCTTGCTTTCGCGGCTGAACCGCGAGAAAGGTCTCACGATCATGATGGTGACGCACGATATCGCGCGCGCGGCGGAATGCGTGTCGCGCGTGTTCTGCTTGGAGGACGGCTCCATGGTCGAGCTCGACAAGGCGCAGCTCCGGGAAGAATTGTCGCACAAGCACAAGCATCCCGCGCGGGAAGACGAGAGGCGGCGGATCAAGGAAGGCGGTGGGAAATCATAGATATACTGGAATATGATTTCATGCGCCGCGCCTTCGCGGTCGGATTGCTTTTGGCCGTCATCATCCCCTGCATCGGCATCGTCGTCGTGCTGAAACGCCTGTCCATGATGGGTGACGCGCTGTCGCATTCATCGCTCGCGGGCGTGGCGGCCGGATTGATTCTCGGAATCAATCCCATCGTTGGCGCGGGCGCGGTCTGCGTCGCCGCCGCGCTGAGCATCGAGGCCATCCGCAAGCGCATACCGAAATACTCGGAGATGTCCATCGCCATCATCCTGTCGGCGGGCGTCGGTTTGGCCGGCGTGCTTTCGGGCTTCGTCAAGAACGCCGCCAATTTCAACAGCTTCCTGTTCGGCAGCATCGTCGCCATAAGCGATTTTGAGATGATTCTCGTGGCCTGCGTGAGCTGCGCCGTCTTGGTGGCCTTCGTTTTGCTTTACAAAGAGCTGTTTTATGTAACCTTGGATGAGCGGGCCGCGCGTCTCGCGGGCGTTCCCGTTCGGAGCGTCAATTTCGTGTTCACCATCCTGACCGCCGTCACGGTGTCGGTCGCGTCGCGCACGGTCGGCGCGCTGATCGTGTCCTCCATGATGGTCGTGCCGACGGCCTGCGCCATGCAGTTCGGAAAGAGCTACAGGCAGACGGTGATCGGCTCGGTCGCTTTTGCGGTCGCGTTCACGCTGATCGGGCTGTTCCTCTCGTATTACGCGCGCCTCAAGCCGGGAGGAACGATCGTGCTGCTGGGCGTGGCGTGTTTTCTGTTGATTTTGCTCGTGAAGAAGGTGGCGGCGCTCCGCGGCGCCGCGCGCCGCGGAGCGCCGGAAGCCGAAAGCGCGCGGGAAAGAGCGGAGGTGTTGCCGTGATTGAACGGGATGCGGCGGAACGCGGGAGCGAATGGCCGGACGGCATGAAGAAAACCAAGCAGCGGGAGGCCGTGCTCGCCGTGCTCGAGCGCGCCGAAAAGCCGCTCTGCGCCGCGGACATCCGCGCGCGAACCGAGACGGACGGCTCGCTTGTAAGGCTGTCCACAGTGTACAGGATTTTGGAAATTCTGATAAAAAAAGGCGTGGCGGTCAAGCTGTCCATACTCGGCGGCGAAACGACCGTATACGAGTTGAACCGCTTTCGTCACAGGCACTACGCCGTCTGCGTGAGCTGCCGCAAGATCGTGTCGATGGACAATTGTCCGATGGAGCGTTTCGTCCCCAAGCTGGAGGACGGCGATTTTCGCGTCATGGGGCATAATTTGGAAATATATGGGTCTTGCAAGGATTGCGACACCGCCGGAAGCCGTTAGGCAAGCCATTGCTTAACGCTTCCTTGGGTGAGCGCGCGGATCCGGAGGTTGATATGATTGCGGAGATTTATATAATATCGGGTTTTTTGGGCGCGGGCAAGACCACGCTGATACGGAAGTTGCTGAAAGAGGCATTCACGGACGAGCGCATCGCAATCGTCGAAAACGATTTCGGAGAGGTCGGCGTCGATGCGTCTCTGATTCGCGCGGAAGGCGCGGAGGTGGCGGAGCTTCGGGCCGGCTGCATCTGTTGCAGCCTTGCGGGCGATCTCGTCAAGACGCTGCGCCGGCTGATCGAGAACAACAAACCCGACAAACTCATCATCGAGCCCTCCGGCGTGGGCAAGCTGTCGGACGTGGCGGCGGCCTGCGCGGATCCCGGCTTTGACGGCATCGCGGAGGTCAAGCGCAAGATCACGGTGGTGGACGCTTCGCGCTGCGGCGCGTATCTGGAAAATTTCGGCGAATTTTTCTCGGATCAGATCGAACACGCCGACGCGGTGCTTTTTTCCCACGCGGAGGAGAACCCCGAGCGCACGGACGCCGCGCGCGCGCTCGTCGAATCGCTCAACGCGCGCGCGGAGCTGTTCGCGGAGCCTTGGGACGATTTGGACGCGGCGCGTCTGCTTTATCCGGCCACACCGCCGCGCGACCGCGACGCGCATTGCCATGATCACGGGCATGTCCACGACGAGCACGACCGATGCGTGCATGAGCACGAATGCGGGGAACACGAGCACGATTGCGGAGAACATCGCCATGCGCACGGCGAACATCCTCATGCGCATGATGCGCATTGCGGCGAACACGAACACGATTGCGGCGAACACGAACACGACTGCGGAGAACACGCGCACGGCTTTGCCGAGGACGCCTTCGACACCGTCACGATTCGGACGGAGCGTGCGTTCGGCTCGGACGAGCTGCGGGCCTGCGTTTTGCGCATGGAGCGGGAGGCCTCGGGGAAGATTCTGCGCGCGAAAGGCATTCTGCGCGGAAGCGAAGGATTTTTGAGCCTACAATATCTTCCGGGGGACGCGAAAATCGAAAATTGTGCGGTCGAGGGCGACGCCCTGTGCGTGATCGGCCGCGGCCTGAACGGGCCGGAGCTGGCGGCGCTTTTCGGCGGAGTTCTTTAAAATGCCGATACCCGTCCACGTCGTGACCGGCTTTCTGGATGCCGGAAAGACGACCTTTTTAAACGAATTTCTCCAATGCCCGGAATTGCGCGACGCGGAACGAGCGGTGTTTCGCTTCGAATCCGGCGAAGCGACGTTTTCGGGCGCGCGCTGCGCGGATTTCCCGATTCCAAAGCGTGAACTCGACGCGCAGCCGGACGGCGTGGCGGAGCGCATGGGCGCCATCCTGCGGGAACGCGCGGTCGATGAGATCTGGATCGAATGGAACGGAATGACGCCGTTTGCGGCGCTGCAATCTCTGCTCGCGCACCCGGCGCTGCGCGGCCTTTGCAAGCTCGGCAAGGTCATATACGTCGCGGACGCCGCCAAGTTAGAGGCCCTGGCGGGCAGGACGGGAAGCGCGCCGGCCGAACAGATGGCGAGCTGCGATTTCGCGGTGGTGCGCGGCGTTTACACGGCGCGAGGCTTGAAAAAATTCCAAAGGCTGCTGCGCGCCTTCAACCCCGGGCTTCGCGTTCACAGGGCGATTTGCCAAGACGACATCCTAAAGGAGTTTTCGGGCAAGAAGCTTTCCCCGTGGCTGCGCTTCCTCATTCCCATCGTGCCGGCGGTCGCGCTGTACTTGCTCGCGGCGCCCTTGCTCGAACCGCCGGTGCCGCTGAACAAGATCGTGAACATATTTCTCGGAATCATCCTGCAAGCGATTCCTTTTTTGATAATCGGCGTGCTGCTTTCCTCCGTCATTCGCATCTTCGTCAGCGGGGCGTTCATAGAGAACAGGTTCCCGAGACATCCGGCCCTCGGCATGCCGGCCGCGATCCTGGCCGGGTTTTGCTTGCCGGTCTGCGATTGCGCGTCCATCCCCATCTTCCGCAGTCTCGTCGAGAAGGGCGTGCCGCTGCCGACGGCGATCACCTTTATGACGGTGACGCCCGTGATCAATCCCGTGGTCATGCTTTCGACGTATTACGCCTTTGGCGGCAATATGCGCTTCATGCTGGCGCGCGTTCTCTTGGGCGTCGCTTCCGCCGTGCTGATCGGCTTCACGTTCGCGCTGCGGCCGCCAAAGACACCCATAACCTCGGGCGGCGCCTTGGCCGCAACGATGCCCTGCGATTGCGGCTGTCTCGAAGACGCGGAAAGCGTCACGGGCATCGGAGGCAAGCTCGGTTTGCTCCTCAGGCACGCGCAGGCGGAATTCTTCGACGTGGGAAAATATCTCGTGATCGGCGTATTCGTTTCCGCCGTGTTTCAGGCTTTCGGCGCGGGCGCCTTCGCTTCGGCGCAAAGCGGCGCGGGCTTGGCCGCGTCCATGGCCGTGATGATGCTCATGGGTTTCGTCCTCTCTCTCTGCTCCTCGTCGGACGCCGTCGTCGCGCGCAGCTTCGCGAGCGGCTTCCCGCCGGGCGCGCTGCTGGGCTTTCTCGTGTTCGGCCCCATGATGGATATCAAGAACGTCCTGATGCTTTCATCCCGCTTTTCAAAGCGATTTGTCGCGAGGCTCACCGTCTGCGCGTTTGCGATCTGCTTTGCGACGGTGTTTCTGTTTTCGTTTTTCGGAGGTGTTTCGCTATGACGGCGTTCGCGCGCGCGCGGGCTTTGAACCCGCAGGTATGCCTGGAGCTTCTGTGCCACGCGAGTTTTTCGGTTCTGCTGTTTTCTCTGACGCACAGCGGGAAATATCTCACCTATGTCACGCCTCGCATGGCGCCTTATCTGTATTTTGCGGCGGCCGTCATGCTGCTGTGGGCCGGCGCGGACGCCTTTAGGCTGTTTCGCCCGCGGAACAGGGTGCGCGTCGCGCACTGTCTCGTACCCGCGATTCCCATCCTGCTGCTCTTGCTCCCGCACAGTCCGCTTTCGGCCTCGGACGTCGGCTACGGCTACGCGGGAGGAAGCGCCTTCGCGGGGCCGGGCGCGCAGTCCGCCGCACAAGCCGCCGCGCGCGAAGCGGAGGGCGATTTGGAATTCGGCGAGCCGCAGGACGAAATCACCGCGACCGACGCTTCATCGGGGGCTTTCATCGAGGTCGAAGACGACGCGTTTTATTCGTGGTTGAACGAGCTGTACATGAATTTGGACACCTACGTGGGTTGCCAAATATCCGTGACGGGATTTGTGTTCAAGGATCCCGAAACGCTCGCCGCCGACGAGTTCGTGCCGGCGCGCCTGGGCATGACCTGCTGCGTCGCCGATCTCGTGCCCTACGGCCTGGTCTGCAAATACGCCGCCGCCGGCGAGCTCGCGCCCGATACGTGGGTGAAGGTGCGCGGCGTCGTCCGGAAGGGGGAGTACGCGGGCTTTGAGGAGCCGCAGATCGAGGTGACGTCCGTCGAACCCGCGGAACCCGTGGAGGGGTATATCTATCCCTTCGAGTATTGACGCGGACGGCGAAGTCAAATCGGGTCTTTATTGCTTTTCCCCGCGTTTGCCGGTATGATTATGGCAAAAGGAGATTTTGACGCGCGAATTCCCGAAAGGCGGTGATGAAGATGCGCAAGATGCCCATAGGCATACAGGATTTTGAAAAACTGCGCACCGAGGAGTACGTGTATGTCGACAAAACCGAGTACGTATACGAATTGACGCGGCTGAGCACGCCGTTTTTCCTCGGCCGGCCGAGGCGCTTCGGCAAGAGTCTGCTGCTCTCCACGCTGCGGGCCTATTTCGAGGGCAAGAGGGAATTGTTCAAAGGTCTTGCGATGGAGCGGTTGGAAAAGGACTGGATGTCCCATCCCGTGCTGCACATCGATTTGAACGTGGCTTCGTATGGCAGCGTCGCGGATCTGGAGGAAGGTCTCGACACCAATCTGCGCATGTTTGAGGAAGAATGGGAGCTTGACGCGCAAAGCGCGGGGCAATCGCCGTCCGCGCGCTTCCACAAATTGATCCGAACGGCCGCTGAGAGGTCGGGTCGCAAGGTCGTCGTGCTGGTGGACGAATACGACAGGCCGCTGCTGCAAACGATGGAGCGGTCAACTCCAACCGGCCAAAGGCCGGGGAGTTTTCCTTCACGTTCGTTCAGGACGCGTCGCATGGGGCCTTCCGACCGTTTGCAAGGGTCGCAAACGGGGATAGGCCCGCAAACAAATAAAGCCAACGACGATATCCGCGCCGCGCTCAAGGGCTTCTACGGCGTGCTCAAGAGCGCGGACAGATGGTTGCGCTTCGTCCTTTTGACGGGCGTGACGAAGTTCTCCAAGGTCAGCGTTTTCAGCGATCTGAACATGCTGCGCGACATCAGCATGGAAGAAGCGTATGCGGGCGTGTGTGGCATAACCGCGCGCGAGCTTGCGGACAGCTTCGGCCCGGAGCTCGCGGCCTTGGCCGAGAACAACGGCATGACCCTCGATGAAGCCATGGCCGAAATGAAGAAGCGCTACGACGGCTATCTGTTCGCCAAGCGAGGCGAACGGATGTTCAATCCGTTCAGCGTGCTGAACACCTTGGCGAAGCGGGAATTCGATTACTACTGGTTTGAAACGGGCACGCCGACCTTCCTGATCGAGCAGATGAAGCATGAGGG